>NZ_CP121682.1:5438863-5741022 GCF_029760955.1 Streptomyces cathayae
GGCGACGGTCTTCGCCGCCCGGTCGCTGGTCAGCGTCTCGTAGAAGACGGTGGTCACCCCGTCGGCCTTGGCGGTCTCGGTGAGCTGCTTCACGCGCGCCGCGCTGGGCTCGGCCTCGGGGGAGAGGCCGTTGATGGCCTCCTCGGTCAGGCCGTAGCGCGCGGCGAGGTGGCCGAAGGCGGCGTGGGTGGTGACGAAGACGTCGGTCTTCCGGTGTCCGAGGCCGGCCTCGAACTCGGCGTCGAGGTCGTTCAGCTTGCCGACCAGGGCCTCGGTGTTCTTCTTGTAGTCGGCGGCGTGGCCGGGGTCGGCCTTCTGGAAGGCCTTGCCGACGCCCTCGGCGACCTCGGCGTACTTGACCGGGTCGAGCCAGACGTGGGGGTCCTGGCCGTCGTGGCTGTGGTCGTGCCCGTGGTCGTCGTGACCGGGCTCGTCGTGCCCGTGCTCGTCGTCGTGGCCGCCGGACCCGGCGTCGTGGTCGAGGGAGGTCAGCGTGGCCGCGTCGATCTTCGTCCGCACGTCGGACTGGCCGATGGCCTCGTCGACGGTGGGCTGCAGGCCCTTGAGGTAGAGCGCCGCGTCGGCCTCCTCGAGCTGCGCGGTCTGCTTGGCGCTGATCTCCAGGTCGTGCGGCTCCTGGCCCGGCTGGGTCAGACTGGTGACGTTCACATGGTCGCCGCCGATCTGCTCGGCGAGGAACGCCACGGGGTAGAACGAGGCGACGACCTCGAACCGGTCGGTGTCGCCCCCGGCCGCGCTGCTGCCGGGGGAGCAGGCGGACAGGGTGCCGAGGGCGGCTGCGGTGACCGCGGTCGCCGCAGCCGCGGGTATGAGGCGTCGTCGTACGTTCATGACTCCCATTTTCAACAAACATGGAAACCGTTGTCAACAAGCTGGGCGAGAGGCCCGTGGCAGGCCCTAATTGGTCCAGGGGCAGGGCCCGCCGGTAGCCTGAGGGCTTCGCTGGAAGCATCCTCGCTTCGTCGCCCGTCGTCGTAATGAAGAGAGCACTGTGGCCGCCGACAAGATCGACACCATCGTCAGCCTGAGCAAGCGCCGAGGCTTCGTATTCCCCTGCAGTGAGATCTACGGCGGCCAGCGTGCCGCCTGGGACTACGGGCCGCTGGGTGTCGAGCTCAAGGAGAACCTCAAGCGCCAGTGGTGGCGCTACATGGTGACTTCGCGTGAGGACGTGGTCGGCATCGACTCGTCGGTGATCCTGGCCCCTGAGGTGTGGGTGGCCTCCGGTCACGTCGCCACCTTCTCGGACCCGCTCACCGAGTGCACCGCCTGTCACAAGCGGTTCCGCGCGGACCACCTGGAAGAGGCGTACGAGGAGAAGAAGGGCCGCGCCCCGGAGAACGGCCTCGCCGACATCAACTGCCCCAACTGCGGCAACAAGGGCCAGTTCACCGAGCCCAAGCAGTTCTCGGGTCTGCTCTCCACCCACCTCGGCCCGACCCAGGACTCCGGCTCCGTCGCCTACCTGCGCCCCGAGACCGCCCAGGGCATCTTCACCAACTTCGCCCAGGTGCAGACCACTTCGCGCCGCAAGCCGCCGTTCGGCATCGCCCAGATCGGCAAGTCCTTCCGCAACGAGATCACGCCCGGCAACTTCATCTTCCGCACCCGCGAGTTCGAGCAGATGGAGATGGAGTTCTTCGTCAAGCCGGGCGAGGACGAGCAGTGGCAGGAATACTGGATGGAGCAGCGCTGGAACTGGTACACCGGCCTCGGCATGCGCGAGGAGAACATGCGGTGGTACGAGCACCCGCAGGAGAAGCTCTCCCACTACTCCAAGCGCACCGCCGACATCGAGTACCGCTTCCAGTTCGGCGGCAGCGAGTGGGGTGAGCTCGAGGGCGTCGCCAACCGCACCGACTACGACCTCGGCGCCCACTCCAAGGCCTCCGGCCAGGACCTCTCCTACTTCGACCAGGAGGCAGGCGAGCGCTGGACGCCGTACGTCATCGAGCCGGCGGCCGGTCTCGGCCGGGCGATGCTCGCCTTCCTGATCGACGCCTACGTCGAGGACGAGGCGCCCAACGCCAAGGGCAAGCTGGAGAAGCGCACGGTGCTGCGCCTCGACCCGCGCCTGGCCCCGGTGAAGGTCGCGGTGCTCCCGCTCTCCCGCAACCCGGAGCTCTCGCCGAAGGCCAAGGGCCTCGCCCAGGCGCTGCGGCAGAACTGGAACATCGAGTTCGACGACGCCGGTGCCATCGGCCGCCGCTACCGCCGCCAGGACGAGATCGGTACGCCGTTCTGCGTCACGGTCGACTTCGACACCCTGGACGACAACGCGGTGACGGTGCGCGAGCGCGACACCATGAAGCAGGAGCGGGTCTCCCTCGACCAGATCGAGGGCTACCTGGCGAGCCGCCTGATCGGCTGCTGACGTCGTAGCAGCTCGACTCCGTCGAACCCGCCCCGGGCAGCGCCTCCCGCGCCGCCCGGGGCGGTTCACGTTCTTGTGGGGTCCACCGTCGCCTGGTGGGCCTGGGCCAGGTGTTCCTCCGCCTTCAGCCAGGGGAGGAACTGGGCGCGTCTGCGCCAGTCGCACGTCTCGCAGTTGATCGTGCGCTGCACCCCGGTGCGCCGTATCCGTACGACGTGTTCCCGGCCGTGCTGGTCCCAACGGCTGACCTTGCTGGTGTCGATCTGTGGCATGACGCAGAGTGTGCAGCAAGAGCAACATCAACAGGGATCGAGGGCGGGTGAATGCGGTGAAGGGCCGGCCGGGTGCGGCTACGCCTCCACGCCGGCCGCCTCGCGGATCTCCGCCGACTCCAGCCGCTCGGCCGTCCGCAGCGCGGTGGCGCGGGCCCAGCGCCCGGAGGTCACCGCACCCACCACCAGTACCGCGAGCCCGCACGCGGTGAGGATCCACCAGCCGGGCCGCGCCGCCGACACGAAGCTCTCCGCGTACGACGAGGAGCCCACCCCCGCCGCCAGCACCGCGCCCACCACCGCGACCCCGAGCGCCTGGCCCAGCTGCCGGCTGGTGGAGGCCACCGCCGCGGCCACCCCGGCCTGGGCGCGGGGCATGCCGGAGACGGCGGTGTTGGTGATGGGGGCGTTGACGAAGCCGAAGCCGACGCCGAACAGGACGTACCCGGTGAACAGCGTGACGTCGGACGTCTCGGCCTCGAAGAGGGCGAAGAGCAGGCCGCTCACCGTCAGCGCGCCGCCCGCGACCAGCAGCGGCACCCTGGGGCCCCGGCTGCCGACCAGACGGCCGGAGAGCGGGGCGCACAGGAAGGTCGGGACGGCCATGGGAAGCATCCACAGACCGGCGTCCAGGGCGCTCAGGCCCCGTACGTTCTGCAGGTAGAGCGTGGAGAGGAACAGGAACCCGCCGAGCGCGGCGAACGCGCTCACCGCGATCACGGTGGCCCCGCTGAACGGTGCCGAACGGAAGAAGCGCAGGTCGATCAGGGGTTCGTGGCGGCGGGACTCGTAGATCAGCAGGGCGGTCAGGGCCGCCAGCGAGAGGAGGGCGAAGGGGGCGGTGGCGGAGAGCGCCACGTGCGGTGCCTCGATGATGGCGTACGTCAGGGAGCCGAACAGGACGATGACCAGCAGCTGGCCGACCGGGTCGGCGCGGCGGGCCTCGGGGGCGCGGGACTCCGGGACGAAGCGCAGGGTGAGGACGAGGGCGGCGAGACCGACCGGCAGGTTGATCCAGAAGATGGAGCGCCAGCCGACGGAGTCCACCAGCAACCCCCCGATCAGGGGGCCCGCCGCCATCGAGAGGCCGACGACCGCGCCCCAGGCGCCGATCGCGCGGGCGCGTTCACGGGGGTCGGTGAAGGTGTTGGTGATGATCGACATGGCGACCGGGTTGAGCATCGAACCGCCCACCGCCTGCACCATGCGGAAGACGACCAGCGCCTCCAGGCTCGGGGCGAGCGAGCACAGTACCGAGCCGAGGGTGAAGACGACCAGCCCCGCCATGAAGACCCGCTTGCGGCCGATCCGGTCGGCCGTGGAGCCCGCCAGCATCAGCAGCGAGGCGAGCACGAGGGTGTACGCGTCGATGGTCCACTGGAGGCCCGCGGTGCTCGCGTGCAGGTCCCGCTGGAGGGACGGCAGGGCGACGTTCAGCACCGTGTTGTCCAGGCTCACGATGAGCAGGCTCATGCAGCAGATCGCGAGCACGAGGAGGCGTCGGCGCGGGCTGAGCTCGGGCATGGGGTCCATCGTACGCGCGGTTCGATAGTGCGGTTAACTAATGGTCGCTGCATATGTGTCGTCCCGGGCGGCTCTCCGGATGCGGGACAATGGGGGAATGCCCACGCCCACGCCCACCCCGGCTCAGTCCCCGTCGAACCGGCCGGACCACTCGGACCACTCGGACCTGACGGTCGGCCCCTACGCGGTCCGGCCGCCCGTCGTGCTGGCTCCCATGGCCGGGATCACCAACGCGCCCTTCCGCACCCTGTGCCGGGAGTTCAGCGGGGGCAAGGGGCTGTTCGTCAGCGAGATGATCACCACCCGGGCGCTGGTCGAACGCAACGAGAAGACCATGCAGCTGATCAGGTTCGACGCGAGCGAGACGCCGCGTTCGATCCAGCTGTACGGCGTCGACCCGGCGACCGTCGGCAAGGCCGTCCGCATGATCGCGGAAGAGGACCTCGCCGACCACATCGACCTCAACTTCGGCTGCCCGGTGCCGAAGGTGACCCGCAAGGGCGGCGGCTCGGCCCTGCCCTACAAGCGGAACCTGCTGCGCTCCATCCTGCGGGAGGCGGTGAGCGGCGCCGGGGACCTGCCGGTCACGATGAAGATGCGCAAGGGCATCGACGACGACCACCTGACCTATCTGGACGCCGGCCGCATCGCCGTCGAGGAGGGCGTGAGCGCCGTCGCCCTGCACGGCCGCACCGCCGCCCAGCACTACGGCGGCACCGCCGACTGGGAGGCCATCGCCCGGCTGAAGGAGCACGTGCCGGAGATCCCCGTGCTCGGCAACGGCGACATCTGGTCCGCCGACGACGCGCTGCGCATGGTGCGCGAGACGGGCTGCGACGGGGTCGTGGTGGGGCGCGGCTGCCTGGGCCGGCCGTGGCTCTTCGCCGACCTGGTCGCGGCCTTCGAGGGCCGGGACGACTTCCGCAGGCCCACGCTGCGCGTGGTCGCCGACGTCATGGTCCGGCACGCGACCCTGCTCGGGGAGTGGATCGGGGACGAGTCGCGCGGGGTGATCGACTTCCGCAAGCACGTCGCCTGGTACCTGAAGGGCTTCGCGGTCGGCTCGGAGATGCGCAAGCGGCTCGCGATCACCTCGTCCCTCGAGGCGCTGCGGGCCGGGCTGGACGAGCTGGACCTGGACCAGCCCTGGCCGGCCGGCGCGGACGGTCCCCGCGGCCGTACGTCCGGCAACAACCGGGTGGCGCTGCCGGACGGCTGGCTGAAGGACCCGTACGACTGCGCGGACCTCGGCGCGGACGCCGAACTCGACACGTCCGGCGGCTGACCGGCGCCGCCCGCGGGCGGCTTCGGAAGCCGTACGGCTCTGCTCCCCGGGGGAACAGAGCCGTACGGGTGTGTCCGAACCGCTCAGGCCGTCGGCTGCGCCGGGGCCGCGTCGTCCTCGGGACGCTCGGGGTGGCGGCGCAGGTGGATGATGGCGCCCACCAGACCGCCCCAGACGATCACGATGGCCACGATCAGCATGATGATCGCACTCGTCGACATCAGTTCTTCCCCCCTTCCAGTACCTCGGAGCCGGAGCCCGCCTCCACGCCTGCCTCGGCGTCGGCATCGGCTTCGGCTTCGGCGTCGACTTCGGCGTCGGCGGAGCGCCAGGGCACCAGACTGAGGATCACGCCGACGAGCAGTGCCGCCGCGGCGACGCCCCAGCCCGCCCAGAGCAGGAACTCCGTCGGGTAGCCCGCGTAGTTCTCGGCGAACTCCGCCCGCAGGCTGTCGACCATCATCCAGCCGAGCACCAGCGGGGTGACGATGCCGAGGCAGATCAGCCACCAGCGGCCGACCCGCATCGTGGAGATGTCGTTGGCGTGCTTCTGGAGGGCGGGCAGCCGCCGCAGCAGCCAGCCCACGACGACGAGCACGACCAGCGCGGCGAGCGTGATGCCGTACTGGTTGATGAAGTGGTCCGCCGCGTCCAGCAGGTAGATGCCGCTGTCGGTCGGGAAGACGAGGATCGACACCAGGGCGATGGCCCCGCCGACGCCCAGGACCGCCGGGACCCGGCGGATACCGGTGCGGTCCTGCACGGCGGCGATGACGACCTGCACGATGCTGATCAGCGAGGTGAGACCGGCCAGCACCAGCGAGGCGAAGAACAGCACGCCGAACAGTGCGCCCATCGGCATCTGGGAGATGACCGTCGGGAACGCCACGAACGCCAGGCCGATGCCGGAGCTCGCGACCTCGTTGACCCCGACGCCCTGGGCCGCGGCCATGAAGCCGAGGGTGGCGAACACCCCGATGCCCGCGAGGATCTCGAAGGCGCTGTTGGCGAAGCCGGCGACCATCGCGGAGCCGGTGATGTCCGAGCGCTTCCGCAGGTACGAGGCGTACGTGATCATGATGCCGAAGCCGATGGACAGCGAGAAGAAGATCTGTCCGTACGCGGCGACCCACACGCTGCCGTCGCCGAGCGCCGACCAGTCCGGCCGGAACAGCCCGTCCAGTCCCTTGCCGGCGCCGTCGAGTGTGAGCGCACGGCCGACCAGGACGACGAAGAAGAGCACCAGCAGCGGGATGAAGAACTTGTTGGCCTTCTCGATCCCGTTGCGGATGCCGAGCGCCAGGATGACCAGGACGACCACCCAGACCGCGATGAGAGGCCAGAGGACACCGTCGACGTAGGAGGACACGGGGCCGGGGGTCTCGGCGGCCTGGAGGAACTCGCCGAAGAAGAAGGCGTTGGCGTCGCTGCCCCACTGCTCGCCGAAGGAGTAGCCGATGTAGCGCACCGCCCAGGCGAGGATCACGGCGTAGTAGGCGGCGACCACGAAACAGATCGCGACCTGCCACCAGCCGATCACCTCCGCGGGCCTGGACAGCTTGCGGAAGGCCGCCGGGGGCGACTTCCGGTATCTGTGGCCGATCGAGTACTCGAGGATGAGCAACGGGATACCGGCGGTCAGCAGCGCGACGAGATACGGCAGGAGGAAGGCCCCGCCGCCGTTCTCGTAGGCAACGGCGGGGAAGCGCCAGATGTTGCCGAGGCCGATCGCCGATCCGATCGCGGCGAACAGGAAGCCTGTGCGACTTCCCCACTGCTCACGGGAAGGACTGGACATGATCACGGTTCCTTGGTCATTTTTTTGCGTAGCGCGGCACGCTAGCAACAGGAACGCCTGGTGAACAGAGGTATCCGGATAACGGTCACGTGCGCCGCCGCCGGGCCCGGCACGGGGTATCGTCCGAGGTCACGCGGGGTTGCGCGGCCGATCACGATTCAGCGTCCGGTCGGGTGCGGGACGGAACCGTAGGCCTTCAGGAAACGGTCACGGAACGCGTCCATCTTCCACACGGGCGCGTCCTCGGCCGGCCTGAGGCCCTCCGTCCAGTTCCAGTCGGCGATCCTCTCCAGCACCTTCGGGTCCTTGGCGACGATCGTCACCGGCACGTCCCGGCTCGCCCGCAGGCCGCTGACCCGGGCGACGGGCTGGTGGTCGCCGAGGAAGACGAGGACGGTGTCGTCGGTGCCGTAGCGCTCCAGCCACTGGGTGAGGGCGGTCACCGAGTACGTGACCGACCTGCCGTACTCCTGACGGGACTTGGTGGTGTCCGTCATCAGACTGCCGGGGTCCTTCCCCGCCTGCTGGATGGCCTCGAAGACGGAGCCGTCGCCGAGTTCGTCCCAGCCGACCATCTCGGGCAGGGGCGCCCAGGGCTGGTGACTGGAGGTCAGGATGATCTCCGCCATCAGGTTCCTGCCCCGGTCGCGCTCCTTGCCGTGCTCCAGGTGCTGGAAGGCTTCGAGGGTGTACTGGTCCGGCATCGTCGACCAGCTGAACTTCGGTCCCTGGTAACCCAGTTGGAAGGCGTTGTAGACCTTGTCGAGGCCGAACCACTGCGCCTCGGGCCAGCCCTTCTGGACGCCCGGCATGACGCCGACGGTGTCCCACGCCCCGGACTTCTGGAACGCCTTGGTGAGGGTGAGGCGGTCGTTCGAGGTGGCGGTGCGGTAGCGCTGCTGGTTGTCGATCCACAGGCCGGACAGTGCCGTCGAGTGGCCGAGCCAGCTGCTGCCGCCGAACGTCGCCGAGGTCAGCCAGCCGCTCCGGGCCCGGTACCCCGCCTCCGCGAGGGTCTCGGTGCCGGTGTCGAGGGTGCGGGTGACGCCGGGGGCGATCACCGGGTCCTCCAGGGCGGTGCGGCCGTAGCTCTCGATGAACGTGATGAGCACGTCCTTGCCGCGCAGGTCGGGCAGGAGCCGGTCGGGGGGTGTGGCCGCGAAGGTGTCGGACCGCGCCACCTTCTCGAACTGCGCCTCGTCGTGCAGTGTGTTCACCACGCGCCGGGCCTGCACCTTCACCGCCGCCGAGGCCCGGTCGGAGGCGACCGGCGTACCGAGGACCTGCACACCCAGGGCGGTGCAGGTGATCCACACGGTGCCCGCGACGAGGGTGCCCCGGGTGGCCCGCGCGCGGTGCCGGGCCAGCAGCTCGCTCAGCCGGACGGCGGCCAGCGCCATCACGACCACCAGGAGCAGGGCGAGGGTGATCGCGCCGAGGGTGGCGGCCGTGGCGGTCGCGGGGCCCATCGAGTCCTCGACATAGGCCAGGGCGTCGTCGAGCAGCCCCCAGTCGAGGACCAGGTTGAAGCCCCGGCCCAGGTACTCCTTGAACCCGATGTCCAGCAGGTTCAGCACGGTCAGCACGGCGAGGCCGACCCCGTACAGCACGGCCGCGACGATCCGGGGCCGGCGCGGCAGGGCGGGGAGCAGCGCGGCCCCGATGATCGCCTCGGCCGGTATCCGGGTGAACCGGTCGGGGCGCAGGGCGCCGGCGGTGTTGGGCAGCAGAAGGGCGCCGAGCACCAGCGCGGCGGCGAGGAGGTGCAGGGTCAGGCGGGCGGCGCGTACGGCGCGGGGGTGCCGGTCGCGCAGCGCGGCGCAGCGGGTGCGGAAGGCGCTGAGCGGAGGGAAGGCGCCGAGCGGGCGGAAGGCGCGGATGACCGGAGAGGTGGGGCGGGTCTCCTCCCCCTGCTTCTCGCCCCGCTTGCGGTCCCCTCGTTTCTCTTCGGTGGTCCGTGTCGGCCGGTGCAGGCGTGTGAAGACAGGCACCCGAGGTCCTTCCGTGCAAAACCCGGTGAGGAGGCGGACCCGGCGTGGGGGTCCGGATCCGCCACAGTTCCGTACGGGTGTGCGGGCCGGTTCGTTCAACGGTCCGTCCCGCCGTGCGGACCGGAGGTACGAGAGGCGTCCGCATGGTGAAATTCCGGCGACCGTGACGGCGTGATTCTCGCCACCCTTGATCAGGGGGGCGCTCAGATGAGCGGATCATGGGCGGCTGCATTTCTCAAAGGATGGCACCCAGTGCCATCTCCTGATCGTTCATCGAGCGAAAACAAACGTGCCGAACATCGCTCAGATGAGCACGTAGAGCGTGCAATCCGGAATCCTTGCGTTCAAGAAGTGAACACATGGAGCGGCGATTTCTTGCCGAACCTTGACTTGCCTTTGACTTTTGATCCAGTGGCGGCAGAGGGGTCCCAGCCGCATGGTGGACGTGTGGACGTACCCATACGCCTTTGATCTGGGTATGTTCCTGCTCGTCAGGGCAGCCACCGCGTCCTCGAGGAGTCGAGACCCGTGTCGGAAAACAAAGATCTCCATGGAACCCAGCAGGGCGGGAGTGTTGAGGGCGTGAAGTTCGTCTACGACTTCACCGAGGGCAACAAGGACCTCAAGGACCTTCTCGGCGGGAAAGGCGCGAACCTCGCCGAGATGACCAATCTGGGCCTCCCCGTCCCTCCCGGCTTCACCATCACCACGGAAGCCTGCAAGGTCTACCTGGACAGCGGTGAGGAACCGGCGGCACTGCGTGACGAGGTGAGTGCGCACCTCGACGCACTCGAAGCGGCGATGGGCAAGAAGCTCGGCCAGGCCGAGGACCCCCTCCTGGTGTCGGTCCGCTCCGGGGCGAAGTTCTCCATGCCCGGCATGATGGACACCGTCCTGAACATCGGCCTCTCCGACAAGTCCGTCCAGGGCCTGGCCAAGCAGGCCGGCGACGACCGTTTCGCCTGGGACTCCTACCGGCGTCTCATCCAGATGTTCGGCAAGACCGTCCTCGGCGTCGACGGCGACCTCTTCGAGGACGCGCTGGAGGCGGCGAAGACGGCCAAGAAGGTCACGGTCGACACCGAGCTGGAGGCCGCCGACCTCAAGAAGCTGGTCACCAGGTTCAAGAAGATCGTCAAGACCGAGGCCGGCCGGGACTTCCCGCAGGATCCGCGTGAGCAGATGGACCTCGCCATCCACGCGGTCTTCGACTCCTGGAACACCGACCGGGCCAAGCTCTACCGCCGTCAGGAGCGCATCCCGCACGACCTGGGCACGGCCGTCAACGTCTGCTCCATGGTCTTCGGCAACCTCGGCCCGGACTCCGGCACCGGCGTCGCCTTCACCCGCGACCCCGCCTCCGGCCACCAGGGCGTCTACGGCGACTACCTGCAGAACGCGCAGGGCGAGGACGTGGTCGCGGGCATCCGCAACACCGTGCCGCTCGCCGATCTGGAGCAGATCGACAAGAAGTCGTACGACCAGCTGATGCAGATCATGGAGACGCTGGAGAACCACTACAAGGACCTCTGCGACATCGAGTTCACCATCGAGCGCGGCCAGCTGTGGATGCTCCAGACCCGCGTCGGCAAGCGCACCGCGGGCGCGGCCTTCCGCATCGCCACCCAGCTGGTGGACCAGGGCCTGATCGACGAGGCCGAGGCGCTCACCCGCGTCACCGGCGCCCAGCTCGCCCAGCTGATGTTCCCGCGCTTCGACGAGGAGGCGAAGGTCGAGAAGGTCGGGCGCGGCATCGCGGCCTCGCCGGGCGCGGCGGTCGGCAAGGCGGTCTTCGACTCGTACACGGCCGTCAAGTGGTCCCGCTCCGGCGAGAAGGTCATCCTGGTCCGCCGGGAGACCAACCCCGACGACCTGGACGGCATGATCGCCGCCGAGGGCATCCTCACCTCCCGCGGCGGCAAGACCTCGCACGCCGCCGTCGTCGCCCGCGGCATGGGCAAGACCTGTGTGTGCGGCGCGGAGGAGCTGGAGGTCGACACCAAGCGCCGCCGGATGACCGTCCCCGGCGGGCACGTCGTCGAGGAAGGCGACCTGATCTCCATCGACGGCTCCACCGGCAAGGTCTACCTCGGTGAGGTACCCGTCGTACCGTCACCGGTCGTGGAGTACTTCGAGGGCCGGATGCACCCGGGCGCCGACGACGCCGACGAACTGGTCGAGGCGGTCCACCGGATGATGGCCTTCGCCGACCGCAAGCGCCGGCTGCGGGTGCGCGCCAACGCCGACAACGCCGAGGACGCGCTGCGCGCCCGCCGCTTCGGCGCCCAGGGCATCGGCCTGTGCCGCACCGAGCACATGTTCCTCGGCGACCGGCGCGAGCTGGTGGAGCGGCTGATCCTGGCCGACACCCAGGACGAGCGCGAGGAGTGCCTCAAGGCGCTGCTGCCGCACCAGAAGCAGGACTTCGTCGAGCTGTTCGAGGCGATGGACGGCCTCCCGGTCACCATCCGGCTCCTCGACCCGCCGCTGCACGAGTTCCTGCCCGACATCACCGAGCTGTCGGTCCGGGTGGCGCTCGCCGAGTCCCGGCAGGAGCCGCACGAGAACGAACTGCGCCTGCTCCAGGCCGTGCACCGGCTGCACGAGCAGAACCCGATGCTGGGCCTGCGCGGAGTCCGCCTCGGCCTGGTCATCCCCGGCCTGTTCACCATGCAGGTGCGGGCCATCGCCGAAGCGGCGGCCGAGCGCCGGGCGGCCAAGGGCGACCCGCGTGCCGAGATCATGATCCCGCTGGTCGGCACGGTCCAGGAGCTGGAGATCGTCCGCGAGGAGGCCGACCAGGTCATCGCGGAGGTCGAGCAGACCACCGGCACGCAGCTGAAGCTCGCCATCGGCACGATGATCGAGCTGCCGCGCGCCGCCCTGACCGCCGGCCAGATCGCCGAGGCCGCCGAGTTCTTCTCCTTCGGCACCAACGACCTCACCCAGACGGTGTGGGGCTTCAGCCGGGACGACGTGGAGGCCAGCTTCTTCACGGCCTACCTGGAGAAGGGCATCTTCGGGGTCTCCCCGTTCGAGACGATCGACAAGGACGGCGTCGGCTCCCTGGTGAAGCTGGCCGCCGAGGCCGGCCGCGCCACCCGCCCCGGCCTCAAGCTCGGCGTCTGCGGCGAGCACGGCGGCGACCCGGAGTCGGTCCACTTCTTCCACCAGGTCGGCCTGGACTACGTCTCCTGCTCCCCGTTCCGCATCCCCGTCGCCCGCCTGGAGGCCGGCCGCGCCGCGGTCACCTCGAACGGCAGCGACCACCGCTGACCCCTTTGGGGTGAGCCAAGCCCCGGAGCCGTTGCCTGTCACCCGACCACCCTCACCGATCGGCAACGGCTCCGGATCACGAAAGGAAACGGCGGCACCCGTGCGGGGGTGCCGCCGTTTCCCGTGCCCTCGGTCCGGCGCGGGTCAGTTCGTGCCGCGGCGCCGGCGCGCCGCGAACAGCACCCCGCCGCCCGCCAGGACGACGGCCGCGCCGCCGGCCGCGAGGTACGGGGTGGCGCTGTTGCCGCCGGTCTCGGCGAGGTCGGTGCCGCCGCCCTTTTCGGTGCTGCCCTTGTCGTCGGAGCCGGAGCCGGAGCCGGAGCCGGAGTCGGCGCCGGTGTCGCCGGCTCCGGCGTCCGAGCCGCTGTCCGTGGCGGTGTCCTTGTCGCCGACGGGGACGAAGCCCGCCGGTGCCTGGTCGCAGCCGACGCCGTCGCCGTCGCGGTCCAGGTGCTTGCCGTAGTGCTCGTCGCCCACCTCGATGTTCTTGTACCCGGCGTCGTACGCCTCGGTGCAGTTCTTGAACGGGTGGCTGCCCTCGTGGGCCGTGGCGGTGGTGAGGGGCAGTGCGGCCAGTGCGAGCGCGGCGACGGTCACGGCGGCGGACTTGCAGGACAGGTTCACGGGGAGACTCCCAGCCATGTGCGGATATCCGGCGGCATGCCCCCGTCCGGGGCGGTCTGCCGGGTGTGAGCTGCCGACGGTAGGGGAGTGACCGGGGGGAGGTGTGGAGGTTCGGTGGACCCGTGATGCGAACGTGACGTGACCGGACGGTAGCTCTCCGCTCATGCGGGCGCGGTCCGTGCACCGCGCCCGCACGAGCGGGGGAGCGGTCAGATGCGGAACGGGCCCTTCACCTCGTAGGTGATGCCGCCGGACGAACTGCCGCTGGTGCCGCGCTGGCTGGAGAAGTACAGGCGGGTGCCGTCCGGGGAGAAGGCCGGGCCGGTGATCTCGGAGCCGGACTGGCCGTTCACCCGGAGGAAGGGGGCCACGACGTCGTCGGGGGTGATGACGCAGATCTCCATGGTGCCGCCGTCCTCGGCCACGAACAGGTCGCCCGAGGAGGAGCCGGTGACGTTGTCGACGCCGGTCAGGGGGGCGGCACCGCCCGGGACCAGGGAGTCGTCGTAGGCGAGTTCGATGGTCTGGGCGGAGGCGTTGTACTGCCAGACGCGGTTGTCGCCCTTGGTGGTGAACCAGCAGGTGTCGTTCGCGTAGTGGCAGCCCTCGCCGCCGTTGAAGCGCTTGGCGCCGGAGACCTGGTTGCGGGTGGCGGTGGCGCCGGACGGGTCGGGGACCCGCGCCCAGCTCACCGGACCGCTGGTGCCGCTGCCCCCCACCAGTACCTCCAGCGTGCCGGAGGATAAATCGCCCCACGTCGTCGGCCGGAAGCGGTAGAAGCAGCTGTCCGAGACGTCCTCGGTCAGGTAGACGACCCTGCGGACCGGGTCGACGGCCGCCGCCTCGTGCTTGAAGCGGCCCATCGTGTCCCGGCGGACCGCCGCCTTCGTTCCCCACGGGTCGGTCTCGTAGACGTAGCCGCGGTCCACCTCCTCGCAGGACAGCCAGGTGTTCCACGGGGTGCTGCCGCCCGCGCAGTTCTGCCGGGTGCCGGACAGGATGCGGTAGGCGCCCGTGACGGCGCCGGTGGCCGAGAAGCGCACCGCGCCCGCGCCGCCGGACGGGTTGATCTCCGAGTTGGAGACGTAGATCCAGCCACTGCCGTCCGCGTAACAGGCGCCGCCGTCGGGGGCGTTGTGCCAGGTGTACGAGGTGCCCGGGACCTGCTGGCCGGAACGGGCGATCACCCTGCTGGTGAACCCGGCCGGCAGCCGGATCCCGTTGGCGTCCGCCGCGTCGAGCGCACCGTAGGGGCCCGTGCCGGGCTGGGCGGGCGCCGCGTACGCGGCGCTGTGCCAGAGTGCGCCGCCGAGGACCGCGCCGGTGCCGCCCATGGCGCTCGCACGAAGGAAGGTACGACGTTCCACTGCCGCTCCTGAGGTGCCGGGAACCGTCCCGCCACCGGTCGGTGACGGGGTCGTGCGGTCACGGAACCTACGGGGTCGGCATGGACACCTCATGACTGAAGGCGTACCGGCGGGTGACCGTTCCGGACGCCGCCCCGACCCGCGCGCCCGGCTTTCCGCGGGCTCACGCCGCCTTGGTCTCGTACGTCGTCAGCCGGACCGTGTCGTCGTCCAGGCACCGGCCCGTCTCCAGGTCGAAGCGCTGCTTCAGGAGGGGGGAGGCGACGAAGGGGCGGCCGTGGTGGGTGCCGGTCAGGCCGCGGGAGAGGACCGCCGCGCCGGTGAAGGGGTCACGGTTGTCGACGGCGTACAGGGCGCCGGTGCGGTCGGTGAAGACGGCGGCCTGGCGGCCGTCGGGCAGCAGGGCCGCCACGCCGCGGCCGGGGAGCAGCGTGCTCAGGTCGCAGACCGTGAACCAGTCGTCCGTCAGGCGGAGTCGAACCTTCAGACCGGTGGTCTCCGGTGTCAGGGTCATCGCGCGGCGGTTCCTTCCAGGGGGTCGTCGGCGGGTCGCAGGCCGATGGTCAGCAGCGGCAGGTCGGGCTTCATCTGGTCGCGCTCGGAGACGAAGGCGACCACCGGGTCGGGGGTGCCGGGCGCGTTCACGAAGGACACGAACCGGGCCAGCTTCTCGGGGTCGTCGACGGTCTCGGCCCACTCGTCGCGGTAGTGGGCGACATGGGCGGTCATCAGGGCCTCCAGTTCGTCGCAGATGCCGAGCGAGTCGTGGACGACGACGTCCCGGACGTGGTCCAGGCCTCCGGGGATCCGGTCCAGCCAGACGCTGGTGCGTTCCAGGCGGTCGGCGGTGCGGATGTAGAACATCAGGAACCGGTCGATCAGGCGGACCAGTCCGGCGTCGGAGAGGTCCTGCGCGAGCAGGTCGGCGTGGCGTGGGGTGGCGCCGCCGTTGCCGCCGACGTACAGGTTCCAGCCGTGGGCGGTGGCGATGACGCCGAAGTCCTTCGACCGGGCCTCGGCGCACTCGCGCTGACAGCCGGAGACCGCCGACTTGAGCTTGTGCGGGGAGCGCAGGCCCCGGTAGCGCAGCTCCAGGTCGATCGCCATACGGACGGAGTCCTGGACGCCGTAGCGGCACCAGGTCTGCCCGACACAGGACTTCACCGTGCGCAGCGACTTGCCGTAGGCGTGGCCGGACTCGAAGCCGGCGTTCACCAACCGGGCCCAGATCACCGGAAGCTGCTCGACCCTCGCGCCGAACATGTCGATGCGCTGACCTCCGGTGATCTTCGTGTAGAGGCCGAAGTCGCGGGCGATCTCGCCGATCACGATCAGTTTCTCCGGGGCGATCTCACCGCCGGGGATGCGGGGCACGACCGAATACGATCCGTTCTTCTGCAGGTTGGCGAGGAAGTGGTCGTTGGTGTCCTGGAGGGCGGCCTGTTCGCCGTCCAGGACGTAGGTGCTCGCGCCGATCACCGGGGCGAGGGAGGCGATGATCGAACCGACCGCCGGCTTGCAGACCTCGCAGCCGTCGCCGCCGCGGGCGCCCGCACGGCCGTGCCGGTCCAGCAGGTCCCGGTGGGAGGCGACGCGCAGGGCGCGGACGATCTCGTACAGCTCCTCGCGGGTCTGCGCGAAGCAGCCGCACAGGCCCTGGTCCACCTCGACGCCGTTCGCCGCCAGTTCGGCGTCGACCAGTCGGCCGATCACCTTCACGCAACTGCCGCACGTCGTACCGGCCTTGGTGCACCTCTTCACCTCGGGCACGGTGGTGCACCGGTGCTCGGTGACGGCCTCGCGGACGGTGCCCTTGCGGACGTTGTTGCAGGAGCAGATGATCGCCTCGTCCGGCAGCGCGGACGGGCCGAGCCCGACGGGCCTCCCGGCGCCGGCCGGCAGCACCAGGGACTCCGGTGAGACCGGCGGCACCGAGCCGGTGAAGGCCCTCAGCGTGCCGTACGCGTCCGCGTCGCCGACCAGGATGCCGCCGAGCAAAGTGCCGTCGCGGCCGACGACCAGTTTCCTGTAGAGGCCGGAGCGGGAGTCGGAGTAGACGACGTCCAGGCAGTCGGCGGTGGTGCCGTGCGCGTCGCCGAAGGACGCCACGTCCACGCCGAGCAGCTTCAGCTTGGTGGACAGGTCGGCGCCGGTGAAGGCGGACTCGTCCTCGGCGAGGGCCGCCGCCGCCGTCTCCGCCTGCTCGTAACCCGGCGCGACCAGCCCGTACACCCGGCCGTCGGCGGCCAGCGCGCACTCGCCGATCGCGAAGACACGGGGGTCGGTGACCGAGCGGCACTGCTCGTCGACCGCGACGCCGCCGCGCTCGCCGACGGTGAGGCCGCAGTCCCGGGCCAGCTGGTCACGGGGGCGGACACCCGCGGAGAACACCACCAGGTCGGTGGCGAGTTCGGAGCCGTCGGACAGTTTCATGCCGGTGACCGCGCCGTCCGGGCCGGCCACGATCTCCTGGGTACCGGTGCCGGTGCGGACGGCCAGGCCCATGCCCTCGACGGTGCGCAGCAGCGCCGCGCCACCGCCCTCGTCGACCTGCACCGGCATCAGGCGCGGGGCGAACTCCACGATGTGCGTGGTGAGTCCGAGACCCTTGAGGGCGCCCGCCGCCTCCAGACCGAGCAGACCGCCGCCGACCACCACGCCGGTCGTCGACCTCCTCGCGTACTCCTCGATCGCGAGGAGGTCCTCGATCGTGCGGTAGACGAAGCAGCCCTCGGCGTCCTTGTTCGGCACCGGCGGCACGAACGGGTGGGAGCCGGTGGCCAGCACCAGGACGTCGTAGCCGACGACCAGCCCCGAACGGGCGGTCACCTCGCGGGCCTCGCGGTCGATCGTCTCCGCCGGGTCGCCGACATGCAGCTCGATGCCGTGGGCCGCGATGAACTCCGGTTCCGTCACGGACAGTTCCTCGGGTGTGCACCCCGAGAAGTACGAGGTGAGCCGGACCCGGTCGTACGCCGGACGCGGCTCCTCGCACAGCACGACCACGCGGTGCGTGGCGGTCAGACCGCGCTCGGCGAGCGCCTCGAGGAAACGCTGGCCGACCATGCCGTGGCCGACGAGCACGAGGGTGGGGGGTGTTCCCGGGGTGGCGGTCAACAGGAGCCTCCGTCGTGGGTGAGCAGGTGGAGCAGGGGACCGCCGGCGGACGGGAGCGGCTCTGTTCCCTCCCAGGCGCGGGCGAGGGCGCCGACGGTGCCGAGTTCGCCGACCAGGACCCCGCCGACCAGGCGGCCCTCGCGGACGACGACCTTGCGGTGGGTGCCCCGGGTGGCGTCGGTGAGCTGGACGACGTCGTCGCCCGGCAGCGCCTCGGCCTCGCCGAACGCGGCCAGGTCGAACGCGGCCGGGTCGAAGGGCCCGAGGCGGCCGGTGAGGGTGAGCCGGGTCAGGGAGCGGGTGCCGGTGTAGCGGGCGCCGGTGTCCCCGGCGAGCAGCGCGGCGAGCGCGTCGGCCTGTTCCAGGGCCGGGGCGGCGAGCCCGTACACCGTGCCGGCGTGCTGGACGCAGTCGCCGACGGCGTGGACGGACGGGTCGGAGGTGCGCAGTTCGTCGTCGACGACGACGCCCTCGCGGACCTCCAGCCCCGCGGACCGGGCGAGCCCGGTGCGCGGGCGCGCCCCGCAGGCCAGCACCACGGCCTCGGCGTCGAGGGCGTACCCGTCGGCCAACCGCACCGAGCGGACCGCACCGCCGGCGCGGCGTACGTCCCGCACCCGGCACTCGGTGCGCACCTCGACGCCGAGGCCGGTCAGATGCCGCTCGACCAGCTCGGACGCGGCCGGGTCGAGCCGGTGTTCCATGAGCCGCTCGGACTGCTGGGCGAGGACGACCCGCGCGCCGCGCACGGCGAGGGCGCGGGCCGCGGAGACCCCGAGCAGCCCGCCGCCGATCACCACCGCTCGCACCCCCGGCCGCAGCGCCTTGTCCAGGCCCAGGCAGTCGTCCATGGTGCGGAAGGCGTGCACCCCCTCGGGCAGCTCGCGGGCCGCGGTGTTCGCGCTGTCAGCGGTCTCAGCGGTCTCAGGGGTCTCAGCGGTCTCAGGGGGGCCCGCGGTGAACAGGCCGCGCAGCGGCGGCAGCACCGGCTGGGAGCCGGTGGCCAGGACCAGCCGGCCGTATCCGATCACCGAGCCGTCCGCGCAGGTGACGGTGCGCGCCGCGCGGTCGATGCCGGTGACCCGGGCCCGGACCGGCTCCCCGGGTGCCGGCAGGGCGATCACCTCGGGGCCGTAGCGTCCGGCCAGCACCTCGGCGAGCAGCACCCTGTTGTAGGGGCGGTGCTCCTCCTCGCCGATCAGCGTCACCGGCGTGCCGAGCTCGCCGAGCCGCCGGGCGAGACGTACGCCCGCGAGGCCGGTGCCGATCACCACCACACGCTCGTTCGATGTCATGTCCCCGAGCCTGCGGTGCGGGTGTTACCCGGTGGCATCACCGCTGTTTCCCGCACGGAACGCTGCCCTCAGCAGGGGCGGGGGGCGAGTGTGAGGACGCTCAACCTCAGGAAAAGCTCATCTCGATGGACGGCACAACTATCCGGTCCATAGGGTCACGGCCATGCCCGACATCTCGCTGACCACCGTCGTCCTCCTCTGCCTCGCGGCGCTCGCCGCCGGCTGGATCGACGCCGTGGTCGGTGGCGGCGGACTGCTGCTCCTGCCGGCCCTGCTGCTGGGCCTGCCCGCCGGCACCCCGGCCGCGCACGCGCTGGGCACCAACAAGGCGGTCGCCATCGTCGGCACCACGGGCGCGGCGATCACCTACGCCCGCAAGGCCCCGGTGGACGTCCGTACCGCCGTACGCATCGGTCTCGCCGCCCTCGCCGGGTCGTCGGGCGGTGCCTTCCTCGCCGCCGGGATGAGCACCGAGGTCCTCAAACCGGTGATCATGGTGGTGCTGCTCGCCGTGGCCGCCTTCGTCATCCTCCGTCCGTCCTTCGGCACCGCGCCCGCACCCGGCCCGGTCACGCGCCGCCGCGTCCTCGCCGCGATCGGCCTCGGCGGCCTGGGCATCGGCTTCTACGACGGTCTCATCGGCCCCGGCACCGGCACGTTCCTCGTCCTGGCGCTCACCGCGCTGCTCCACCTCGACCTGGTCACCGCCTCCGCCACCGCGAAGATCGTCAACTGCTGCACCAACGCCGGCGCGCTGGCGATGTTCGCCTGGCAGGGCGCGGTGCTGTGGCAGCTGGCGGCCCTGATGGCCGTGTTCAACCTCGCGGGCGGCATGCTCGGCGCCCACACGGCCCTGAAGAAGGGCAGCGGCTTCGTCCGCGTCGTCCTGCTGACGGTGGTCTTCGCCCTGGTGGCGAACATGGCGTACGAGCAGTGGCTGGCCTGAGGCCGCGGGGCGGCGGGTCGGCGGGGCCGCGGGCCGCGGAACTTCAACGGGGGGCCACGCGCGTCGCGTCCCGGTGGGCGTCAGCGGCCGCGGCCGCCCGTCAGATGGGCGTAGACGACGACGTTGCCCCGGTAGCCGGTGGTGCGTGACCAGCCGCCGCCGCAGGTGATGATCCGCAGTTCGGGCCGCTTCGCCGCGCCGTAGACCCGCTCGTCGGGGAAGTCCCTCGCGTCGTACGCCTCCACGGCGTGCACCGTGAACACGGCGGTGCGGCCGTCCAGCCGGTCCACCTCGACGGTGCTGCCCTTGCGCAGGGCGCCCAGGGAGTAGAAGACGGCGGGGCCGTCGGCGTTGTCGACGTGGCCCGCGACGATCGCGGTGCCCCGCTCGCCGGGTGCGGTGCCGGCCTCGTACCAGCCGGCCAGGTTCTTCCGCTCGGGCGGCGGCGCGTCGAGGCTGCCGGTGCCGGTCAGGGAGAGGCCCGTCAGCGGCGCGTCCACGTCGATCGCGGGGATGCGGATCCTCTCCGGCGGGGAGAACGGCAGCGCGGCGGGGCGGCCGGGGACGAGACCGGCGCGCCCGGAGTGGGCCTGGGCGGCGGAGGGCTGGGGCGGGGCGGGCGTCTCGGCCGCGTCGCGCAGCAGCCACAACCCGCAGCACAGGGCGAGCACGCTCACGGAGGCTATGGCCGTGCTGCTCGGGCCGCCGGCCCGGCCGAACCTGCTGCGCATCGTGGACTGACCTCTTCGGAGTCGGCCCCGTGCCCCCCTCCGGGCCGCGAGGGGCGTCGGACCCGGAGGGGGAGGGGACATGCGGTACCGGTGGACGGGCGGCGGAGGGTGCCCGTCAGATCCCGTCGCCTCTCGCCCGGCGATGCAGGAGCCAGGTACCGCCCGCGGCGGCGACGGCGAGTGCCGCCACGCCGGCCGCGGTCTGTACGGGGTCGGGGCCCAGGGCACTGCCGACCCCCGTCTTCACACTTCCGTGCGGATGAACCTGCCGGGCCGCGGACGTCAGCCGGACCACCAGGTCGCCGGTCAACCGCTGCCCGCCGGCGGAGCATTTCGCGACGATCTCGTACGTCCCCGGCCGCGCGTCCGGCGGCACCCGGAACTGGCCGATCGAGTCCCGCTCGTGCGCGCTCGGCATCAGGGTGAAACGGCCGGCGCCCACGGCGGTGGCGTCCCCCGCGACCGTGTCGTGGTCCCCGCACGCCGCGGTGTTCACCGTCACCTGCGCGCCGGCCACGACCGAGGACGGGTACACCTCCAGGCTCCCGGACGCCGTGCCGCGGGAGTGCCCCGCCGGGGTGGCGTCCGCCTCCCCGGCGTACCCGGCGGGGGCGGCGAGCAGCCCCACGGCGACCAGGGCGAGCACGGGGACGGCCAGAGCGGCCGCACCGGGCAGGCCGGCCACACCGGGCAGACAGGCCGGCAACCGGGCGATACCTCGCATCGACGCTCCCTCGAGCTCACGCAGGGGCCACGCCCGCGGCACCCCCATGTGCCGCCGTCAGTCGCGTCCCTGCCTGTCCGAGGTAAGTACCACCGGGCGCGGCGCGCTTCCTGAAGGAAAGTCAGAAATGAGGTGAACGGGTGTCGGGCCCGCCCGGCCGGAGCCTGTCCGCCCGCTGTTCCGGCAGGTCAGCGACGTACGGCGGCCCCGTCGAGAGCAAGAAGCCGAAGGGCGCCCCGCGCGCCGGTGAACGGGTGACCCGCTCACGGCGTCACCGCCTCCACCCGTACCGCGCAGACCTTGAACTCCGGCATCCGCGAGATCGGGTCCAGGGCGGGGTGGGTGAGGGTGTTGGCGCGGCCCTCGCCGGCCCAGTGGAACGGCATGAACACGGTGTCGGGGCGGATCGCGGCGGTGATCCGCGCCGGTGCCACCGCCCGGCCCCGCCGGGACACCACGGCCAGCGGATCGCCCTCGGCTACGCCGAGCCGCTCCGCGAGGCGGGGGTGCAGTTCCACGAACGGGCCGGGCGCGGCGGCGTTCAGCTCCTCGACGCGCCGGGTCTGCGCGCCGGACTGGTACTGCGCCACGACCCGGCCGGTGGTCAGCAGCACGGGGTACTCGTCGTCGGGCTCCTCGGCGCTCGCACGGTGCGCGACGGGCGTGAACCGGGCCCGCCCGTCCCCGGTGGCGAACCGGTCGAGGAAGAGCCGGGGCGTGCCGGGGTGCACGGCGTCCCCGGTCCCCGCCGGTGCCGGGCACGGCCAGAACACGCCGTTCTCCTCCGCCAGCCGCCGGTAACTGATCCCGGAGTAGTCCGCCGGCCCGCCCGCGCTCGCCCGGCGCAGCTCCTCGAAGACCTCCTCGGGCTCGGTCGGAAACCCCTTCTCCGGGCCACCCCGTCCGCCACCGAGCCGGGCGGCCAGCCCGTGCAGCACCTCCAGGTCGCTGCGGACACCCTCCGGCGGGGCGAGGGCCCGGCGGCGCAGCAGCACCCGGCCCTCGAGGTTCGTCGTCGTCCCCGTCTCCTCCGCCCACTGCGTCACCGGCAGCACGACATCGGCGAGCGCCGCCGTCTCCGACAGCACGACGTCGCACACCGCCAGGAAGTCCAGCGAGCGGATCCGCTCCTCGACGTGCGCGGCGTGCGGCGCCGACACCACCGGGTTGGAGCCCATCAGCAGCAGCGAGCGGATGCCCGTACCCAGCGCGTCGAGGAGTTCGTACGCGCTGCGCCCCGGCCCGGGGAGGGAATCCGGGTCCACGCCCCACACCCCGGCCACATGCGCCCGCGCCGCCGGATCGGTCAGCTTGCGATAACCGGGCAACTGGTCCGCCTTCTGGCCGTGTTCGCGCCCGCCCTGCCCGTTGCCCTGCCCGGTCAGGCACCCGTACCCGGACAGCGGGCGGCCCGCCCGGCCGGTCGCCAGGCACAGGTTGATCCAGGCGCCCACGGTGTCGGTGCCCTTGGACTGCTGCTCGGGCCCGCGCGCGGTCAGCACCATCGCCGCCTCCGGGTCGCAGAACAGCCGTACCGCCTCCCGTAGTTCGGGCACGGACACGCCCGTGATCCGCTCCACGTACTCCGGCCAGTGCGCCATCGCCGCCGCCCGGGTCTCCTCCCAGCCGGTGGTGCGCTCCCGGACGTACGCCTCGTCGGTGCGCCCCTCGGCGACCACCAGATGCAGCAGGCCCAGTGCCAGCGCGAGATCGGTACCGGGGCGGGGCGCCAGATGCAGATCGGCCTGCTCGGCCGTCCTCGTACGGCGCGGGTCGACGACGATCAGCGTGCCGCCGTTCTCCTTCAGCTCGGTGAGGTACCGCAGGGACGGCGGCATGGTCTCCGCCGGGTTCGCCCCGACCAGGATCACGCAGCCGGTCTTCGGAACGTCCTCCAGCGGAAACGGCAGCCCACGGTCCAGCCCGAACGCCCTGACCCCCGCCGCTGCCGCCGACGACATGCAGAACCGCCCGTTGTAGTCGATCTGGGAGGTCCCCAGCACCACCCGCGCGAACTTGCCGAGCGCGTACGCCTTCTCGTTGGTCAGCCCGCCCCCGCCGAACACCGCGACCGCGTCCGCCCCGTACCGCGCACGCGTCCGCCCCAGCCCCTCGGCGACCCGCTCCAGCGCCTCCTCCCAGGAGGCCGGCACCAGCACACCCTCCGCGGACCGCACCGACGGCGAGGTCAGCCGCACGTCCGACGACAGCACGGCCGGCGCCGTACGCCCCTTCCCGCACAGCGCCCCCCGGTTCACCGGAAAGTCCGCCCGCTCCCGCACCTCGACGGTCCCGCCCGCACCGGGCACCAGATTCATCCCGCACTGCAGCGCGCAGTACGGGCAGTGCGCGGGCGTCCCGGAGCTCTCCATACCGCCCAGCCTGCGCGCCCCGCGTTACACCCCGCACCGCCCCCGGTTACACCCCGGGCACGGCCACCTCCCCGGGACCGGGGGAGCGCGGTGAGGCCGGGGGCGCGGAGGCGTCCGCTCAGACACCGACGAGCTGGACACGGCCGCCGCACAGACGAGACATGTCATCGAGGTCGGATGTCAGGAGGGCCACTGGCCCCGGTTGGCACAGAGCCAGCTCCGCGACCGTCGCGTCGATCGCGTACTGGTGACCGTGCAGGCCTGCGGCCTTGAGCAGTTCCGCAGCTCTCTTCGCCGCCGCCTCGGTCACCGCCTCCACCTTGACGCGGGACAGCACCCACCGCAGCCGGGGCAGGTTCACGCGCGCGTGGCTGACCTCCACGATGGTGTTGGCTCCCACGACGATCTCGGAACCCATGGAGTGGAGCACCTGGAGCATCGCGAGGATCTTGCGATCCTCCGCGATCCAGGCAGAGAGACCCTGGGAGTCCAGGACGACGGTCTCGATGTGACCGTTCACGCGGCACTCGCCGGACGTCCGGCGCTTCCCGTCGTGCCGAAGATCCGGGAGTGCGCCTCCGCCAGCTCCTCCTCGGTGAAGGCCCCGTGCTCCTCCTGATGGCGCAGCAGATCAGCGCCGAGCAACTGGTGCCGAAGCTGACGCGCCACCGCTTCAGCGACGTAGCCAGAGACGTTGTCGGTGAGCTTCTTCAGTTCGGCGACCTGCTCGGCCGGGAGCGTCACCGTGATCCGTGTCGTGTCTGCCATGGTGTGAGCATACCGCGATATGCGCACCGTCAGTCCGCGGTTTCCGGGGCGCGGACGTCCGCCAGGGCCTGCCGCACCCCGGGTTCCTCCGGCCCGAGGAAGTGCGGGTCCGGGCGGAACGCCGCGTCCGCCGCCGCCTTGCCCGCGGCGAGGATCTCCCGGACGCCCCCGTAGTACCAGGTGAGGTCGTGGCGGTCGTCGACGCCGACGCCGTACGAGGAGACGCCGGCCGCCCGGCACAGCGTGACCGCGCGCCGGATGTGGAAGCCCTGGCTGATCAGCACGGCCCGGTCCACGCCGAAGATCTTCTTCGCGCGGACGCAGGAGTCCCAGGTGTCGAAGCCCGCGTAGTCGCTGACGATCCGGGTGCCGGGCACGCCGTGCCGGGTCAGATAGGCGCGCATCGCGTCCGGCTCGTCGTACTCCTCACGGCTGTTGTCGCCGGTGACCAGGACCACCTCGATCCGGCCCGTCCGGTACAGCTCGGCCGCCGCGTCCAGCCGGCGGGCGAGATACGGCGAGGGCTCCTCGTCCCACAGGCCCGCACCGAAGACCACGGCGACGTCCGTGCGGGGCACGTCGGCGGTGGTGCGCAGCCGGCCGTCCGCGGCCGTGTGCATCCAGGTCGCCGGGAGCAGCGCCAGGACGCACACCGCCATCCCCGCCTGCACCAGCCGCCGCTGCCCGGTACGGGTGCGCGGCATACGCGGCATACACGGTCGGCGGAACCCGCGGGTCCTCACGCGGCGCAACAGGTCAAGCATCGGACGGGCACCCTCCCCGGTCGGTCCTCGGTCCTCGGTCTCGGAAGACGCATCGGCACGCCCTCCGGTTCAGCCGCGCCCTGTGATCGGCTTCACGGTGGGCGGGAAGGGGGCGCCGCGGCCCGGACGGACTCACGCGGTGCGCGGCCGCGCCGTGAACCACCGGAAAAGCCCCGCTCACGCGCGTGCAACGGAGAGGCAACGTCCCTGGGCGACCATCGGAACATGACGGCGCACCCCACCACCCCCCTCGTCGTCGTGGCTCACGGCAGCCGTGATCCGCGCACGCCGGGCACCGTACGGGCGCTCCTGGACCGCGTCCGCGCGCTGCGGCCCGGCCTGCCCGTGCACCTGGGGCACATCGAGCTGAACGCCCCGCTGCTCCCGGACACCCTCGCCGGGCTGCACGCGCGAGGGGCCGGTTCGGCCGTGCTGGTGCCGCTGCTGCTCAGCCGCGGCCACCACGTCACACGGGACATCCCCGAGGCGGCCGCGGACACCCCGCTGCACGCGCGCGTGGCCGCCCCGCTGGGCCCGCACCCGCTGCTGGTGGACGCCCTGCACGCCCGCCTGACGGAAGCCGGCTGGCGCGCCCCGGCGGACGAGGCGGCCCGCCGTACGAGCGCGGTCGTGCTGGCCGCCGCCGGCTCCCGCAGCCCCGGCTCGGGGCGCGACACCGCCCGCACCGCCGGCCTGCTCGCCGAACGCCTCGGCGTGCCCGTCGTCCCCGCCTACGCCTCCGCCGCCGCCCCCACCGTCCCCGACGCCCTGCGCGCCCTGGCCGCCCGGGGCCGCCACCGCGTGGCGGTCGCCTCCTGCTTCACGGCCCCCGGCCGCTTCGCCACCAAGTGCGCGGCGGCGTCCCCCTGGATCACCGCGGCCCCCCTCGGCACCCACCCCGCCCTGGTCCGCCTCCTCCTCCACCGCTACGACCAGGCCCGCACGGCCCCCGCCCCGGCCCCGACGCGGTACGGGCGCACCCCGGCCGTCACCGTCTGCCCGTAGTGTCGAGGCATGGCAGGCACCCGCACCCCCGCCCCCACCGGCCCGGCGTCACAGGAGTACGAGAACCACGTCCCGCCCCCCGGCTACGCCCCGCCCTCGGTCGCCCGCTGGGCCGCCGAACCCGACAAGCGCCCCGGGCGCACCGCCTTCCAGCGCGACCGCGCACGCGTGCTGCACTCCGCGGCCCTGCGCCGCCTGGCCGGCAAGACCCAGGTGGTCACCCCCGGAGCGGCCAGCCCGCTCTGGGACGCCAGCCCCCGCACCCGCCTCACCCACTCCCTCGAGTGCGCCCAGGTGGGCCGGGAGCTCGGCGCCGCCCTCGGCTGCGATCCGGACCTCGTGGAGGCCGCCTGCCTCTCCCACGACCTGGGCCACCCGCCCTTCGGCCACAACGGCGAACAGGCGCTGAACGAGTTCGCCGAGGACTGCGGCGGCTTCGAGGGCAACGCCCAGTCGCTCCGCCTCCTCACCCGCATCGAACCCAAACGGTTCACCCCCGAAGGCTCCGTCGGCCTCAACCTCACCCGCGCCGCCCTCGACGCCGCCACCAAGTACCCCTGGCCCCGGGGCGGCCACCCCACCGACCCGGCCTCCCCGAAGTTCGGCGTCTACGAGGACGACCGCCCCGTCTTCGACTGGACCCGCGAGGGCGCCCCCGAAGGCCGCGTCTGTTTCGAGGCCCAGGTCATGGACTGGGCCGACGACGTGGCCTACTCGGTGCACGACGTGGAGGACGGCCTGCACGCCGGCCACATCGACCCCAACCTCCTGCACGCCGAGCCCGAGCGGCAGGCGGTCTTCGCCGTCGCCGCCGGCCGCTACACCGACCCCGGCACCGACCCGGCGGAACTCGCCGAGGCGCTCGACCGGCTCCTCGCCCAGGAGTGGTGGCCGCACGGCTACGACGGCACCGCGGTCGCCCAGGCCCGCCTCAAGGACGCCACCAGCCAGCTCATCGGCCGCTTCTGCCTCGCCGCCGAGGGCGCCACCCGGCAGCGGTTCGGCAGCGGCCGCCTCACCCGCTACGGAGCCGAACTCGTCGTCCCCCGGGAGACCCGCCTGGAGTGCGCCGTCCTCAAGGCGGTCGCCGACCGGTACGTCATGCAGCGCGCCGAGCAGGAACTGCTCCGCGCCGACCAGCGGATCGTCGTCGTCGAACTGGCCGAGGCGCTCACCGCCCGCGCCCCCGACGGCCTGGACCCGCAGTTCCGCACGCTGTTCGCGCAGGCCCCGGACGACCGTGCCCGCAAACGGGTGATCGTCGACCAGATCGCGTCCCTCACCGACGCCTCGGCCCGCTCGCTTCACACCCGTCTGAGGGGGCAGGGTTGAGAAGAGCCCGAAGGAGGCCGTCCGTGGCCTGATCGGGTCACTCCCCCTTCCCGCACCACCCGGTGTGCGGGACGCTCACAGGTGGCGGCACCCCGAAGAGGAGGCATCACGTGGTCGACGCGGATCAGACATTCGTCATCGTCGGAGGCGGACTGGCCGGCGCGAAAGCGGCCGAAACGCTGCGAACGGAGGGCTTCACCGGCCGTGTCCTGCTGATCTGCGACGAACGCGACCACCCGTACGAGCGACCGCCCCTGTCCAAGGGCTACCTCCTCGGCAAGGAGGAACGCGACGGCGTCTTCGTGCACGAGCCCGCCTGGTACGCGCGCCACGACGTCGAGCTGCACCTCGGCCAGACCGTCGACGCCGTCGACCGCGCCGCGAAGACCGTCCGCTTCGGCGAGGACGGCACCACCGTCCGCTACGACAAACTGCTGCTGGCCAACGGTGCCGAGCCCCGCCGCCTGGACATCCCGGGCACCGGCCTGGCCGGCGTCCACCACCTGCGCCGCCTCGCGCACGCCGAACGCCTCAAGGGCGTCCTGACCTCCCTGGGCCGGGACAACGGCCACCTGGTGATCGCCGGCGCCGGCTGGATCGGCCTGGAGGTCGCGGCGGCGGCCCGCGAGTACGGCGCTGAGGTCACCGTCGTGCACCGGGGGCAGACCCCGCTGCACTCGGTCCTCGGCCCCGAGCTCGGCCAGCTCTTCGCCGACCTGCACCGCGACCACGGCGTCCGCTTCCACTTCGGTGCCACCCTCACCGAGATCACCGGGCAGGACGGCATGGTCCTCGCCGCCCGCACCGACGACGGCGAGGAGCACCCGGCGCACGCCGTCCTCGCGGCGATCGGCGCCGCCCCGCGCACCGGCCTCGCCCAGGCGGCGGGCCTGGAGATCGCCGACCGGGCGGACGGCGGCGGCATCCTGGTCGACGAGCGGCTGCGCACCTCCGACCCGGACATCCACGCGGCCGGTGACGTCGCCTCCTTCCCGCACGCCCTGTTCGGCACCCGGATGCGCGTCGAGCACTGGGCCAACGCCCTCAACGGCGGCCCGGCCGCGGCCCGCGCCATGCTGGGCCGGGAGGTCACGTACGACAGGGTGCCGTACTTCTTCAGCGACCAGTACGACCTGGGGATGGAGTACTCCGGCTGGGCACCGGCGGGCTCCTACGACCAGGTCGTCATCCGGGGCGACTCGGGCAAGCGGGAGTTCATCGCGTTCTGGATCAAAGAGGGCAGGGTGCTGGCCGGGATGAACGTCAACGTGTGGGACGTCACGGACCCGATCCAGCGGCTGATCCGCTCCCGGACCCCGGTGGACACGGACGCCCTGGCCGACCCGCACGTCCCGCTGGAGAGCCTCGCCCCCTGACCGGGGCGGACGCCTCGGATCCGGCTCCCGGCGGACCACCGTAGACTTCCAGCGTGGCTGGACGGATCAACGACGAGGACGTGAAGGCGGTACGGGACGCGGTCCCGATCGACGCCGTGGTGTCCGAGTACCTCCAGCTGCGCGGCGCCGGCGGCGGCAACCTCAAGGGCCTGTGCCCGTTCCACGACGAGAAGTCGCCGTCCTTCCAGGTGAGCCCGAGCAAGGGACTCTTCCACTGCTTCGGCTGCCAGGAGGGCGGCGACACCATCACGTTCGTGATGAAGGTCGACCACCTCTCCTTCTCCGAGGCGGTCGAGCGCCTGGCCGCCCAGGCCGGCATCACCCTGCGCTACGAGGAGGGCGGGTACAACCCGGCCCACCAGCGCGGCGAGCGCATCCGCCTGGTCGAGGCCCACCGGATCGCCGCCGACTGGTACGTGGAGCAGCTCGCGACCTCCCCCGAGGCGGACACCGGCCGCGCCTTCCTCGCCGAGCGGGGCTTCGACCAGGAGGCCGCCCGGCACTTCTCCGTCGGCTACAGCCCCCAGGGCTGGGACCACCTCACCCGCTTCCTGCGCGGCAAGGGCTTCACCGACAAGGAGCTGCTGCTCTCCGGCCTGTCCCAGGAGGGCCGCCGCGGCCCCATCGACCGCTTCCGCGGCCGGCTGATGTGGCCCATCCGCGACATCGGCGGCGAGGTCGTCGGCTTCGGCGCCCGCAAGCTGTACGAGACGGACAACGGCCCCAAGTACCTCAACACCCCCGAGACGGCGATCTACAAGAAGTCCCAGGTCCTGTACGGCATCGACCTGGCGAAGAAGGACATCGCCAAGTCGTCCCGCGCGGTCGTCGTCGAGGGCTACACCGACGTCATGGCCTGCCACCTCGCCGGTGTCACCACCGCCATCGCGACCTGCGGCACCGCCTTCGGCAACGACCACATCAAGATCCTGCGCCGACTGCTGATGGACAACGGATCGGCCCGGGTGATCTTCACCTTCGACGGTGACGCGGCCGGCCAGAAGGCGGCCCTGCGCGCCTTCGAGGACGACCAGAAGTTCGCCGCCGAGACCTACATCGCCGTCGCACCCGACGGCATGGACCCCTGCGACCTGCGCCTGGCCAAGGGCGACGAGGCCGTCGCCGATCTCACCGAACCCCGCACCCCGCTCTTCGAGTTCGCGCTCCGCCACATCGTGAGCCGCTACGACCTGGACACCCCGGCCGGCCGCGCCGCCGCCCTCGACGAGGCCGCCCCGGTCGTCGCCCGCATCAAGAACAGCGGCGCCCAGCACGAGGTCGCCGTCCAGCTCGCCGGCATGCTCGGCATCCTGGACACCCAGTTCGTGGTCAAGCGGGTGGCGCAGCTCGCCCGCTGGGCCCGCGACCGCGGCGGCAAGGGCCCCGCCCCCGACGACCGCCGGCAGCGCGGCCGGGACGGCGGGCCGCAGCAGTACGCCTCCGGCCCGCAGCCCGCACTCCCGCGGGGCCCCGCCCTCAACCTGCGCAACCCCGTCTTCGCCACCGAACGGGAACTGCTCAAGCTCGCCCTCCAGCACCCCGCCCTGGTCTCCCCGGCCTTCGACGCCTACGGCGTCGACGAGTTCACCGCCCCGGTCTACGCGGCCGTGCGCCAGGCCGTCCTGGAGGCGGGCGGTGCCGAGTACGGCGCCCAGGACCCGCAGGAGTACCTGATCCGGGTCCGCGACGCCGCCCCCGACGACACCGTCCGCGCCATGGTCACCGAACTCGCCGTCGAGGCGATCATGCTGCACCGGGGCGTCAAGGAGGTCGACGAGAACTACGCGGGCGCCCAGCTGGTCACCGTCCGCCGCCGTGCCGTCGAGCGCCGTGTCCGCGAGGTCGCCGGCCGGCTGACCCGGCTCGCCTCCCAGGGCGACCCCGCCGAACTGGCCTCCGTGCAGAACGAACTGTGGGTCCTCCAGCAGTACGACCAGTCCCTGCGCGAACACGGAGCGGCGGCCCTCTAGTGCGCCGGCAGCGGTTCGTGTCCTGAGCCGCGTTTTCGGTGGTGGCAGCGGCGGGCGCCGGCACGGCGACCGCGAGGTGCCGGCCGCGATCGTGTCCGTGGCGACGTCGGGGTGCATGTGGCAGCAGTTGCCCGTGGCCTCGTTCGGGCTGTCGCACCGGACGGCCCGAACTGATCCAGGCCGCGCTCGTTCTTCGCGGCCTGGAACGCCTCCTCGATCGCCCGGCGCGGTCCAGTTGCCCGGCCGACCGCAGGCACCGGCGGAACTCCGGGGGGTGCCGCCCGCGCCTCGCCGTTCCCGAGATCAGGGAAAGCCGGGTGGGACGCGTGAGGACCGGCACACGTCCGGCGCACCGGACGGTATGTGCTCCAGCACAGGGGGACGCTCGCTTCTCTGTGCTGCGAACGGATCGTGCCCGCCTGTGCTGTGGCTTTGACTGAGGGGCGCGTCGGCCGGTCCCTGCCCGCCGCGCGATCCGTCGGTCAGGAGGACAATGATGTTGCATCCGAACCTTGTGGTAACCGGCCGTGTCGAGGGCAAGTCGGTTTTCGTCGACGAGCAGCCGCTCGAACCCGCGCAGACCCCGGCCCTTCCCGGCCTGGAGGTCTTCCTTGCCTGGGGAACGGCGGACGGCGGAGCGTCCAATGCCGAGACCGAGCCCGAGGCGGTCCTCGCCCCGTACTTTCCCGGGGCCGGCGGCACTCGCCTGCTGCTGGTGACCTGGCCTCCGGCGACCGCCGGCGAACCCACCGACCCGCAGCCCGCAACGCCTTGGGCCGAGGAGATCCTCGCCGGTCTGGTGGCCACCGTTGAGAAGGATCACCCCGGTATGCACACCAGCGCCACCCTGGATTACGGCGTCGTCCTGTCGGGAGAGATGTGGCTGGAACTGGACGACGGAGCGGAGCGTCGCCTCCCCGCGGGGACCTGTGTGGTGCAGCGGGGCACCAGGCACCGCTGGAGCAACCGTGGCACCGAGCCCGCCACGATGGCCTTCGTCCTCATCGGTGCCGCCGAGGACGCGCAGTGACCGGGCCGGCGGGGCTGGAGCTGGACGCGTCAGCCCTGGGAGGTTTCTGCCGTTGGCTCCGGAAGAACCGTGACCTGGACGTGTCGGACTACGGAGAGCTGCACCGCTGGTCGGTGACCGACCTGTCCGGTTTCTGGTCCGCCGTGCAGCAGTACCTCGACGTTCCCTTCCGGACCGCCTACCGGGAGGTACTGGCGGAGGAGCGGATGCCCGGAGCGCGCTGGTTCCCCGGCGTCCGCACCAACTACGCCGACGGACTGCTGACGGACGGCGATCCGCAGGAACCGGCACTGATCACCGTCCGCGAAGACGGCAGCACCGAGGCCCTGACCACCGGCGAGTTCCGCCGCCGGGTGGCGGCCCTCGCCCGCTCCCTGACCTCACTCGGAGTCGGGGTGGGCGACCGTGTCGTCGGCTACCTGCCGAACGTCGGTGAGTCGGCGGTCGCCTTCTACGCGGCCGCCAGCATCGGCGCGGTCTGGGCCTCGGTCGGCTCGGACTACGGACCGGACGCCGCGGCGGCCCGGTTGGGCCAACTGACGCCGAAGGTGCTGATCGCCGTCGACGGATACCGCTACGCCGGTGTCGACCGGGATTGCGGGCCGGCCGTGGCGACGCTGCGGGAGGCGATCGGTCCCGCTCACACGGTCATCGTGCCCCGGCTCGGCTCCACGGTGGCGCCGGACTGCCTCGACTGGCGGGAACTGACGGTGGGCGAGGCCACCCTGGAACCCGTGGCCGTACCGTTCGACCACCCGCTGTGGGTGCTGTTCTCCTCCGGGACCACCGGCATCCCCAAGGGCATCGTGCACAGCCACGGCGGCGTCCAGCTGGAGATGTACAAGACCCTCAGGCTGCAGTGGGACCTCGGTACCGGCAGCCGACTGCTGTGGGCGACCTCGCCGAGCTGGGTCATCTGGACGCTGCTGGTCTCCGCGCCGCTGGTGGGAGCCACCGCGGTGCTGTACGACGGCAGCCCGACATTCCCTGACACCGCAGGACTGTGGCGGGCGGCGTCCGCGCACCGGGTCACGCACTTCGGGACGAGCCCGGGCTTCCTGGCCGCCTGCGAACGTTCGGGAGTCCTCCCCGGCCGGCTGTGCGATCTGTCCGCTCTCCGGCAGATCATCGCGACCGGCTCACCCGTGCCGCCCTCGGCCAACGGGTGGGTGTCCGCGCACGTCGGGGAGCAGGTCCCCCTCGTCGCGATCAGCGGCGGAACCGACGTGGTGGGAGCATTCGTCGGCGGTGCGCCGACCGTCCCGGTGGTCCCCGGTGAGATCTCGGCCCCCTGTCTGGGGGTCAAGGTCGAGGCCTGGGATCCGCAGGGACGGGCCCTGGTGAACGAGGTGGGGGAACTCGTCGTGACCCGCCCGATGCCCAGCATGCCCGTCGCGTTGTGGGGAGACGAGTCCGGGGAGCGCTACCGGCAGGCGTACTTCGACACCTACCCCGGCACGTGGCGGCACGGCGACTGGATCACCGTCACAGACCGGAACTCGGTCGTGATCCACGGCCGATCGGACGCCACACTCAACCGCAATGGCGTCCGTATGGGCAGCGCCGACATCTACGCCGCCGTCGAGGAGCTCCCCGAGGTGCACGAAGCGCTCGTCATCGGAGCGGAACTGCCCGACGGCGGCTACTGGATGCCCCTCTTCGTCGCCCTCCGCGACGGCGTGGAACTCGACGACGGCCTGCGCGACCGCATCCGTCGGGCAATCCGGCGACAGGCTTCGCCACGACACGTACCCGACGAGATCGTGGCGGTGCCGGCCATCCCGCACACGAAGACCGGCAAGAAGCTGGAGGTCCCGCTCAAACGGATCCTCCTGGGCGCGGAACCCGGTGCCGTGGTCGCACCCGCTGCCGTGGACGCCCCGGAGGCACTGGACTTCTTCGTCCGGCTGGCCGAGCGCCGGTCGGCGCGTGCGTGACCCGGCCCCGGCGGCCGCCCGCGCGGCATCACGGACCGCGGCCGGCCGCGGCGCGGACCGACCCCATCCGACACCCTCACCCGGAAAGCATGGACATGGACACGAAGAAGGTGGACCGTCTCGGCGTGGTCGGCTGCGGCCTGATGGGCTCCGGCATCGCGCAGGTCGCCGCGGTCGCGGGCCTGGACGTCCTCGTCGCGGAGACGAGCCGCGAAGCCGTCGAGGCGGGCAAGCGCCGGATCACCGCCTCTCTGGACCGAGGCGTGCAGCGGGGCAGACTCACCGAGGAGCAGCGCGAGACGGCGCTCGGACGCATGGCGTTCACCACCGACGTGGGGGACCTGGGCGACCGGCAGTTCGTCATCGAGGCCGTGGTGGAGCACCCCGAGGCCAAGAGCGAGGTCATGCGGGCCCTCGACAAGGCGCTGACCAGCCCCGACGCCATCCTGGCCACCAACACCTCCTCCCTCCCCGTCGTCGACCTGGCCGTGGCCACCCGGCGACCCGCACACGTCGTCGGCGTGCACTTCTTCAACCCGGTCCCGGTCCAGCGGCTGGTGGAGGTGATCCCCGCGGTGACCACCAGCAAGGAGACCTACGCGCGCGCCCGTGACTTCGTCACCGGTCGGCTGGGCAAGGAGGTCATCCGTGCTCCCGACCGCTCCGGCTTCGTGGTGAACGCCCTGCTCGTGCCGTACATGATGTCCGCGGTGCGCATGCTCGAAGCGGGATCCGCCTCGGCCTCGGACATCGACCGGGGCATGGAACTCGGCTGCGCTCACCCGATGGGCCCGCTGCGCCTGCTCGACTTCGTCGGACTGGACACCGCGCAGGCCGCGGCGGAATCCATGTACGAGGAGTACAAGGAGCCCCTCTACGCTCCCCCCGCTCTCCTGCGCCGCATGGTCGCCGCCGGCCACCTGGGCCGCAAGAGCGGTCGAGGCTTCTACGACTACGCCCCCTGACGCTCCGCACACGGCACTCGTCCGCTGTCCGAAAGGAAACCCTCCATGCCCGCAGAAACCGTCGTCGTGATCGATGGTGCCCGTACCCCGGTAGGCAGCTTCGGCGGCGCCTTCAAGGACACCCCGGCACATCGGCTCGGTGCCGTGGCCGCCCGCGAGGCCCTCACCCGTGCGGGGGTGGCGCCCGAAACCATCGACGAAGTGGTGATGGGGTGTATCGGCCAGGTGGGCGCGGACGCCTACAACGCACGCCGGGTCGCCCTGGACGCCGGGCTGCCCGTCGGCATCCCCGCCTACACCGTGAACCGGCTGTGCGGCAGTGGTCTCCAGGCGGTCTGGTCGGCCGCCATGCAGATGCGTTGGGGAGCAGCCGACATCGCGCTGGCAGGCGGCGACGAGAACATGTCCCGGATGCCGTTCTACGACTTCGGCGCGCGAGCCGGACACCGCCTGGGCGACCGCACCCTGGCCGACGGCACGGTCATGATGCTGACCGACCCCGTCCACGGCGTGCACATGGGCGTGACGGCGGAGAACGTGGCCGCGAAGTACGGCGTCTCCCGTGCGGAGCAGGACGCTTTCGCACTGCGGTCCCAGCAGCGCGCCGCCACGGCCGCGGCCCGGGCCGCGTTCGCCGAGGAGATCACTCCCGTGACGACCGGCGGCCGGGAGCCGTCCGTTGTGGGCACCGACGAGCACCCCCGGCCCGAGACCACCCTGGAGCGACTGGCCGGTCTGCGTCCGGCGTTCCAGAAGGACGGCACCGTGACCGCAGGCAACGCGTCCGGCATCAATGACGGGGCCGCCGCCCTCGTCCTCGCCCGGGGTGAGGTGGCCGCGGAGCACGCCCTGACGCCATTGGTCAGTCTGGAGGCGGTGGCCACGGCGGCCGTGGAGCCGGAGCTGATGGGATACGCACCGGTGCCGGCGCTGAAAAGGCTGTTCGAGAAGACCGGCACGAAACCGTCCGACATCGACGTCGTCGAACTCAATGAGGCGTTCGCAGCCCAGGCCGTCGCAGTCATCCGGGACGCCGGACTGGACGCGGAGAAGGTCAACCCGTACGGCGGCGCCATCGCTCTGGGACACCCTGTGGGTGCGACCGGCGCCATCCTCACCCTGCGGCTGGCCAAGGACCTGGCCCGGCGCGACCTGGAACTGGGCGTCGTCACGATGTGCATCGGCGGCGGACAGGCACTCGCCGCCCTCTTCCGCCGGGTCTGACGCGAAAGGCGTCTCCACCGAGGCCGGCCCCTGAGCCACCTGTCCCGCCCGTCCCGCCGGTCGGGGCCCGTCCGCACGGAGAGGAGCGGCCGACTGCCTTACGGTGGGTCTGCGGCGGGACGGGCGGGCCCGGCCCCCCGAGGAGAAGAAAGACATGACGCGGCACACCTTCTTGCGGCTCTTGGTCGAAGGAGCCCCGGCCGTCGCCTACGAGGACGCTCTGCGCGTGGCCCTGGCGGCCCCCGGGGCGAACAGGGGCGAACTGCTGAGCGAGTACCACCTCGCGCTGCTGCTGCGCGACCGGTTCGACGTCCAGCAGGCCCGGCACGAGACCCAGCGGGCCCTGCTGACCTGTGCGACGGAGCTGGTCGAAGTCACCAGCGACGTCGACAGGGTGCTGACCTCCATCGTCACCCGCGCACAGCAGCTGCTGAACTGCGACCTCGCCTATCTGAGCCTCAACGACGCCGAGCGCTCGGAGACCTATGTGCGGGTCATGGTCGGAGCGACGACCGGCGACTGGAAGGACGTGCGGATCCCCTTCGGGGTGGGGATCGGCGGCAAGGTCGCCGAGACGGCCGCGCCCTTCGCCACGCCCGACTACTTCCACGACGAGCGCCTCGACCACGACGCCGCCGTGGACCGGTCCGCGCGGGCCGAACGCCAGGTGGCGATCCTCGGCGTCCCGCTGGTGCACCGCGGTCACGTCATCGGTGTCCTCTACGCGTCCAACCGGACAGCCGGAGCCTTCCCGCCGGAGTCGGTGCTCCTGCTCAGCTCCTTCGCCGCCCTGGCCGCCGTGGCGATCGAGCGCGCCCAGCTCCTTGACGACAAGGAGCAAGCCCTGCAAGCCGCCCGCAGGGCCAACGCCGCGCTGGAGGAGCGCACCCGCGCCACTGCCCGCGAGGTGGCCGCCCACGACCGCAGCATGGACCTCGTCCTGCAGGGAGGGGGATTGCAGGAGGTCGTCGACGCCGCACGGACTTTCCTCGGCGGCTGCCTGGCCGTCGTCGACGAACTGAACGCCCCGGTCATGTGGACCGACGGCACACCCGAGGACCGGCTTCACGCGATGATCACGGCAGCCCGCCGCCCGAGGACGGGTACCGGGCGCAGCGAACACGTCGACGGCTGCTGGGTGACGGTCCTGACCGCGGGCAGCAGTTCCCTCGGTGCCCTGGTCTGGGACCCGGAGACACCCACGGAGGACACCACCGCTGTCGACGTGCGCCTGCTGGAGCGCACAGCGGTGGTGGCGGCGCTGCTGCAGCTGTTCACCCGCAGTCTCGCCGCGGCGGAGGCACGCGTGCGCGGCGACCTCCTCGACGACCTGCTGAGCGGCACAGGCCGGGCCGGAACGGCGCTGGACGAACGTGCCCAGCGACTGGGCTACCAGCCGCACGGACCCCACACGGTTCTCGTCACCCACGCACCCGCCCGCCAGCTCCCCCTCCTGTCCACGGCCACGGCGGAGATGGCGGCGTCACGCAAGGGCCTCAGCACGGTCCGGGACGGCTTCGCGGTGCTGGCCCTGCCCTCGTCGGACGCGGCACTGACCGGCAGGCAGATCGCCGGATCGCTGTCCCTCCGTCTCGGCACCCCGGTCACCGTGGGAGCCGCTGGGCCCGTCACCGACTCCGGCGGCCTCCCGGGTGCCTACGGGGAAGCCCTGGCCTGCGCTCGGGCGCTGCTACGGCTGGAACGCGCGGGAGACTCGGCGACCGTCCGGGAACTGGGTTACACCGGTCTGCTGCTCGGAGGAGCGGCCACGGTCAGCGGTTTCGTCGACCGCATGCTCGGGCCGGTCGTCCGCCACGACGAACAGCGCGACACCGAACTGCTCACCACCCTGGAGACGTACTTCGCCACGGGACGCAGTCCGGCCCGCAGCGCGGACCATCTGCATGTGCATCCGAACACCGTCACCCAGCGACTGGACCGTATCAAGCGCCTCCTCGACCTCGACTGGTCCGACCCGGACAAGACGCTGGACCTCCAGCTCGCTCTGCGTCTGAACCGGGTACTGCGGCCGCATTCCGCCGATCGCGAGTACGGACAGCAGTAGCCGCCCGGGCAGGCCGGGTGGCCACTGCTGCCCGTCGGCCTCAGAGCAGAAGACTGAGGCCGGCCACGGCGGCGAACGACGTGAAGCCCATGAGCGTCGTCATGACGGTCCACGACCGCAGGCTGTCCTTCTCGGGTATCCCGAACAGCCTGGTGACGAGCCAGTAGCCGGCGTCGTTGACGTGCGAGGTCGAGATGGCTCCGGCACTGATCGCGACGACCAGGGCGGCGACCTGTCCGTCGGGCAGCCCGGCCTTCTCCACGAGGCCGGCCACGATCCCGGCGGCCGCCACGGTGGCCACTGTGGCGGACCCCTGGGCCAGCCGCAGCAGGTAGGCGATCACGAACGCCAGGAGGATCAACGGCAGGCCTGACCCGGCCAGTCCCTCGGCCAGGATCTTCCCGATCCCACTGGCGGTGAGCACCGACCCGAACACGCCACCCGCCCCGACGACGAGGAGGATCATGCCGACCGGACGCAGCGCGCTGTCGGCGACCTGCGTGAGGTTCGTCCTGCTCCAGCCGTACCGGGAGCTGAGCACCACCATGGCGAACAGCACACCGATCAGCAGGGCGATCAGCGGCGACCCGATGAATCCCGCGATCTTCGTGAAGGCGTTGTCCGCGCCGTCGACCAGCAGCGAGGAGAACGTCTGCACCAGGATCAGTCCGATGGGCACGGCGATGATGGTCACGACCGTGCCCAGACCCAGCGCCGATGCGCCGGCGGCCGGTGAGGCGAGCGCCGCCGCGTCCTCGTGCCGGCCGGTGGTGCCGAGCGCGGGCTGGAGGACCGGGACTTCGATACGCCGGGCGATCCACCTGGCATAGACGAAGCCGACCAGGTACGCCGGTACGGTACAGACCGCTCCGATCAGGATGACCAGACCGATGTTGGCGCCCATCAGTCCGGACGCGGCGACCGGGCCGGGGTGCGGCGGCAGGAGACCGTGCACGATCGCCAGGCCGCCGGCGGCGGGAAGTGCGTACCAGAGCATGCCCTTGCGCCCGGACGCAGCAGCGGCGAAGACGAGGGGAGCGATGACGAGCACACCGACGTCGAAGAAGACCGGAATGCCGAAGATGATGCCGGTGAGTCCCAGCGCTGCCGGCGCCCGACGCTCACCGAACCATCCCAGCAGCCGGTCGGCCAGCACGCGTGCGCCGCCCGAGACCTCCAGCAGTTTGCCCAACAGCGCGCCGAGCCCCACGATCGGCGCGACGTGGGCGAGTGATCTCCCGACACCGTCCTCCATGGCCGGCACGATCTCGGCGAGCGGTATCCCGGCCGCGAAGGCGACCACCGCACTGACCAGCAGGAGGGACACGAACGGCTCGACCCGCACCCGGATGATCAGGAAGAGCAGGACGGCGATGCCGATCGCGGCGACGGTCATGAGATAAGCCGGTGACGAGGTCATGACCGCGCCCCCACGAGGTCCGAGCACGGCTCGTGCACAGAGGGCCGGGACACCCGGGCCACCGCGGCGCTGTGCGCGTCGGTCAGGCAACGGCCCATCAGGTCGTGACCGACCGGATACCCAGTCAGTCCCATATCTTCGGGCACGCTCATCGGCGGCATAGGAGTCTCCTTTGACTGCTCCGGTCGAACGACACCGGACCTGCGGCTCAAGCTCGCGACGAGGCTAAGTAGCGGCCGCGGCGGAGTCTGCGGGCCCGAACCCACAACCGCAGAGCACTCTGTGTGCTGGAGGACATCGACAGGCCGACGACGGCTCACGACCTGGTTCGAGATACCGCTGCCGGCAGTTGCGCGCCGCTTCGTCCGGGGGCCGGCCGTGACCGGACGCAATGCGGTGGCAGTGCCTCCCGAGCTCCTGCTTGGATGCCCGGCTCGGCTTCCTCCCTGTGGCCAGGGCAATGATCGCCGAACCCGTCGAGCAGCCACTGGCAGGCAGGCCGTCACCCGTGACGCGACGACGGCCGTACGGGTCGGGTGGATCATGACGTCGGCCTGGGCCCGTGCGGTCTTGTCGCATCCTGCTTTCTGCGACCTGTCCCGTGCACATCCCGGCGGACTGATCGAGGAGTCGGCCTCTCCCTGGCCCACCCGGTGCGGGTCCGCGCTGCGCGAGCGGCGAGGAGACGAGCGCAAGCGGGCAGCCGATTCAGCCGACGCCGCACCAGCACCGAACTGGTGCTCGTCCGACTGGTCGCCTGCTGACCGGCCGGCAGGCGAACCGCCGGCCGTTCCTGCGTGCCGCCCGCTCCAGCAGGCCGCGGACATGGTCCCGCATCCGCCGGCGCAGATCCGCCCGAGCGAACCGGCCCGCCACCCGCGCGAACACTGAAGCCGACTCGGCAGCCCGGAAAGCGACTTCAGCGATTCCCTCCATGCCAGGACAACGACAACCGCCAGCTCAGGACATGAACCGCTGCTGGGGTGCCAGGCGGGATGTGACCGCCGGGTCACCGTGCGGACGCAAAAAGTCATCGCACGCCCCTCGTGGGGACGATGTGTCGTACCCCACACTGGGGTGCGGTGCCTGAGTCCTCGGAGCGCGGCCGATCCGTCCTCGACGGGTCCGGGACCCCCGCGGCCCCGCTCATCGCGTACGGGACGGACAGCGGCGAGGCCGCCGACTCCGCTCCCGAAGTACCGCTGCCGCCCTCCCCGGCAGCGATCATCCTGGAGGTCGCCCCCGTGCAGACCCAGATCCAGAGCCCCACTCCGACCGACGCGCGCACGGTCGGCGCGCGGCCGGAGGCGGACGTCCTGGTGGCCGTGCCCGCGCAGAGCCGGGCCGCCCGCCACCCCGAGACGGAGCCCGAACCGCCGTCCGCGGCGCTCGGACCGGCCGAGCACGTCGAGCCGGCCCCGCCGCCGGCGGCGCGCGCCGACTCCGGCAGCCCCTCATCGGACCTGTTCCGCCAGTACCTGCGGGAGATCGGCCGCATCCCCCTGCTCACCGCGGCCGAGGAGGTCGAACTCGCCCGCCGCGTCGAGGCCGGGCTGTTCGCCGAGGAGAAGCTGCGCCGCACCCCCGACCTGGACAGCAACCTCGCCCTCGACCTGGACCGGCTCGTCGTCATGGGCCGGATGGCCAAGCGGCGGCTGATCGAGTCCAACCTGCGGCTGGTCGTCTCCGTCGCCAAACGGTACGTGGGCCGCGGGCTGACCATGCTGGACCTGGTGCAGGAGGGCAACCTCGGCCTGATCCGGGCCGTGGAGAAGTTCGACTACGCGCGCGGCTACAAGTTCTCCACCTACGCCACCTGGTGGATCCGCCAGGCCATGTCCCGCGCGCTGGCCGACCAGGCCCGAACCATCCGCGTCCCCGTGCACGTCGTCGAGCTCATCAACCGCGTCGTCCGCGTCCAGCGGCGCATGCTGCAGGAACGCGGCTACGAACCGACCGCGCACGAGGTCGCCGACCACCTCGACCTGGCCCCCGAGCGGGTCGGCGAGGTGCTGCGGCTCGCCCAGGAACCGGTCTCCCTGCACGCCCCGGTGGGCGAGGAGGACGACGTGGCCCTCGGCGACCTCATCGAGGACGGCGACGCCACGAGCCCCGTCGAATCGGCCGCGTTCCTGCTGCTCAAGGAGCACCTGGAGGCGGTCCTGTCGACGCTGGGGGAGCGGGAGCGCAAGGTCGTCCAGCTGCGGTACGGGCTGGTCGACGGGCGCCCCCGCACCCTGGAGGAGATAGGCCGCATCTTCGGCGTCACCCGCGAACGCATCCGCCAGATCGAGTCCAAGACCCTCAACAAACTGAGGGACCACGCCTTCGCCGACCAGCTGCGGGGCTACCTGGACTGACTTTCTCTTCGTCCTCAGGCGCCGGACGGGCTGAAATCAGCCCGTCCGGCGCCTGAGGACCGGGGTCTGGGGCGGAGCCCCCAGGGTCGATGGGGGTCCCCCCTGCTCGAGCGAAGCCGAGAGCTTGGGGGAGGGAAGGAGCGGCGGGGGCGAAGGAAATCAGTCGACCTCCGCCACCGCCTGGGCGAACTGCGCCTGGTACAGCCGGGCATACGCCCCGCCGGCGGCCAGCAGCTCCTGATGCGAGCCCTGCTCCACGATCGCCCCGTTCTCCATGACGAGGATCGTGTCCGCGTCCCGGATCGTGGAGAGCCGGTGCGCGATGACGAACGACGTACGCCCGTGCGCCAGTTTGGCCATCGCCTTCTGGATCAGCACCTCGGTACGCGTGTCCACGGAACTCGTCGCCTCGTCCAGCACCAGGATCACCGGATCGGACAGGAACGCCCGCGCGATGGTGATGAGCTGCTTCTCCCCCGCGCTGACCCCACCGCCCTCGGCGCCCTCGGCCCCTTCGTCGGCGAGCACCGTGTCGTACCCGTCGGGCAGGGTACGGATGAACCGGTCGGCGTGGGCCGCCCGCGCCGCCTCCTCGATCTCACCGCGGGTGACCTCGCGCGCGGCCCCGTAGGCGATGTTCTCCGCGATGGTGCCGCCGAACAGCCAGGTGTCCTGGAGCACCATGCCGATCCCGGCACGCAGTTCGTCCCGGGACATGCGCGCTATGTCGACGCCGTCGAGCGTGATGCGCCCGCCGGACACCTCGTAGAACCGCATCAGCAGGTTGACCAGCGTCGTCTTGCCGGCGCCGGTCGGGCCGACGATGGCCACCGTGTGCCCCGGCTCGACCGTCAGCGACAGGTCCTCGATCAGCGGCTTCTCGGGGTCGTAGCGGAACGCCACGTGCTCCAGCGCCACCCGCCCGCGCGCCTCGGCCGGCCGCTCGGCCGACGAGACGTCGGCCGACTGCTCCTCGGCGTCCAGCAGTTCGAAGACCCGCTCGGCCGACGCGACACCCGACTGCACCAGGTTCGCCATCGAGGCGACCTGCGTCAGCGGCATCGAGAACTGCCGCGAGTACTGGATGAACGCCTGCACGTCACCGATGGACAGCGACCCCGACGCGACCCGCAGCCCGCCGACGACCGCCACCAGCACGTAGTTGAGGTTCGACACGAACATCATCAGCGGCTGCATGATGCCGCTGTTGAACTGCGCCCTGAAACCGGCCTCGTACAGCGCGTCGTTCTGCTCGGCGAACTGCTTCGCCGACTCCTCCTGCCGCCCGAACACCTTCACCAGGGTGTGCCCGGTGTACATCTCCTCGATGTGCGCGTTGAGCGTTCCGGTCGTACGCCACTGCTGCACGAAGTGCGGCTGCGACCGCTTGCCCACGCGGGTGGCGACCACGAACGACAGCGGCACGGTGATCAGCGCGACCAGCGCCAGGATCCAGGAGACGTAGAACATCATCGCCAGCACACCGACGATGGTCAGCAGCGAGTTGATCAGCTGGCCCATCGTCTGCTGGAGCGTCTGCCCGAGGTTGTCGATGTCGTTGGTCGCCCGGCTCAGCACCTCACCGCGCTGCCGCTTGTCGAAGTACGACAGCGGCAGCCGCGACAGCTTCGTCTGCACGTCCTCGCGCATCCGGTACATGGTGCGGTTCACGGCCCCGTTCACCAGCCGCGTCGCCACCGCCATCAGCAGACCGGCGACCCCGAACACCGCCAGCGCGAGCCCGAGGACACCGCCCACGGCGGTGAAGTCGATGCCCTGGCCCGGGGTGAAGTCGGTGCCGCGGAGCATGTCGGCGACACCGCCCTCACCGCGCGCCCGCATCGCGTCGAGCACCTGCTCCTTGGTGGCCCCGGACGGCATGTCCCGTCCGACGACGCCCTCGAAGACCAGGTCGGTGGCCCGGCCGAGGATCTTCGGCCCGACCACGCTGAGGCCCACGCTCAGCACCGTGCAGGCCAGCAGCACCCAGAGGGTCAGGCGTTCCGGCTTGAACTGTGCGACGAGCCGTCTGCCCGACTCCTTGAAGTTCAGCGACTGCTGGTCGGGGCCGCCCCCGGCCATCATCCGCGCTGCTCCCGCCATCAGGCGGCCTCCGCTTCCGTCAGCTGGGAGAGCACGATCTCCCGGTAGGTCTCGTTGTCCGCCATCAGTTCGTGGTGCCGGCCGGTGCCGACGATCCGGCCCTCGTCCAGGACCACGATCCGGTCGGCGTCCCGGATGGTCGCCACCCGCTGGGCGACGATCACCACCGTCGCCTCGGCGGTCGCCTCGGCCAGCGCCGCGCGCAGGGCCGCGTCGGTGGCGTAGTCGAGCGCGGAGAAGGAGTCGTCGAAGAGGTAGATCTCCGGGCGCCGCACCAGCGTCCGCGCGATCGCCAGGCGCTGGCGCTGACCGCCGGACACATTGGTGCCGCCCTGCGCGATCGGCGCGTCGAGCCCGCCCTCCAGCCGCTCGACGAACTCCTTGGCCTGCGCCACCTCCAGCGCGTGCCACAGCTCCGCGTCGGTGGCGTCCGGGTCGCCGTACCGCAGGTTGGTCGCCACCGTCCCCGCGAACAGGTACGGCTTCTGCGGCACCATCCCCACCGTCCTCGCCAGCAGCGCCGGGTCGAGGTCCGCGACGGGCACCCCGTCCACCAGCACCTCGCCCTCGGTCGCGTCGAACAGCCGGGGGACCAGCCCGAGCAGGGTGGACTTGCCACTGCCGGTCGAACCGATGACGGCGGTGACCTCACCGGGACGGGCCACCAGGTCGACCGACTTCAGCACCGGCTCCTCGGCCCCCGGGTAGGAGAAGCCGCCGCCCCGGATCTCCAGATGACCGTGCCGACGCAGCTCGGTGACGGGCGCGGCGGGCGGCACCACGCTCGAGGACGTGTCCAGCACCTCCTGGATGCGCTCCGCGCACACCTCGGCCCGCGGCACCATCATGAACATGAAGGTGGCCATCATCACCGACATGACGATCTGCATCAGATAGGCGAGGAACGCGGTCAGATCACCGATCTGCATCCCGCCGCTGTCGATCCGGTGCGCACCGAACCACACCACCGCGATCGACGACAGGTTCACCACCGTCATCACCACGGGGAACATCAGCGCCATCAGATTGCCGACGCCCAGCGACACCTCGGTCAGCTCGGCGTTGGCCTTCGCGAACCGCCGCTGCTCGTACGCGTCCCGGACGAACGCCCGGATCACCCGGTTGCCGGTGATCTGCTCGCGCAGCACCCGGTTCACCGTGTCGAGCCGCTCCTGCATGGACCGGAACAGCGGACGCAGCCGCCGCACGATCAGCGTCACGCAGATCCCCAGCACCGGCACCACCGCCACCAGCACCCCGGACAGCGGCACGTCCAGGCCGAGCGCCATCACGATGCCGCCCACACACATGATCGGCGCCGACACCATCAGGGTGAACGACATCAGCACCAGCATCTGCACCTGCTGGACGTCGTTCGTCGTACGGGTGATCAGCGAGGGCGCGCCGAAGTGACCGAGCTCACGCGCGGAGAACGACTGCACCTGGTCGAACACGGCCCCCCGCACGTCCCGTCCCAGGGCCGCGGCGGTCCGGGCGCCGTAGTACACGGCCCCGATGTTGCAGACGACCTGGGTCAGCGAGATGCCGATCATCAGGGCGCCGGCGGACAGGATGTAACCGGTGTCCCCCTTGACGACACCGTCGTCGATGATGTCGGCGTTGAGGGTGGGCAGGTAGAGCGTGGCGCAGGTCTGCAGGAACTGCAGCAGCACCAGGAGGGCGATGGGTCTCTTGTACGGCCTGAGGTAGGTCCGTAGAAGTCGTATGAGCACGCTGCATCTCTCGGGTGGTCGGCGGGAGCGATCGGTTGCCCCTGGCCCCCATCGTCGGACACCGCACCGGTGTTACCTCAAACGATTTATTTGCCGCCCGCGGCGTCATGAGCGCGCGCTCATGACGCCGCGCGCGCTCATGACGCGGACCTCCCACCCGTGTTCAGGCCCGGAACGCCCCCGGATGGGTCTGCTCGCGCACCGACACGAACTGCTGGCGCACCGCCTGCCCCACCGCCAGGTCCTCGCCGGGCTCCAGCACCTGCGCCGCCGCGCCCTGCCAGAGCGGCGGCGTACGCGGGTCGAGGGTGCCCTGGGACACCCCGAGCGCCCAGGCCGCCTGCCGGGCGGAGCCGATCGCCGCGTAGTCCGCGGGCTGCGGCACCACCACCTGCGCCCCGAACAGCGCGGGCGCCGCCGCCTGCACCGCGGGCAGCTCCGCGGCCTGCCCCAGCAGGAACACCCGCCGGACCTCCACGCCCCGGCCGCGCAGCACGTCCAGCGCGTCCGCGAGCCCGCACAGCATGCCCTCGAACGCGGCCCGCGCCAGGTGCTCCGGCTTCATCGACTCCCGCCGCAGCCCCGACAGGGTCCCGGCGGTGTGCGGCAGGTTCGGCGTCCGCTCGCCCTCCAGGTAGGGCAGCAGCACCAGCCCGTGCGCACCCGGCGTCGACTTCATCGCCAGGTCGGACAGGCTCTCCAGATCGGGCAGCCCGAGCAGCTCCGCCGTCCCGCGCAGGGTCCGTACGGCGTTCAGCGTGGTGACGACCGGCAGGTGCATCCCGGTGGCGTCCGCCAGCGCGGTGACCATGCCGTCGGGGTCGTAGAGGGCCTCGGGGTGGACGGCCATGACGGACCCGGAGGCGCCCAGCGAGACGACCGCGTCGCCCAGCCCGATCCCGAGCCCGAACGCCGCCGCCATCGTCTCCCCGGTGCCGGCCGAGATCAACAGCCCCTCCGGCGTCGCACCGGCGGCCTCGGCCGGGCCGATCACCTCCGGCAGCAGGGTCTGGTGCCCGAGCGCCAGCTCCACCAGGTCGGGCCGGTAGCCGCCGGTCGCCGCCGCCCAGTAGCCGGTGCCGGAGGCCCCGCCCCGGTCGGTGGTCCGGCGCACCGGACGGCCGAGGAGCTGCCACACCAGCCAGTCGTGCGCCTGCAGCAGCACGGCGGTGCGCGCCGCGTTCTCGGGCTCGGTACGGGCCAGCCAGCGCAGCTTGGTCACCGGGTGCCCGGCCTGCGGCACGCTTCCCACCGCCTGTGCCCACGCCTCCCGGCCGCCCAGCGCGTCGATCAGATCGGCCGCGGCGACCTGGGTCCGCTTGTCGGCGCCGACCATGGCGGGCCGCACGGTGTTGCCCTGGGCGTCCAGCGGCACCAGCGCGTTCGCCTGCGAGGACACCCCGATGGCCTGCACGCCCTCCAGCAGTCCGCCGCCCGCCGCCTCGCCCAGCGAGTACAGCCAGGCCTGCGGGTCGACGTCGGAGGGACGGCCCGTGCCCTGGGGGTTCTCCACCGGATGCGGCGCGTACCCCTGTTTGAGCACGGTTCCGGTGTCCGCGTCACAGACGACGATACGAGTGAAATCGGGCGCACTGTCCAACCCGGCGACTATCCCCATGGCCGAAATTCTGCCGTACCCGGCGACATCACGACTCCGGACCCGTGTCGCACCGCGGGTCCTAGGTGTTGCTGGTGCCCCAGTCGTCCTCGCCGGCGCCCTGCGCGGTGCGCTCGCGCAGGGTGCGTACCCGCTGCGCCACCGAGTCGGGCATCCGGTCCCCGACCTTGTCGCTCACCGCGTGGTACGCCTTGCCCGCGATGCCGCGGCCCTGCTGCGCCGCGGTCTCCGCGGTGTTGCGCACGGCGGGGTTCTGCGCGAACTGCCGCGCGGACTTCTTCAACTGCTCGTAGCGTTCGCGCCCGGCCCTCGTGCCCAGCACGTAACCCAGGACGACTCCGGCGACGAACGTGAGCCGGTAACGCATGGCGGCCACCCTTCCCTCGTGTAGGACTGTGTGCGGGACGGCACAGGTCTCCGGCGCGCCGACGGCGCCGGGGGGTACCGATTGGCAAAGCACCCCCCTGCTTGCGCTAATGTATGTGTCGCAGCGAGCGCGCGCCCTCTGGCTGATACCCAGGGAGGTGCGTTCGATGCAACGAGGCATTCCTCCGTAGCTCAATTGGCAGAGCAGCCGGCTGTTAACCGGCAGGTTACTGGTTCGAGTCCAGTCGGGGGAGCTCGGTCCTCCGTAGCTCAATTGGCAGAGCAGCCGGCTGTTAACCGGCAGGTTACTGGTTCGAGTCCAGTCGGGGGAGCATGCTGAACGAGGACCCCTCCGGGGTCCTTTTTCATGCCTGTTCGCTGCCCGGGGGAACCGTGCGTGACCGGAGGCAGTCCTCATGGTCACGCAGGCCGTGCGCAGTCGATCATTGAGGCAGGAGATCGTATGAGCGGCTATGCTGCGGCAGACGGCACGCACACCTGTGCACGACACGCCGCTATGGGGCGGTAGCTCAGCCGGTTAGAGCAACGGACTCATAATCCGTCGGCCGTGGGTTCGAGTCCCACCCGCCCCACCACCGAACCACGGGAACGCCTGCTCCCCCGCCGAGGGGCGAGCGGCATGCCCCTCGAAGCCCCGCCGGGCTACCGGTGCACGCAGACGAAGAGTGGTGACGCGTCGCGGCCGGGCCGGAGCCATCGAGACCGACGGTCCCCAGCACAAGGACCGGGCTTCCGCCGACAGGAGCAGGGAACGCCTCTTGCGTAACGCCGGGGTCCACCGGGCGGACCGCGTCGACGTGCGCGACGCCCCCGGCAGGCATGAGGTCGAGAGACTCGTCACCGACTTCCTTCAGTGCCTCACCCGACAGATGTCCTTGGCCGGAGACCGGCGGGGAAACGCCTTGAAGACCTGTGTCTCCGCCGGTCTGGACGCATCGGGACCTGAGGGGCCTCGCGGCTTTCTCCCGCAGTTCTCGCAGGCGGCGTCGGCTGCGCACGTGCGTGTACGGTCCGACCGTTGATGTCGTAGCCAGTCTGCTTCTTGAACGCCGCGGCGTGCTCCGTACCCCGCACGCCACCGGCTGCCCCAGTGAGCGCACCGGGGGCAGCCGGTGGGCGTGGTGACGGTCTCTGAGATGAGCACCTCGGCCCGCAACGGTGCGGCGGTCGCACGGGTCGGCGCCGAACTCCGGTGGAGAGGACGCCCCCTGCATCACGCGCAGAACGGGAAAGCCTCAAGTGGTCTGCTGATCACCGAGGATGGTCGAGTCGAGCAGTTCCTCGGTTTCTCCGTCGGACAGCGAGAGTGCCAGGGCGAGTTCTGCGAGGACCGGCTCGCGGGCGTGCTTGAGCATGTCCCTCTCGGCCGAGGAGAGCCCGCGCTCCTCCCGGCGTCGCACGAGGTCGCGTACGACGCCGGCGGTGAGCAGGGGGTCGCCGGCCCGGAGCTTCTCGCCGTTGGCCTTGAACCGCCGCGACCAGATCTCCTCCTGCTCGCCGGTGGGAGCCCTCAGGACGTCGAGCAGTTCCCGTACCTGGGCCGCGGCGTAGACCGAGCGCAGTCCCACCTCGTCGGCCTTCTCGACCGGAACGGCGATGTGCAGATCGGTCCGGTGGACCTGGAACTCGACGTAGCGCCTGCTCCTGCCGTTGACCGAGCGGTCGAGGACCTCGGTGACGGTGGCCGGGCCGTGGTGGGGATGGATGAGTGTCTGGCCCTCGGAGAACTGCATGCCGTTCAACCCTCGCTGTCTGTGCGGCGCCGCGCTCGGCCGCGTCCGAGCGTGATGCAGGGCGTACGGCCGTCCCACCGCTCGGTCCCGGCCGCGGACGGCAGGGGGCGGGCAGGTGTGGGAGCGCAGAGATCGGCGCGGTCATACGGACGAGCGCGCAAAACCTCTGCGAACCAGCTCTTTCATTTTCCCACCACACCGTGCGTGGTTCTGGGTGTAATTCCGGTCACATTCGCGGGGGTGTGTCAGGTCGAAGGGCGGTCCCGGGCAGGGTGCAGGTGTCAGCTGGATGGCATGGCGCTCGGCTTTGTGGTGTCTGTGAGCTGAATACTGTTTTTGGTGCCCTGTTGTTCATGTGTGAGTGGCACGCATGTCGATGGGGTGCGCCTCGCCGGTGAGGGTGAAGCGCCGGATCTTGTACCGGCGCGGATCGAAGGGTGATTCGGCAAGGGTGCGGTGGGGCTCTTGGCGTCGGCGTGCGGCTCGAGGGGGCGGGCGCCGAGCAGGGCACGGACGTCCTGCCGCACCGCATCGGCGTTGCGGCGGGAGGGCCACCGAGCGGCGAGGCAACCGCTGGAGGGTTCATTCCGTGAGGGGTCGAGTGACGCTCGGGCTTTTTTCTCACCGCTTTCCGGGCCGGATCGGATTTCCTCTGTGTGCGCGACGGGCTTCTTTGTCAAGGGCGATGTGTGCCACATCGGAATGGTGCTGAGCGGCGGGTCCGGTGTGTAGCGGCACGGTGTTACGGTTGGTTTTGGATGGGTCTCGACGCCGTTCGAGGTTGACGAAGTGAAAAATCGGCTCGTTGCCAAGAGTGTATCCGGATCGGGAAAGCAAAGCCTGGTTTTCGATGCCGTATTCGCCGAGGGGCGGCGGCTTTATGTCGAATTCCTCTCCGCGCCGGACGGTATGTGAAATCCCTTCTGGAGCCAAGATGAACGCCACAGATGTGCAGGGTGCGGAGGAGAGCCTTCGCCCGGAGTACGACGAGACGGACGCCCCCGCCGGCCGGTTTCCCTCGGGAGACGGCACGGTCGACCCGGTCAAGGACTACCTGCGGCTCATCGCCAGGGTCCGGCTGCTGACCGCCGAGCAGGAGGTGGAACTGGGCAAGCGCATCGAAGCCGGTCTGTACGCCGAGCACCTCCTGGGGGAGGCGTGCCCGGATCCGGACTCCGGCCGGGAGCTGACGCTCCTCGCCGAGGACGGGCTCCGCGCGAAGAACCACTTCACCGAGGCGAACCTCCGTCTGGTGGTGTCCATCGCCAAGCGCTACACCGGGCGCGGGCTGCAGTTCCTGGACCTGATCCAGGAAGGCAACACCGGGCTGATCAGAGCCGTGGAGAAGTTCGACTACACCAGGGGCTTCAAGTTCTCCACGTACGCGACCTGGTGGATCAGGCAGGCGCTCACCCGCGCCCTGGCCGACCAGGGTCGCACCATCCGCATACCGGTGCACGCCGTGGAGGTCATCAACCGTGTGGCGCGGATCCGCCGCGAGCTGATCCACAGCACCGGGGACGAGCCCACTCCGGAGGAGCTGGCCGAGAAGGCGGGCATCCCGGTGGAGCGGCTGATTGAACTCAACGCCTACAACAAGGAGCCCGTCTCGTTGGACATCACGCTGTCCGACGAGGGCAGCACCGAGTTCGGCGACCTCATCATGGACAGCGATTCGCCCTCCCCCGGGGACGTGGTCGCCTTCGGCCTTCTCCAGCAGGCCATCCAGACCCTCCTGGCGGAGATGACCCCGCGCGAGGCCGGCATCATCTCCCTGCGCTACGGGCTCCTGGGCGGCAGCCCCCGGACCCTGGAGGAGATCGGCAGGATCTACGGCGTGACACGTGAACGCATACGCCAGATCGAGGCCAAGACGATGAGCAAGCTGCGCCACCCGTCACGCTCGCACGCGCTGCGGGACTATCTCATTGAGGGCTGAGGGCTGAGGGCTGGCGGGTGCCGGTGGGAGCGGCTCAGGGCAGGTGGTGGGCGAGGGCCGTGGCCAGGGCCTTCCGTACCTCCTCCGGAGGGTGGGGGCCCGCGTTCCCGCGACCGGCGCGCCCCGCGGCCGGCCCGCCCTGCCCCACGCCCCCAGCGGCCACGTCTACGACCCGAGGACGACCGTCCGCCCTTGCCCGCACCCGGCGGTGGACGGTCCGTCCGCCCGCCCTCGGCACCCGTCCGTACCGTCCGACCAGCGCGGACGCCGACCGTCCGGGGGCGGACGGACAGGCGGACGAGGAGGCGGACGGCACCCGGACGGGCGACCGCCGCGCCGAGGGCGGGCGGGCTGCGGAGCATCCTGCGTTTCGGGCTGCTTCTCCTCAGGGCGTGCAGATCTTTGACACGCTTTTTTGATCTTGCTTCAGGTGGGCTTGGAGGCGAGGAACCTCGTCCCCCTCGTATCAGCCTTGACGGCCAGCTCTACAAACGTCGCAAGCGGCAGACCCCCCCTCACATCGCTGCCTGCGCACTCCGGAACGAACGCTGCGCCTGACCCAGAACCGTCTCGTGACAGTGATCAAGCCGCGCATGCATGGAGGTCGCCCGTAACGTCTCCCGCATGGTGGCCGTCCGTGACTCCGAGGTGCCCGACGGCCCGATACTCCGCCTCACCCCGGAAGCCTGGACAGGGTTCGCGGCGTCGTTGAAGTGACGCGAGGTGCTGAGGCAGGTCGCTTTGTGCAACCGGCCCCAGCCGAGCAGCGGTGACAGGACGATCGCGGACTCTCCGCTCCACCCGGTGGTTGAGCTGATCAACGTGCGGCGGTCGTCGCACGCCCCTTTCCTGCGGGACGGCTGCCCGTCGGATCGGTGTCAGTGTCCGCCACGGTGTGTGCGCAGGCCGCCCAGCAGGCTTGTGCGGCTGACCTTCAGTACGAGGGTGTCGGTGTCGTCCTGGGGTACGGCCTGGAAGCGGCGCAGGCTCCTGCGCCAGCGGACGGCGGACATCTGCGGTGACCGTGGCACGGACAGGGTGCGGGGTCCGTCGGCGAGCGCGAGGACCAGGTGGGCGGACCAGAGCCCGGTGGTCAGCGTGCTGACCGGTACCTCGGCACGGAAGCGGCCGTCGGATGCATGAAGGTCGAAGTCGCGGACGTCACCGGTCTGGCTGCGCATCCGCAGCAGGGCGAGCCCGTCAGGGAGTGCGGCCACGTCCAGCTTCCCCAGGACGTGGAGCGTGCTGTCCTTCTCCGCCCAGCGGATTTCGCCGGCGCCGACCCGCTTGTCGAGGGTGTGGGCGGTTTCGCCGATGTCGATGGTCAGGTTGCCGTACGGCTTGGTGAAGTAGGGGGTGAAGACGGTGGGGCCCTGCTCGGCGAGTACGGCGATGCGAGGGCGTGTCGTGGTGTCGATGGTGTCGGCTCGGCGGCTGCCCAGGCGTATTCGCCGTTCCATGTCGCCGGCGTGGATCACCAGGTGGATGTCCCAGAGGCCGGGTGTCAGCGGGCTGCCTCCGGCCGCGGTGGCCAGGTCGATGTCGGCGGTGAAGCCGGCCTGGTCATCGTCCGGGACCTGGGGGCTCGCGGTCCGGGCAGTGGGCAGACGGTACTCCTGCGAAGAGGCGCGTTCGCGCAGCAGCACTTCGGTGGTGGTCCGCGTGCTGTCCAGCCGCTGGACGTACGCGTGACCGGTCAGCCGCAGCAGGGTTCCCTCGACCTGGGCGTCGGCGAGGTGGTGAACGTTCTTCAGCTGGCGGCTGACGTCGTAGCAACTGTCCGGCACAGCCGTGTCGAGGTCGCGGAAGTAGGGGTACTCGGCGTACGCCGTACCTTCGTCCAGCACGATCTCGTACCGGCCGCCGGCATCGGCCTGGAAACGCAGCAGTTCCAGGGCCTCCTCGAACATTTCCCGCGCGATCAGGTAGTAGCGCAGCCGGAGGATGGCGGGCAGCTTGTCGATGATGCCCTGGGTGCACCATGCGTCGATGATCTCCTTGGCAGTTGCCAGGTGCTTGAGCTGCTCGTCATGTTCGAGCTCCAGCAGCCGGGGGCCGGACCACGACTTCAGGTCGATGTCGAACTGGCGAAGCAGCAGGTGGTCACGGCGAGGCCCGGCTTCGACGTGTTCGGCGACCAGGGCGCAGATGTCCTTGAGGAAGGCCAGCCGTCCGCCCATGTCCCGGTCGGATGTGGTGATGTTGCCGCCGTCTTCGCGCCGCACCAGGTAGTAGCAGTCGTAGTCGGACACCACGGAGATCACCTCGGCGGCCAGGTAGGCCCGCGAGACGAACATCTGGTCCTCGCCGATGCGGTAGTGGGTGGGGAACCGGAGCCCCAGATCCAGCACGTGCTTGCGACGGAAGAGCTTGTGGGCGGACATCGTCCACCACACCCGCGACTCGAAGAGGTCGGCCCGGGGAAGGTTTCCGGTGAACACCCGCTTGGGAGAGGCTCGGTTGACCCCCACCACCCGGCCCAGGACCACGTCCGACCCTTGTTCGTCGGCGACGGCGAGCATGCGCTCCAGCGCCTCGGTGCCCAGGTAGTCGTCGGCGTCCACGAAGATCACATAGCGGCCTCTGGCCAGTTCGAGGCCGGTGTTGCGGGGAGCGGAGGGGCCTCCGGAGTTCTCCTGGTGCACCACTCGCACCGCGTCGGGGTGTTCCTGAGCGAACCGGTCCAGTTCCTTGCCGGTCCCGTCCGTCGAGCCGTCGTCGACCGCGACGACTTCCAGCCGGTCGAGCCCCAGCGACTGGCTGACGACGGACTCCAGGCATCGTGTCAGATACGGCATCGCGTTGTATGCGCCGATGACAACAGTGACGTCGGGCTCAGGCATCGGGATCGTCCTTGGCAAGTGGATGGCAGGGCGGCAGGCCGGATCCGAACTCCGCCTGGTGTGGGGAGAATAGCGGCATCGGCGTGCGACCCATGGTCGACCCTCGGACATCCGTTCGGTTGCGGTGCGCGGTTGGCTCGGTGCGCTCTCCCGCGCTCGCGGTTGCGGGCTTGATCCTGCTCTCAGGACGGGTTCACAAAAGCGCCGTGGCGGTGCGTCTCCCTCTACCTGGGCACGACCGTGGTCGTGCCCTTCTTGATCGCCCCTGCAGCGATCGCCGTGAGGCCGTCGTGGCGTGCCGCTCCTCCACAGCAGTATGGCCATGACGTCGGGGAGAACGAGGGATCACTGGACCGTTCCGGCTGCGGACGGCCGGTGGCGGGCACGTGGGGGAGCGCAGAGATCGGCGCGGTCATACGGATGAGCGTGCAAAGCCTCTGCGAGCCAGCTCTTCCATTTCCTCACCACGCCGCGCGTGGCCCTGGATGTGGCCTTGGTCATGTTCGCGTGAGCGTGCCAGGTCGAAGGAGGAGATCGGGCAACCTGACGCTGCGTACGAAGGACCTCCACACGAGCGCGCTGTCGACGATCCTGCCGGACCTCGACGAGGACGGCGAGCCGCGGCCGGACGTGCCGGTGGGCGCGCCCTCCTGATCCGTCACCGCGGCCGGGGTTCCGGCTCAGGGCAGGTGGTGGGCGAGGGCCGTGGCCAGGGCTTTCCGTACCTTCTCCGGAGGGTGGGGGCCCGTGCGGGCGGCGCCGGTGGTGACGGCCGCGGCGACCGTGCGGAGCCCGGTGCCGGACAGCCGGGCCGCCTCGCGCAGGACGTGCCAGGCGGCTTCCGAGCTGCACCCGTGGGCGGCCATGAGGATCCCGCGGGCCCGGTCGATCACCGGCCGGGCGGCGATGGCCTGCCGGAGCCGCTCGACCTCCTCCTCCGTCATGGGCGCCCGCTCGGGAGCGCCGCCGCGGAGCGGGGGCCGCAGCGGGTCGGTGGTGTCCAGGCCGGCGAGTTCCAGGAGGCGGCGCGGCTGACCGTTCCAGCGGGTGGCCGTGACCGGCACCGACCACCGGCGGCCGTGGTCGCGCAGCACGTCCAGGAACCGCAGACCCGCCGTGTCCATGAAGCGCACCCCACTCATGTCCAGGTCGACCCGGGCCGTGCGGGCGGGCAGCCGGGCCAGCCTCTCGGCGAGGGTGTCCGCACAGCCCCGGACGAGCTCGCCGCGGGGGGTGAGCAGGGCCCGGTCGGCGTCCATGCGCCCACCGATGACCAGGGCCTCGTGCCGTCCTGAGGAAGAGGAAGGGGATGGTGCCGCGGAGGTCATGTCACCGCCTCGTCGGTCCGTACGTGGCCGGGCGTCGGGTTCGGTCGCCGTGGACCGGGCGGCGGCGGGCAGTGCGGGGTCCGGGCTGCGCTCGCGGATGCGCCTGCCCGGTGTGCGGCGTCCTACACCCCCCGCTTCTCGAACCGGCGTGATTCCGGCGGCACGGGGCGCGGAGTGGTGGGCTGGTGGGGTGCTGTGTGTGGGGAGGGGGGGCGGCGGGCCGGGGGCGGTTCAGGTGGCCAGGGGGTTCAGGGTCAGGGGGGCGATCTTGCCCTCGAGCATGGCGCCCAGGCCCTGGACGGCGCACACGTCCGGCCGCTCGGCGATGTGCACGGGCATGCCCGTCGCCTGCCGCAGCATCTGGTCCAGGCCCGGCAGCAGGGCGCTCCCGCCGACCATCATGATCCCGCGGTCGGCGAGGTCGGCGACCAGGTCGGGCGGGCAGCCCCGCAGCACCTTGCCGATCCCGTCCAGCACCGCGGTCAGCGGGGTCTGGATGGCGTGCCGCACGGCGGCCGTGTCGACCTTGACCGAGCGGGCCAGGCCGGTGGCGACGTCCCGGCCGTGGATCTCCGTGGACTCCGGCCCGTGCGGGGTGAGCCCGTTGCCCGACAGGGCCAGCTGCAACGGCCGTACGGACTGGCTCGGCAGCATCAGTTCGTGCTGGTGGCGCAGGTGCTGGACGATGGCGTTGTCCACGGCGTCACCACCGACCGGCATGCGCTCGGCCGTCACGATCGACCCGAGGGAGAGCACGGCCACCTGCGTGGTCGCCGCCCCGCACACCAGGATCATGGTCGCCTCGGGATGTTCCACCGGCAGCCCGCAGCCGACGGCGGCGGCGATGAGCGTGTCGACCAGCTCCACCCGGCGCGCGCCCAGCCCCACCAGGGTCTCGATCGTGGCGCGCCGGGCGAGCGGATCGGCGTCGTGCGGGGTGCAGGCGGCGGCGCGCAGGCCCGGTCGGCGGCGCAGCGTGCGGCGGATCCGGTCGCCCAGCAGATGCCGCAGCATCCGCTGCGCCATCTCGATGTCGACGACGGTGCCGCCGGAGACGGGCCGTACGACGCGGATGTAGTTCGGCGTCCGTCCAGTCATCCGCTCCGCGAGTTCCCCGACCGCGATCAGTGCACCGCTGCGGGTGTTCACGGCGGCGGCGGACGGCTGGTCGACGACGAGACCGGCACCCTTGACGTAGACCCGGGTACGGGCCGCTCCCAGGTCGACGGCGAAGTGGCAGCGGCGCAACTGCTCCAGACTGGCGGTCACGGCAGATCCTCCCGAGTGCGCGGTCCTGCGGGGCCGCCGGGTGGCGGACCTCATGACCATCCTGCGCGGATTCGGGGGCGTCCGCTCGTTACGGCTCGTTATGGAGGGCCGGTCGGGGGGCCGCCGAACGGGGGATCTCGGGTGTGGTGGGGGTCGCCGGTCAGCCGTCGTGCAGCGCCCGCTTCATGATCTTCCCCATGTCGTTGCGGGGGAGCGCGGCGAGGAGGTGCAGCACCCGGGGGCGTTTGTGCGGGGCCAGACGGCGGGCGACATGGTCGGCCAACTCCCCGAGGGCGGGCGGGGTCCGGTGGTCGGCGGGGACGATCCACGCCACGATCCGCTCGCCCAGGTCGGCGTCCGGCTCCCCGGTCACCGCCGCCTCCCGGACCCCGGGGTGTTCCAGCAGCGCGTTCTCGATCTCCCCGGCACCGATCTTGTAACCCCCGCTCTTGATCAGGTCGGTGGCCTTGCGGCCGACGATCCGGACATAGCCGTCGGCGTCGCGCACCGCCATGTCACCGGTGCGGAACCAGCCGTCGGAGGTGAAGGCGTCCGCGGTGGCGTCCGGCCGGTTCAGGTACGCGGTGAACAGGTTCGGGCCGCGCACCTGGATCTCGCCCACGGTCTCCCCGTCGTACGCGGTCACCGGCGTCCCGTCCTCCTCCACCAGGCGCAGCTCCACACCCGGCAGCGGCACTCCCACGGTGCCGGGGCGGGCCTCGCCGTCCGCGCGGACGCTGGGCCGGGGGTCCGGGGGTGTCCACCGGGACGAGCACAGCATCAGTGTCTCGGTCATGCCGTACCGCTCGACGACCCGGCGCCCGGTCGCCGCCGCGATCCGCTCGTGGTCGTGCACGGGCAGCGCCGCCGACCCCGAGACCAGCAGCCGCGCCCCGGCCAGCGCCTTGACCAGCTCCGGCTCGGTGGGCAGCGCCTCCGCGACGCGGTGGTACATCGTCGGCACCCCGAACAGCATGGTCGCGCCGCCGCTCAGTTCACGGGTCACCCCCTCGGTGCTGAACCTGCCGAGGTGACGCACCGAGCCGCCGCGGCGCAGCGGGCCCAGGACGCCCAGGACCAGCCCGTGCACGTGGAACAGCGGCAGCCCGTGCACCAGGACGTCGTCGCCGGTCCACTGCCAGGCGTCGGCGAGCGCGTCCAGGGTCGAGGCGATCGCGCGGCGGGGGATGACGGCACCCTTGGGCGGGCCGGTGGTGCCGGAGGTGTAGACGACCAGGGCCGGGTCCTCGTCCCGCCCCCGGTCCTCGGGGAGGGGACGGTCGCCCGGGGCCCGGTCGGCCGGGTCGACGTCCAGGCGGGCCAGACCGTCCAGCGGGGCGGGGAGCTTCTCGCCGGGGGCGGCGAGCACCAGGTCCGGGGTGCTGTCGGACAGGATGTGGCCGAGTTCCTTCTCGCCCGACCGGGGGTTCAGGGGCACCACGGTCACCCCGGCGAGCAGTGCCGCGGTGACCGCGACCGCCGTCTCCAGGGTCGGCGTCGCCCAGACGGCGGCCCGCCGCGCCTCCCGTACGCCGCCGACCACCGCGCCGGCCGCGGCGGCGAGTTCCGCGTACGTCAGTGAGCGCTCGCCGAACCGGAGGGCGGGCCGGCCGGCGGCCGGGGCGTCGGCCGGGGCATCGGTCAGGGCCGGGAAGAGAGAGGGCACGCGTCGTACTCCTTAACCGTTCGGCTGTGCGGCCGTCGTTCCGGTTCTCGTTCCCCGGTACCGCCGCGACCACGGTTCCTCTGTACACCATCGACCGGACCGGCGGTCGGGCGGGCACGCGCCGGGCGGGTCCTAGGAGGACGTTTCGCGGAAGGCGCGGGAGTCGTCGTCGTTCGCCGGGGGCGCTGCGGGGCGGCGGCCGTCCGGGAGGAACAGCACCGAGTTGACGTAGCGCGGGCCCCGCAGCGGGCCGTAGGGCAGGATCCGGCGGAGCAGACCGTGCGAGGCGACGTGGGAGACCCTGGCCTGGTGGGCCTCCAGCGGGAAGCGGGCCAGCGGGACCCAGGAGCCGGCGGGCAGCACCCAGCCGTCGTAGCCCAGCAGGGACAGATACGTCACCACGGGCGCGATCGGCTGGATGCGGGACTCCAACTCCACGAACAGCGCCGGGCGGTCGCGGGCCAGGACGCCGGTGGCGCCGCGCAGCACCGCCGACTCGTTGCCGTCCACGTCGATCTTGATGAAGCCGACGCCCTTCAGGCCCAGTCCGTCCAGCGTGACGCAGGTGACGTCCAGGGCGTGGCCGTGGATCTCCCGGCGGACCAGGGACGACACGCCCCGGTCGCCCCCGTCGTCCGGCGGGAGCCACAGCCGGGCGACGCCGGAGCGGTCCGAGGCGGCGGCACGGACCACGCGGACGTTCGGCGGGGAGGAGGCGGTGAGCAGCCGGGCCAGGTGGGGGACCGGTTCGACGGTCACCACGCGGCGGGCGCGCCGGGCCAGCCGGTGCGTCCAGGGGCCGTACCAGCCGCCGACGTCCACGGCGGTGTCGCAGTCCGGTGGGCACAGCTCGGCGAGCCGGGCCAGTTCGGGCTCGAAGCGGGGATAGACCGCGCGGGCCGCGGCGGCCACCACCGGGGTGGGCAGGAACGGCGCCACGCGTGCCGCGAGCGTGGTCCGCGTGGTGTGCGGACGGTCGTTCCGGCCGTTCAGGTGGGTCACGGGGTCGCCCCCGGGGCGCCGGGATGCCCGGTGTGGTCTGCGGACAGGTCGCGGTCCGGCATGTCGCCCTCGGACATACGGGCGAGCAGTCTCTCGTGCTCCTCCTCCGAGACCTGTTCGCCGGAGGACGGGAGCAACTGCGGGATGTTGTCGAGGACCGGGTAGCGGCGGCGCAGGCGCGGGTTGTAGAGCGCCTCCTCGAGGTCGCCGCCCACGGCCCCGTTCCCGGCCGCGGCGGCGGAGGTGGTGAGCAGGTGCAGCGGGCCCTTGTCGAGCGGGCAGGCCAGGATCCTCAGCAGCGGGTCGTCGGGCTTCACGGTGGCGTCAACTCCTGGGTGGGGGTGGGAGATTCGGGGGCGGTGTCGTGCTTCGGCATGACCAGCAGTACGGCGACCGCGAGCACCGTGCCCGCCACCCGCAGGGCCAGCCGCAGCGGTTCGTCGGGCAGTTCCTCGCCGAACGACAGCGTGCCGAGCACCGCCGTGTACAGGCAGGTCACGGTCGTGCACACCGGAACGATCAGCGAGGCCCGGCAGCGCTGGAGCGCCGCCTGCGACAGCACCAGGCCGAACGCGCCGGTGAACAGCAGCAGATACGGGTAGGGGGAGCGCAGCAGGTCGACCAGCGCGTCGCCGATGCCGCTGGTCGTCAGATGGCTCGACACCCCCTTGATGGCGAGTGAGCTGACCCCGTAGAGCAGGCCGACGGCGACCCCGTACTCGACGCCGGTGGGCGGCATCCGGTGCGGGTGCCGGGCGCGGCGCTCGGCGTACCGGTAGAGCCACACCCCGGCCGCCAGCGACGGCACGCACACCAGCAGGATCAGCGGATACGGCGCGTCCCGGCCGACGGTGTCGGCGCCCGCGCCGCCCTCCTTCAGCGACAGCACCACCATCAGCAGCGCGAGCAGGACGGCGCCCAGCGCGTACCGCTCCCGCACGGTGGTCCGCTCGCCGAGCAGCCGCGCCGACAGCATCACCAGGAGCACCAGGCCGGAGACGAACAGGCCCTGGGCGGCGGCGATCGGCAGGGTCCGGTACACGACGAGCTGGGCGCCGAAACCGGCGGCGAGGGACAGCGCGCCGGCGATCCACAGCGGGCTGCCGAGCACCAGCCGCAGCAGCCGCACCGGCCGGTGAACCGTTACCTCGGGCAGGGCGGCGAGCGCCCGCTTCTCCAGGACGAACCCGCCGCTGTACAGGACGTTCGACACCAGGGCGGCGGCCACTCCCCACCACATCGTCCCCGGCCCCCTTACGACCGACGGGCGTGCAGCAGCAGGATCGACGCGAGCGGTGGCCGGGCACAGGCCAGTCGGTCCAGCATCCGCAGCGGACGCGGCACCCCGTGGAACGGGGCGCCTTCGAGGCGTACGACGGTGAAACCGGACGCGGCGACGAACTCCCGCAGCGCGCGGGCGGTGTAGAGCCGCAGGTGCCCCACCACCTCCGAACCCGGCCGGCCGTGGATACCGCGCAGGCTGACCTCGGAGAACACCGGCTGCACCCCGGCCAGCAGCAGCGCCCTGTTGTACCAGGCGGCCAGATTGGGGGTGGACAGCATCAGATGGCCCCCGGGACGCAGCACCCGGTGGATCTCCTCCAGGGCCGCGTCCGGGTCGACGAGATGCTCGAGCACCTCGCTGAACAGCACCGCGTCGGCCGATCCGGAGGCGAACGGCAGTCCGCCGTCGGTGAGTTCGCCGCGCACCGCGTACGGCAGCCGGGTGCGGGCCCGGGTCAGGGCGTCCTGGGACCAGTCGACGCCGACGAGCCGGTGGCCGTGCAGGAGAGGCGCGGCGGTGGCCGCGGCGGAGCCGTCGCCGCAGCCGATGTCGAGGATCGTCCGTGCGTCCCCGGTCCCGGCCGGGCCGAGCGCCCCGGCCAGCATCCGGGCCTGGCGGAGGCTGCGGGAGGGGCCCGAGGCCACGGGGACGGCGGGGTTCTCGTAGAAGTCGCGCAGGTCGCGGTGCGGCGATGCGGTGGCCGCGGTGGACGCCGTGGGCGTGGTGGTCGCGGTGGTCGTGCCGGTCGTCACGGGGTCACCTCCGTGGAGTGCAGATGGTGCGCGAAGAGGTCGTGGAGGTGGGCGCCGTCCGCCTGCCCCAGCAGCGCCCGGGACCAGCGCACGGACAGATGGAGCCGGCCCGCGGTGGAGGCGGTGGTGAAGGTGAGGCCGCGCGGCATCCGCGACGGCGCCGAGAACCACACCGCGCGGGCGCTGCCCGCCTCCTCGCCGAAGTCCAGCGGGTACGGGATGCGGCCGACGTTGCTGAGCAGCGTGGTCGACAGCAGGGGCGCCGCCGCCCTGCGCAGGGCGCGGGCGAGGACCCGGCGGGCGGCGACCGGAGCCCAGGGCGCGGTCAGCAGGTCGGCCCCGTGGCCCAGTTGGGGACGGGAGAGGGACTTCAGGGCGCGGGTGCGCAGAGCGGTGCGGTGCAGCAGACCGGGCAGGTCGGAGGTGTCCAGCTCGGCGAGGGCGAAGGGGACCTCGACCAGCCGGGTGCCGTTGCCGATGGGCATCGTGGCGTCCCTGGGACGGTCGTCCACCGGCATGGTGATGCGCAACGGACGCGGGCGGGCGCCGCGTCCGCGGTTCCAGTGGGCGAGGGTCAGGGCGGTGGCGACCATGAGCTGGTCGTTGACGGTGTACGGGGCTCCCTTGGGACGGTGCGGCAGCGGGAGTTCGGAGACGATCAGCCCGTTGCCGGTGCGGTGGCCCGGGTCCGGGGTGCCGGGAGCCACCCGGGCGGGCGGCGACCAGGAGGAGGGCGCGTCCGGCGCGTCGGCCCGCGCGGGCTCGGGCCGCCGTACGGGCGGTGCGGCGGCGGAGTTGTCCCTGCCGCCGTAGATCTCGGCGGCGGTGGCCAGGACGCGCAGGCAGGCGGGGCCGTCGAGCGCGGTGTGGTTGACGGTGAGGAGCAGCGCGGCGCCCGCCCCGCCGGACTCGGTGGTCCCCGGGGCGTTCACCACCTCCAGCCGGACCGGCGGGGACGCGGTGAGCGGGGGCGCCTGGGTCAGGGTGCGGGTGCGGGCGTCGTGCAGGGCACCCGGACCCGGCGGCGCGAAGCTCACCACCTCCACGTCGGGCTCGTCGGTCAGCTCCCATTCGTAGCGGCGCCGGTACCAGGGGCCCGGGGCCTCGCGCATGAGGATGCGCGGGTGCCGGCGCAGGGCCTCCAGGAACGCCTTGCGCAGGCGGCCGGGCTCCAGTTCCCCGGGGAGGTGCACCTCGATGTGCACCGTCTCCGGTTCCTCGTCCTGGACGCAGTGCCGGGACACCTCGTCCACCACGGGGAACGGGATACGCAAGGGTGCGGTCATCCGGCCGATCCCCTTTCCGCCGGCCCGCCGCCCGCCGAGCCGTCCGCCGCCTGCGTGCGGGGAAGCCGCTGGGTGGGCTCCTCGGGGCCGGGCGGTGACGAGTGCACCGGAACGCGAGGCGGCACGGCCGTGTCGTGCCCCGCAGGGGTGTGCCCCGGACCGTCGGCGGCGCCGGGTCCGTACTCGGCCGTCCTGGTTCCGTCCGGCCGGCCGGCTTCCCAGCCGTCCTCCCGGACCGCGCGCCCGGAATCCGGTCCGCCGAGGCTCACCAGCGCCGCGAACAGGCCGGTCAGTGCCATCAGTTGGGCCAGGTGTCCGTAAGCGCCCGTGCCCGCTCCGGCCGGCTCCCCGGCTCCGAAGGCCGCCACGATCCCCGCTCCCGCGAGGGCGGCCAGCGCCACCGGTACCAGCAGGGCGGCCCTGCGCCACGCGAGCAGCGCCAGCGCCGGGACCAGCAGCGCCCACCAGCCCGCGATCACCACGCCGGCCAGTGTCAGCGCCACCGCGCCCAGCCACGGTCCGGGCGCCGGCGGTGCGGACTGCGGCGGGTCGGTGCTCTCGGTGCTCTCGGGGTTCGCGGGGTTCTCGGCCCTGCGGCGCCACAGCGCCAGCCCGATCAGCACCGCGATCCCGACGCCGCCGCCGATCAGCGCGGCGTCGTACAGCGTGGCGGGGCCGTAGGACAGCTTCACGGTGCCGCTCTCGCCCGCCGGGATCAGCCATCCCTGCTGCCAGCCGTCCAGCCGCACCGGTGTCAGTTCCTCGCCGTTCAGGGTGGCCGTCCAGCCCTTGTTGTGGTTCTCGTACATCGTGAGGTACGAGGCGGCACCCGAGCCGACCGACAGCTCGCGCCGGTCGCCCAGCCAGTCCTCGACGGTCAGCTCGCGCCCGGCCGCCGAGGCGTCCGGCACGGTGCCGCGGGTCAGGGTCAGGGCGGTGACGGTCAGCGGGCCCGCGTCACCGGCCTCGACCCGGTGCCGGCCGGCGGACAGCTCCAACGCCGTTTCGGCGACGCCTTCCTGGCAGAGCGTCACCTCGACCGGGCGCCGCTCCACCAGGTCCCCCACCGTGCCCTTGACGCCGGTCTCGTGCAGCCGGCCGTCGACGGCCAGCACCGGTCCCTCGCCGCAGGCCAGGGTGAACTCCCGGTCGGCGGACGGCTGCGGGGTGCGGTACTTGTCGAGTGCCGGGACGTAGACCTCCGTCAGGCCCACCGGCAGGTCCAGGTCCTCGCCGACGACGGGGTTGTGCAGGGTCAGCGGTGCGGTGCGGGTGATCGTGATGTCGAGCCGGTCCGTGGTGATCGCCGGGAAGCGGACCATGCCGTTGTCGTCGACGCCCGCGATCGCCGCGCCGTCCGGGGAGCTGATGTGCACCTCGGTCGGCCGGGTGGACAGGCCCCCCGCGGCCGCCAGGACGATCTCGCCGACGGGCTGCTTGCCGTCCCAGCTCAGATGGACGACCGGCCGGTCGCCCGCGATCCAGGCGGTGGTCAGGTCCCCGTCGGTGAGGTTGCGCGCGGTCAGGCCCGCGCCGAGGCGGGCGGTGGAGTCGGCGGTGGCGGTGATCCGGTTCCGCTGCTCGGGCGCCACCTCGTACAGCAGGCGGTCCAGCGCCTCACCCGGCACGGCCACCGCGCTCGCCTTGACCTCGTGGGTGCCCGCCGTGCCCGTGGTGAACAGGCGGTGCAGCCCGTTCTCGGTGCCCGTGGGGGACAGCCCGGTCGGGTCGGCCGAGCGGTGCAGCGAGACGACCTGGGCGGCGGCGGTCGACTTCTCCGAGTCGGTGGGCAGCCGCAGCAGCCTGGTCACCCGCACATCCGGCAGGTCGATCTCGGAGAAGCCCGCGCCGCCCAGACCGCTGTGCCGCGAGACCGAGTCGACGATCGTCAGCTTCATCCAACGCGTCTCACCCGCGGGCGCCTTGACGTCCTGCTTGGTTCCGTTCGCCTGGAGGAAACTGGTCTTCGCACCCCGCTCCGTCTCCACCCGCACCCTGGTCGCCGCCGCCCGCACACCGTCCTGCGGCAGCGGGATGACGCCGAGGGAGTCCGGCATGTCGTAGCCGTCCTCGAAGGCGATCCGCAGCCACTGCCCGTCCGGCGAGCCGGCCGAGCCCTCCGCCCAGGCCGTGTCCGGGTTGCCGTCGAAGGCGTTCACCGGGTCGTACTGCGGCAGATGGAACAGCCAGTTGCCGTACGAGGACGCCGACACCGAGCGGGCGCCGCGCAGTTCGGCCACCGTCTGGTGCTTCAGGCCCTCCTTGGGAAGGATCTGGTGCGGCCGCTCACCCGCGTCCTGCACGGCGTCGGGCGCGTTGCGCTCGTCCGGGGTGTACGTGTACGACGTGTTGGAGTTGACCAGGCCGAACCGGGTGTCCGCGTACCGCATCCCGTCGCCGGTCACCTGCACCGGCGGGGTGCCGAGCCCGGGGTGGCCGTCGCCGGTCAGCACGGCCGGCCGGCCGCGCAGTCCGCCGGCCAGCGGCAGCAGCGCCTCCGGGCCGCCGGAGACCACGGCGGTGTCGGCGACCGGGGCCAGCGAGGCCTGCCCCGGACGCCGGACGTCCGCGCCGGTCGGGCGGTAGATCTCCACCGCCCGCTGCTGCGGGTACAGCCCCTCGACCTGGAGCGGGGTGCCGTTCGCGATCACTCCGCCGGTCGAGACCGGGCCGAGTCCGGTGACCCGCTCGTACCCGGACTGTGTCAGGGTGCGCTTGACCGTCGCGGTCGGCACCTGCCCGACCTGGTCGGGGTCGAGGTCGTTGCGGACGACCACGTAGTACAGGCCCGCCCGGCTCAAGTAGTCGGCGAGTCCGGGGACTTCGGCGCCGGTCAGCAGGGCCTGCTCGACCGCGTCCATGGCCCGCCGGTTGCCCGGGGTGCCGAACGGCACGTAATCGCGTTGCGCCCAGCGGGAGCCGGCGACCACGTCCAGCGGCTGGTCGATGGTCGAGCCCCAGGTGTGGATGCCGTGCGCGGTCGCCGGCACCACGAGGGCCCGGGAGTCGGGGGAGTGCTCCTCCAGCCAGTCGGCCGTGGCCTGCCAGTACGTGGGGATCTCCCGGAACGAACCCGGGCCGAGGATCGACCCGTTGAGGTACGGCCACATCAGCCCCGGCAGGACCAGCACCGCGGCGACCAGCGGCGCGAAGCGCCCGCCCCGCGCCCGGCGCCGGACCCCGTGCGCACCCTCGGCCGTCCGGGACCGCGAGGCCGTCCGGGACCGCGCGGCCGTGCCCACCAGGTGGGCCAGGCCCAGCACCAGGGCGAGCGCCAGGCCCGTCTGGAACTTGTAGATGTTGCGGAACGGCGCCAACGGGCCGTCCAGCCAGTCCTGCACCGCCGAGTGGAACGGGGCGCCGAACGCGCCGCCGTACCCGGCGAGCAGCACCAGTGTCGTCACCAGCACCGTCAGCACCAGCCAGCGCCGCTCCGGCAGGTCCCGCCGGGCCAGCCCGGCCAGGCCCAGACCGGCCGCGAGCGCCGAGCAGACGATCACGAGCACCGAGGAGGCGACCGTCCAGCCCGCGGGCAGCCACGCCTCACCGAAGTTCAGGTACCCCACCCAGTTCCCGGCCCCGCGCAGCGCCTCGGTGGCCGACATGGTGTCGGTCGTGGTCCGCGCGGTCTCGATGTAGGGCAGGAAGTTCTCGCCGTACACGCCGAGCAGCAGCAGCGGGATCCACCACCAGGCGGTCGCCACCGCGACCGCGGGCGCCCACCAGGCGATCAGCTTCCACCGGCGCGGCCCCGGCGGCCGGGACAGCAGGTACAGGCCCACGGGCAGCAGCGACGCCAGCGTCGAGGCCGCGTTGACCCCGCCCATGAACGGGACCAGCAGCGCCGAACGCAACGCCGCGACCCGGGGCGTGTACCGCTGGTCCGTCAGCGGCAGCAGCACCCACGGCAGCAGCGCGCCCGGCAGGGCGGCGGCCGACGTCGAGCCGATCACCGTCGTGAACAGCGGCCACAGCGCGTACGCCGTCGCCGCGAGCAGCCGGGAGGCCCCGTTGCCCACGCGCAGCCGTTCCGCGAGGCGCAGCGCGCCCCAGAACGCGACCGACACGATCAGCGACAGCCACAGCCGCTCCGCCAGCCACACCGGGAGCCGCACCAGGTCGGCCAGCCAGTAGAACGGCAGCATCGGCCACAGGTAGCCGACGTACTGGTTGTGGACCCCGCCGAACGACCCCTGGTCCTGCCAGAGCTGGCCCAGGTCGGCCAGGAACCGGCCCGGGTCGACGGTGACGCCCAGCTTGGTGTCGAAGGTCTGCCGCCCCGGCTGCACCGCCAGGAGGAGGGCGAACACCACCGCCCAGAAGCCCAGCAGCCAGCGCCGCGACCGCGGGCCCCGGGGTGGGTCCGCGGCGGTCGCGGTGCGGGGGACGGCTGCCGGAGGGGGAGCCTGGACCGTGGTCGTCATTCGGGACACCGCCGGAGGATGAGGAGAAGGTTCCACGTAGCGAACTCACGCAGGCCGGGTACCTTGACCACGGCCTCGGTGAGGAACGGCCAGTAACGGGAGCGCGCCGAGACGATGCGTACGTCGGCGCGGTCGCGTACCTGCCGCAGGGTGGTGCCGATGTGCACCGGGAAGAGGTTCTCGCCGAGCGTGTGCTTGGCGGGCCTGCCGGTGCGGCGCCGGTAGCGGGCGCGGGCCCGCTCGGCGCCGAGGTAGTGCCACGGGGCCCATTCGTGCCCGCCCCACGGCGACAGCCAGTTGGTGAACGACACGTAGACGAGCCCGCCCGGCCGGGTGACCCGGACCAGTTCGCTGAGGAAGGTCTGCGGATCGGCCACGTGCTCCAGGACGTTGGACGAGAACGTCACGTCCGCGGCCCCGTCGCGCAGCGGCAGCAGATAGCCGTCCGCGAGGACGGTCCCCTCGGGCGGTCTCCCGGCCAGCTCCCGCGGATCCGGCTCGAAGAGGAAGGCGTCCGCGCCGCGGCGGCGGAACTCCTCGGTGAAGTGCCCGCCGCCACCGCCTACGTCGACCACGACACGGCCCGTGACGGGCCCGTCGTACGCCTCGACCTGGTCGGCGGCGTCCCGGGCGAGCAGCGCGTAGCAGGCGTCGGGGTCGTCCTGCTCCCGCATGAAGGCGCGGAACAGGGCGAGGGAACGGCGCGGGGAGGGGTCCTTCGGTACGCCGGCCCTGCCTCTGCCGCTCATGTCCTCGCCGCTCCTGTCTCTGCCGCCCGGCCCTGCTTCGGTCATGCCCCTGTCAGTCATATGTCTGCCGTTCATGGCCGGTGACTTCGCACCGCCTCCGCCGCCACCGCGCCGAACTGCCGCACCGTGCGGCTCCAGCGGAAACGGGCGGCGTGGTTCCCGGCCGCCTCGCCCATCAGTTCCCGGCGGGCACCGGACAGGGCGAGCGTGCACCAGGCGGCCGCGAACGAGGACTCGCCGCGGGCCAGCACGCCGGTCTCGCCGTCCACCACGGAATCCCTGAGCCCGGGTACGTCGAAGGCGACGGTCGGGGTCCCGCGGGTGGCCGCCTCCGTGACGACCAGCCCCCACCCCTCCACCGCGGAGGGGTGCAGCAACAGCCAGGCCGCGCACAGCAGACGGTGCTTCTCCGCCTCGGAGACGTGTCCGGTGAACTCGACACCGGGACCGGCGAGGCGTTCGAGGCGTTCCCGTTCGGGGCCGTCGCCGACGATCACCAGCCGGCCGCCGGTGACCGGCCGCACCCGTTCCCACAGCCGGAGCAGCAGATCGATCCGCTTGTACTCGACGAGCCGTCCCACCGCCACGAAGAGCGGCTCCGGAGAGCGCCCGGTGCGCGGACCGGGTTCCTCCACACCGTTGTGCACCACCCTGATCCGCTCGCGGGGCACGCCGATCCCGTGCAGCGCGTCCGCGGTCGACGGGGAGACGGCGACCAGCAGCCCGTGCCGCCGGGCGCCGGTCAGCGCCCAGTGCTCGAGCCTGCGCCCGATCCGCGCGGCCGGGGCCAGCGGACCGCCGAACCGCATCCGCCACAGGTCGGTGTGCACATGGTTGACCAGGCACAGCGTCGGCCCGCGGTGCCACATCGGCGCCAGGTACGGCATGCCGTTGCAGACCTCGACCAGCAGATCGCAGTCGCCGACCCGGCGGGCGAAGGCGGAACGGGCCCGCAGGAAGTGACTGTAGGCACCGCCCGCCGACACCACGCGGTAGTCGCGGACGGGGGTCGCCGGGCCCCCGCACAGCAGGGTGACCTGGTGGCCCATGCGGCTCAGGCCGTCGGCGAGCCGGTCGACCAGCAACTCGGAGCCACCGGCCGAGGGGTTGTCCAGGTCGCGGTGGGCGAGGAAGACGATCCGGCGGGGGCCGGGGGGCACCTCCACAAGCGACTGCGGCACGCCGGGGAGCGCGGCGCGGCGGGGGTTCCCCCGTTCGAGAGGAGCAGGGAGCGGGGGAGAGGACGGTACGTGCTGGGGCATCGGTGCTCCAACTCGTCTTGGGGTCATGCGTGGGGTACGCGGGACACGTGCGGATCGGACCGGGGTGCGCGGCGCGGGCGGTGCTGCCGAGCGCGGGCGGCGTCGAAGGTCCGGAGTTCGGGGGTACGGGGAGTGTCGGAGGTGCGGGGGAGTTCGGGGGTACGGGGAGTGTCGGAGGTGCGGGGGAGTTCGGGGGTACGGGGAGTGTCGGAGGTGCGGGGGAGTTCGGGGGTACGGGGAGTGTCGGAGGTGCGGGGGAGTTCGGAGGTACGGGAAGTTCGGCGATACGGGGAGCGTCACGAGGCGCAGGGGGTGCGGAACGTGGTGGCGCGGAACGGGGCGGAATTCGGACGGGCAGGGCGGCGTCGGCAGGAACTCGAATGCCTCGGGAGAGCACGCGGGCTCCCCCTGGGCGTGGACTGTGTGTGGCGTGTGCGCGGGGTGGGGATGGACAGTTTTCGCCCAGACGTCCCCCAGGGCTACTCACCGGGATGACAATTTCGATCCCGGTCGACTCGCACGTCACTTCGGTTCGTGAGTGTCTACCGAGCAGTACCGGGCAAACCGGGACGTTCGTCTTCCTTCCGTCCACGTGCCACCAGAATCCCGCCGGTCACCGCGAGCACGAATCCCGCCACGCCCGCGCCGGCCGGAAGGGTCTGCCCCACCATGCGCAGCTGCCCGCTGTCGCGCTTCGCCTGCCGCACGGCCTCCTTCTGCGTCCCGGTCGTGAACGCGAGCTTCTCCGCGTCCAGCAGCACCGCCGCGTCCTCGTCCCCGCCCGGCGCCCGCAGGGTGCGCCGCGGGCCGGTCTGCGCATAGATCACCCGGCCGGTGGCCTGGTCCACGACCAGCTCGAGGCCGTGGTTGGCGTACCACTCCTCGGCCAGCACCTGCGGGCGGTCCGGCGCGTCCACGAGGGAGCCCGGCACCAGCCGGGTGCCGGTCTTCGTCGCCGGCACCGAGGCGGTGAACCGGTACCCCGTGTACCCCTGGACCTTCTCGGTGCCCCGGTAGCGCATCACGACCGTGTCGCCGAGGGTGTTGTCCCACCACTGGTAGGAGCGTTTCTGCACGTCGAAGGGGAACTTGAGGTACGCCTCGCCCTCGATGCGGGGCTTCTCCTCGCAGCAGTGGACCGGCTTCGTGGTCCGGCGGTCCAGCACCCAGCGGTGCGGGGAGAAGTCCAGCGCGTCGTGCGGGTCGGCGGCCGGCAGCGAGGCGTCGGTGTCCACCGTGGTGATCACGTCCCACACGGCGTTCCCGCTGTCCACGCTCTCCTCGACGTTCCCGCGCACCCGCTGGGTGACGGTGATCGCCTGACCCGGCACGGTCTCGACCCGGTCGAGGTCGAACACACTGCCCCGGCCGGTGTAGACGGCGGTGGTGTCGATGTCGATCGGGTTCACCGCGGCGCGTGGCTGCACGTACCAGGCCAGCAGGGGGGCCAGTACCAGCAGAAACGTTCCGAGACCGAGCACGACCAGGGAAAAGGGGGAGGCTGTACGGCGCATCCGGGCACTCCAGAGGCTTGGGACGGATCGGCGCTGACAGGCCGGATCCGTAGAGGAAAACGCGCGTGCGAGAGGGGCGGAGCCATCCGGCACCCCCTGCGGGCCGGGACCGAACTCCCTCTGGGCCGGGAACCGTAAACGCCCCTTGACGGAGTGTCAATGCACACTCGACACTGGGGGGCGACGGACAAGGGTGGCGGAACGCGCTTTCGGGGGGTGGGGAATCCTCCGACCAGAGAGGCTGACCCTGAGATGTCCAGACTGCTCGCCGCCGCGCTGACGGTCGTGCTCGCCTCGGCCCTCGCCGTGGGCGCGGCCCTGGGCGTGGTCGCGCTGCTCGACGCCGCCCCCGACCAGCCGAACACGCCGTTGATCACCTATGAGCACGCCGGTCGGGGAGCCGACGGGTGACGGCGGCCGTCACCGTCCCGGCCCGCTCCGCCTGGCGCGACGTCCCGCGCTCCCAGGTGCACCGGTTCGCCGAGATCGCCCTGGCCGAGGCACCGGCGCTCGCCGAGGAGATCATGGGCGAGATCCAGCGCGAGTACCCCGAACTCCCCGTCGTGCTCGACGAGTCCGGCGAACCGATGGCACTCATCGGCATCCGCCGCGCCATCGAGGTGTTCGTGCGGCACCTGGAGCACGCCGACTACTCGGCGGGCCGTCCCACGGCACCGCCCGGACTGTTCCACGACTTCGGGCGCGGTGAGGGCCTGCACGGACGGTCGCTGGACTCGCTCCAGGCGATCTACCGGCTCGGGGTCCGCATGGCCTGGCGGCGGCTCGCCGAGATCGGCCAGCGCATCGACATCCCGCCGCCCGCGATGTACGAACTCGCCGACGCGGGCTACGCGTACCTGGACGGACTGGTCGACCAGTCCGTCCGCGGCTACGCCGAGGCCGCCGCCCGGCAGGCGGGCGAACGGCTGCGGCTGCAGCGCCGGCTGATGGAGCTCCTGCTCACCGAGCACCACCGGGGCGATCCGGCCGAGGCGCTCGCCGAGCGGGCCGCCCGCATCGGCTGGCCGCTGCCCGGGAAGGTCGCGGTGGGCGTCCTGCGGCGCCCCGCCCGGGAGGCGGTGGCGCCCGCCGTGGGGCCGGAGGTGCTGCTCGACATGGAGTACGAGCAGCCCCGCATGATCGTCCCCGAACCGGACGCGGCCGGCCGCCCCGAACTGCTGCACCGCGCGCTCACCGGCTGGTCCGGCGCGATCGGGCCGCCGGTGCCGCCGGCCGACGCGGCGAAGTCGCTGCGCTGGGCCGAGGCGGCCCTGCTCCTGATGGAGCGCGGGCTGCTGCCCGCCGACGAGGTGCTGGACTGCACCCGGCACACCCAGGCGCTGGTGCTGCTCCAGCCCGAGGAACTCATCGACGACCTCGCGCTCAAGTGCCTCGCCCCGCTGGCCCACTGCACCCCCGCGAACGGGCGGCGGCTCGCCGAGACGCTGCTGGCCTGGCTGGAGACCCGGGGCGGCGCACCCGAGGTGGCGGCCCGGCTCGGCGTGCACCCGCAGACCGTCCGCTACCGGCTGCGGCAGATCCGCGAACTGTGGGGCGACGAGATCGACGACCCGGACCGCCGCTTCGAACTGGAACTGGTCCTGCGCGCCCAGCGGCTCCGCGGCGAACTGGGCGAACCCCGACCCCGGGGATGACCGGCGGTACCCGACGGCGCCCGGTGGGACCACGACCCCGCCGGGTGCCGTGGGCCATTGCCCGGGGTAGTCCGGATGGCTAGCCTGTGTTCGTCATTCCGGTCGCCTGTTGATATCTCGAACAGGCCGAGACAGACAGGGAGGGGGCCGACCGTGGGACGCCTCGTACCAGCCGTGACCCGGGCTCTGGACATCCTCGAGCTCTTCCTCGACGGGGACGGGACGCTCTCCGCCCCCGACATCGTGCGCAGGCTCCAGCTGCCGCGCACCACCGTGCACGAACTGGTGACCACGCTCGCCGCGCGGAAGTACATCGTGCCGGTGACCGGCCGGCCCGGCCGCTACCGGCTCGGCGTACGGCCGTACCAGCTCGGCGCCCGCTACGCCGAGCACCTCGACCTCGCCGCCGAGGGCCAGCAGGTGGCCCGGTCCGTCGCCGAGACCTGCGACGAGACGGTGCACGTGGCGATCCTGGAGGACACCGACGTCATCTACATCGCCAAGGTGGACTCCACCCACGCGGTGCGGATGGTGTCGGCGGCCGGCCGCCGGCTGCCCGCCCACTGCACCTCGGTGGGCAAGATGCTGCTGGCCTCCCTCCCCGAGCGGGAACTCGCCGCGCGCCTGCCCGCCGACGCCGAGCTGGCCGCGATGACCCCCAACAGCATCACCGACCCGGCCGCCCTGCGCGAGGCCCTCACGCAGATCCGCGCCCGGGGCGTCGCCGTGGAGAGCCGCGAGTCCAATCCGGACGTCAGCTGCGTGGCCGCGCCGGTCCGTGACCGCACCGGGCAGGTGGTCGCCGCGCTGTCCGTCTCCGTGCCGATGATCCGCTGGAGCGAGGAGCGCCGCACCGAACTGGAACAGCTCGCCGTCAAGGGCGCCGACGACCTGTCCGAGCGGCTCGGCCACCGGGGGACCTCATGACCGGCACAACCTCCTACGAGGTCGCGGTCCGCACGGAGTCCGTCCTGGGCGAGGGCCCCACCTGGGACCCGGCGACCGGCCGGCTGCTGTGGATCGACATCCTGAACTCCCGTGTCCACACCTACGATCCGGCCACCGGCCGGCGCACCCTGCGCCGCACCGAACAGCACGTGGGCGCCGTCAAGCCCCGCGCGGGCGGCGGCCTGGTCCTCAACCTGCGTGACGGGATCGGCCTGCTCGACCCCGACGACACCTTCCGCTGGCTGCGCCACGAGCCCGTCCCCGGCCGCCGCGGCAACGACGCCGCCGTCGCCCCCGACGGCACGCTGTGGGCCGGCACCATGCGCTACGACGAGGCCACCGGCGGCGGCACCCTGACCCGGGTCACCGGCGACGGCACGGCCGAGACCGTCCTCGACGACGTGACGGTGAGCAACGGCACCGGCTGGAGCCCCGACGGCCGCCTGATGTACTACGTCGACACCCCCACCCGCCGTATCGACGTCTTCGACGTCGACGCGGCCTCCGGCTCGGTCACCGGCCGCCGCCCGCTGACCGTGATCGAGGACGGCGCGGGCTTCCCCGACGGCCTCACCGTGGACGCCGAGGGCTGCGTGTGGGTGGCGCTGTGGGACGGCGCCGCGGTCCGCCGCTACACCCCGTCCGGCGCCCTGGACCGGGTAGTGGAACTCCCGGTGCCCCGCGTCACGGCCTGTGCCTTCGGCGGCCCCGGCCTGAGCGACCTGTACGTCACCACGGCCCGCGTGGGCCTGGCCTCCCCGCCCCCGCTCGCCGGCTCCCTCCTGGTGGTCCCGGACGCGGGCAGGGGGCTCGCCCCGCCCGCCTTCGCGGGCTGACGGCGCGGCGGGGCACGGGCAGCCCGATGGCCGGGGCGGCCACCGGCACGGCGCCGGGAACCCGGGAGCCCGGAGAGCGAGGCCCGGGTCCATCGACGACCTCCCCGCTCGAAGCGGCGTGCCGCCAGCGGGCGGGACGAGTGAAGCCGGTCGGGCGCCGCCGTGCCGGACATGCCGTCGTGCCCCGGCGGTCCGCCACGAGCAGGAGAGGGTCACCCGGACGTGCCACGCGGGCCGCCGGCCGCCGTCCTCCGTTCTTCCGCGGTCAGCGGCGGCGAGGTCAGGGGCTTTCGGCCCGGGCCGCGCAGAGCTCCCACCACGATGTCCGGGCGCACCCATGAGGTGGGGGCGTCGGACAACGTGATGACGTCGAGGAAGGCCCGGGTGATCTGGGCACGGCCCGTCGCGGCGTGGACCAGCCGGTTGACGTAGCGGTTCACGAGCGCGCTCCCGGACCGCGGCTGCCGGCCCACCGCACCGGGATAGAGGATGTCCTGGGAGGTGGCCAGTTCCCAGGCGATGCCCGCGGGACGGGCGATGGCGCGCTGGACCTCGCGCGCGAGTCCGGGGGCACGGAGCCCGCTGCGGCCCACCGCGGCGCCGAGCTCGACGAGACCCTGCGCGGCCACCGCCATCCCCTGGCCGTAGAGCGGGTTGTACGTGGCCACCGAGTCGCCGACCACGACGAACCCGTCCGGCCAGGCGGGCGCCTGCTCGAAGTAGCGGCGCCGGTTGACCGTGCTGCGGGAGACGGTGACCTCCTCCGTGAGCGGTGTGGTCAGCGAGAGCAGCTCGCCCACCACGGGGTGCCGGACCGAGCGGGCGAAGGACTCGAACCGGTCGGGCTCGCGGGACGGCTCACCTCCCCGCGTGCCCGAGAGGGTCACCAGCCAGCGGCCCCGCTCGACGGGGACGATCGTCGCCGTCCGGCCCGGCACCGGCTCGCCGGGGTCGGACTGGACGTTGACGATGGGGAAGTCGTCGCTGCCCGCGGGCGCCCGGTAGAAGCGGCTGGCGTACACCAGCCCGGAATCGACTTCGGCCTCCCTGATGCCGTCCACGCCCAGGTCCCGCAGCCACTGTGTGGCGCGTGACCCGCGGCCGCCGGCGTCCACGACGAGATCGGCGTCGAGGGTCAGCTCCTTCCCCTCCGGCGTCCGTACGCGCACGCCGGTCACGCGGGTGGCCGTCCCCTCCAGGGCCCGCATCTCGTGTCCCTGCAGCAGTCGCACCGCCGGCATCCTCAGGACCTGCTCGCGCACCACCCAGTCCAGCAGGTCGCGGGTGCACGCGATCATGTACTGCATCTCGGGCCAGCGCCTGAGCCAGCCCTGAGCGGTCATCGACACCAGGCCGGTCGGCAGGGGGATGCGCCGGGCCCCGGCCGCCAGCCAGCGGTCCGTGATGCCGGGCATGATCCGCTCGAACGCCCGGGCGCCGCCGGACCACAGCACGTGCACGTGGCGTGCCTGGGGAAGCGATCTGCGCGGCTCGGGCCCCGCGGGCAGGGCGTCGCGCTCGACGACGGTGACCTCGTCCGCGGCGTCGGCCAGGGCGGCGGCCGCGAGCATGCCGGCCATTCCGCCGCCGATGACCACGGCACGGCGGGGTGCGGCACTGCGGGCGGTCCGGTCAGGGGGTGTCATGACGAACTGCTCTCTGGAGAGGCTGCGAACTGGCGCGCAGCGGTGACTGGGGCGACCAAGGGGGACTCCACGGCGCGCGACAGGTGCACGAGCCGCTCACGTTCTGAGCTGAGGATCGAGGTCAGCGCCAGGGCTCCGGCGGCACTGGCCTCCTCGGACCCCCGCAGCGGACCTCTGGAGCGCGCGTCCACCGCGGCGACCACCATGGCGGCCGCCCCCACGACATCCGCGTCTTCCTCCGGCAGCCGGCTCTCGATCGCTCTGTCGTAGGCGCGTTGCCGGACGAGGTCGTCGAAGTACGGCTGGAGATCGAGCAGTTCGTCGTGGATGGCGGTCTCCCGCACGGCCAGGCGCATGTCGGGATCGGACCACCACGGGATGCGCGGAAGCACACGCCGTTTCCCCGGCGTGCGCAGGAGCCGCCACAGTACGCCCAGACGCGCGTAGTTGACCCAGCACCGGACCAGGCCACTGATCTGCGGACCCAGCAGCGGCAGCAGGAACCCGAAGGTCACGATCAGGCCGCCCGCCGCGACGATCGGCGGTGCCACCGTCGTGCTGAGGGCGTCCCAGTCGCGGCCGCTCCACCGGCCGATGACCGCGGACAGCTTGGCGATGCCGAACACCAGGTTGAGCACGAACCCGATGACCAGGACGACCAGGCCCGCGCGCAGCCACCGCTGCACCTGCCGCGCCCAGCTCAGGCACAGCGCCGTCGTGACGGCGGCGGAGGTGATGTGGGCGACGAGGTAGGTGACGATCATCTCGCGGAGGAAGGGCGTGGTCGCGTAGTAGGTGTCCAGGTCGCGGAGCCGCTCGACGGGAGCGTCCCCCAGCGCGAAGAACACGGGAAGGGCGACGATGACCGCCGTGTAGCCGGCGATCCACCGCCGGGAGTGACGCCGGATCGTCTCCGGCGGTCCGCCGCGCCAGTTGACGATCAGCACCAGACAGGCGCAGCTGAAGGCGCACATGATGGAGTAGACCAGTGGGCCCGAGAAGTTCGGGATGCCCGTGAGGTCGTTGACCGTGACGATGGTGGGCGGGGCGGCGAAGAAGAAGCAGACGCCCGCGGTGAAGAGCAGGAAGTGGGCGGAACGCACCAGCGGATCGCGCCAACCCCGCCGCAGAGCCGGGAGTTTGACGACGAAGGCGATGCCGAGGGCGATGGCGGGAAGGTAGTAGTCGGAGTTCCGCACGCGTCAGCCCCGGCGGTGTCCGAGCGATGCCTGGATGCGCCGCGCCAGCTCGCTGCGCGGTGCCACCGTGTCCGCGTCCTCCAGCCAGCCGCGCAGGCGGCCCGCGAGGGTCAGGCCGAACAACTCGGCGTCGGACTCCTCGTTCCGGTCGAAGTCGGTGCGTGCCGCCACCTGGAGAGCGGCTGCCAGGTCGGCCTCGTCCGCCAGCAGACGCGCGGCGACCGCGGGACCGGGCTCGTGCCGGCCGGCGTGACCGGCGACCATGTGCCAGGCCTCGTGCCCGAAGATGACCACCTGGTGCCAGGGACTGGTGTTCTCCTGCACGCAGATCAGGTCCCGGTCCGCCATGTCCAGGTACAGTCCGCTGGCCGTGCCCGGCGGGAATGTCACCAGGCGGTACTCCACCGGTCTGCCGCGACGCCTCGTGAGCCGGGCGCACAGGGTGTCGAACAGCTCCACGGGGGTCGACGGCCTGGCCAGACCCTCGAGAGCCTCCACCAGATCGTCGCGGAGCCTGCGCATGGCGCCCTTGGTGCTCACTTCTCTCCCCGGGTGGCTGATGACGTCGGACGGGTCGGCGGCGGGACGACGCACGCCGCGACGCGGCCGGCGGCGCACTTCACCCTCCCGCCGCCGGCACCGGTGCTCCACGCGCGTCACCCCCTGTGCCACGTGAGTCGCTGAATTGTACGAACCCCCCTCACTTTAGGGGCGGGCAGCGCTCTTCGGCCGGGTGATGCGAGAAGCCGCCGCCCTTCCGGACCCCGAGTTCTTGTCCGAACCATTGACGTGTCCCCGCCCGGCCCTTACGGTCCGTTCGAAGTTACGGGCATCATCCGATATGTCGAACGAGCTGTCGTGTCGAACAAGCTGTGTGAGGTGCGGCCCGTGCGGGCGTGACTCCTCCGACCACGAGATCCCGACAGATGGGGCAGGGCATGGGACGACCTGGCCTGAATCGCAGGCACTTACTGGCCGCGGCGGGCGGCCTGACGGTCGCGGGCAGCTTCGGCTTCGCGGCCCTCGGCACCGGCGTCGGACGCCCTGACCTCCGACGCCGGCACACGGGTGCGGTACTGGAACCTCTTCAGCGGCGGCGACGGCTACAACATGATCGCGATGCTGGACGCCTTCCGGAAGGACCACCCCGGCATCGACGTGAAGGACTCCACCTCAGCTGATGGCCGGCGGCCTCGTGGCGAGCCTGCCGCTGATCGTCGTCTTCGTCTTCTTCCAGCGCCAGATCGTGGCGGGCGTCGCGCACACCGGCCTCGCCGGCCAGTGACGTCCTCCGCCGTACCGGCACCGGCACCCGCACCGGCGAACCCCCGAAAGGAAAAGATGCGTACCGCCCGCTTCACCCTCGACCCCGCCTTCACCGTCGGCCCGGTCGACCCCCGCCTCTTCGGCTCCTTCGTCGAACACCTCGGCCGCTGCGTCTACACCGGCATCCACGAACCCGGCCACCCCGCCGCCGACGCCGACGGCCTGCGCACCGACGTCCTGGACCTGGTCCGCGAACTCGGCGTCACCGCGGTCCGCTACCCCGGCGGCAACTTCGTCTCCGGCTACCGATGGGAGGACTCCGTCGGCCCCGCCGAGGACCGCCCGCGCCGCCTCGACCTCGCCTGGCACTCCACCGAGACCAACCGCTTCGGCCTGTCCGAGTACATCTCCTTCCTGCGGAAGATCGGCCCGCAGGCCGAGCCCGTGATGGCCGTCAACCTCGGCACCCGGGGCGTCACCGAGGCCCTCGAACTCCAGGAGTACGCCAACCACCCCGCCGGCACCGCCCTGTCCGACCTGCGCACCGCGCACGGCGACAAGGACCCCTTCGGCATCCGGCTGTGGTGCCTGGGCAACGAGATGGACGGCCCCTGGCAGACCGGCCACAAGACCGCCGAGGAGTACGGCCGCCTCGCCGCCGAGACCGCCCGCGCCATGCGCCAGCAGGACCCCGGCGTCGAACTGGTCGCCTGCGGCTCCTCGGGCCGCTCCATGCCGACCTTCGCCGCCTGGGAGGCGACGGTCCTCACCGAGACCTACGACCTGGTCGACCACATCTCCCTGCACGCCTACTACGAGCCGCACGACGGCGACCTCGACTCCTTCCTCGCCTCCGCCGTCGACATGGAGTCCTTCATCGAGGACACCGTCGCCACCTGCGACCACGTCGGCGCGAAGCTCAAGTCCACGAAGAAGATCACCCTCTCCTTCGACGAGTGGAACGTCTGGTACATGTCCCGCTGGCAGGAACAGGCGGAGACCTTCGCGCAGGACGACTGGCCCGAGGCGCCGCGCCTGCTGGAGGACCACTACAGCGTCACCGACGCCGTCGTGTTCGGCTCGCTGCTCATCGCCCTGCTCCGGCACGCCGACCGGGTCAAGATCGCCTGCCTCGCCCAGCTCGTCAACGTCATCGCGCCGATCCTGACCGAGCCGGGCGGCCCCGCCTGGCGCCAGACGACGTTCCACCCGTTCGCGCAGGCCTCCCGGTACGGCAGGGGCGAGGTCCTCGACGTCCGGGTGGACTCACCGACGTACGAGACGGCCCGGTACGGCACCGCCGACCTGCTGCACGCCACCGCCGTACGCGCCGACGACGGCACGGTCACCGTGTTCGCCGTCAACCGGAGCCGCACCGGTGCGCTGCCCCTGGAGATCGCCCTCGGCGGCCTCGGCCTCACCACGGTCGTGGAACACAGCGTCCTCGCGGACGCCGACCCCGACGCCCGCAACACCCTCGACGAACCCGAGCGGGTCACCCCGCACCCGGCCGAGGGCACGGACCTGGCGGACGGGCGGCTCACCGCCGTACTGGAACCACTGTCCTGGAACGTGATCCGGCTGGCCTGAGCCCGACGGCGTGACGAACACGACGAAACATGACGAACATGGCGAAGGGGGCTGCCGGAGGGGCCGCCGGGGCGGTGGGTCACCGCCCCGGGGACTCCACCGGCTCCACCGGCACCCCGCCGCGCACCGCGCCCAGCAGCGTCAGCCGCACCTCGCCCAGGCCGGCGGGTGTGGTCCCGTCGGACAGCACCGCCAGGGCCAGTGTGTTGGACCCCCGTGTGCGGAGGACCCCGTTCGGCAGCACGAAGGTGTGCTGCGGGCCCACATCGTTGATGTACTGGCCCATGTTCCAGCCGTTCAGGAAGATCTGGACGCGGTAGGCGCGCTCCGGCCCGTCCTCGAGGACGAGACCGATCGACCCGTCCACGTCCGGATCGACGTCCAGCCGGAAGTCCGTCCGGTACCAGGCCACCCCCTGCCGCCGGTCCTCGCGCGGAAGGTCCACGGGCTCCCAGTCCCGGTCGTCGTGGCCCGGCAGATGCCAGCCCTCGCGCTCCCCGTACAGCCCGCCGTTGTTCAGCGCCCCCCGCACCCGGTCCGGCGTCCCCGCCCCCTGGATCCGCCAGCCGATCTCCCGGGAGGCGCCCTCGAAGGCGACGGAGGTCAGCCCGCGCCCGGCCCCGGACGCACCGTCCGCCTCCCCGCCCCCGCTCCCGGGCCCGCCGTCGTCGGCGGTGCTTTCCTGAGCGGCCTGCTGCATCGGCCGTACCAGCACGGACAGCACCCGTCCGCCCCGCTCGCGCAGCCGCTCGGGCACGGCGAAGGCGGCCGTGGCGGTCCAGGTGCCCCGGCCCACCGTGTCCTCGTCCGGCACCGGCATGCGGTGCGTGCCCAGCGGCTGCCCGTCCAGCCAGGCCATCAGCAGCCCCTGCGTCCCCGTGCGGTACGACAGGGACACCGAGGTGATGCCGCGCGCGTCCTCGAAGCGTCCCCGGTACCAGACGTCGCCGTAGTGGAAGCCGTAGTCGTCCGCGGACAGCACGGGCCGTCCCTCGGGCACGGGAGCGCCGCCGCGGGAGGCGGTGCGGTCGGCGGCCGTCCACCGCGCGTCGTCGAAGTCCGGCTCGGCCTCCGGGTTCTCCGTCCGCCGCCGCCAGCCGTCGAGCGCGGGCAGGGACGGCGCGGGCGTGGCCGGCAGCAGCCCCTTCATCACCAGGCTCCCGGCTCGGCTGGCCGTGGTGCGCACCGGCTGCCCGTTCCAGGTCACGGCGGTGACCCCGCGCGGCGCCCACACCTCCAGGCCGGTCTCACCGGCGACGTCGCCGGTGAGGTGGACGGTGGCGCCTTGCAGCGTGGCCGAGCGCAGCAGCGCCGGACCGTGGACCAGCAGCGGGCCGGACGGGGTCTCGTGGGGCCACAGCCGCAGCGCGGTCGCGTCGTCGGCGAACAGCAGCAGCATGGGCGTCGTCGAGTCGCCGTTCTCGACCAGCACCCGGCTCAGCCCGCCCACCCCCAGCGGCGTCACCACGTTCAGCCGGCCCTGGGCGTAGGACCAGGCGGGCTCGGGATCCAGCCGGTTGGTGAGCGGCTGGACGTCGCAGGCGAGGGAGACCTGTGCCGTCTCACCGGCCCGGCCCACGAACGCGGCGATGTCCTGCCGCCCGACGGCCAGCCGGAACAGCGGCTGCGCGGTGGAGAACGCCAGCTTCCGCCGCCCCAGCCGCAGCCCGGTGACGAGCAGTCTGGCGTCCCGCGCCCCGACCGTCACGGGCACCTCGATCCCGGTGCCCGGCAGCGCGGAGGTGACCTGCTCGGCGGAGTCGTTGCGCAGGACGTACACCTGGGCGTCGGTGTCGGGATTGGCCAGGTGATGGACCTTCAGCCGGTCGTCCTTCGCCCGCACCTCGCCGGCCGGCTCCAGCCGGGCGAGGTCCGGCACGGTCCGCAGCAGGTGCCCGAGCTGCTGCGGCGGGGCCAGCTTGGAGGTGGGCCGGCGGGCCTGGTCGATCGGGGCCCCGTAGTCGTACGAGGTGTACACGTCGGGCGAGGACAGCCACCCCCAGGACGTCCCGCCGGCCGCCATGCGCACGGTGTGCGCGGTGACCCCGGTGGCGAGCCGGGTGAGGAGGCCGCTCCGCTCGTGCGCCGGGTCCCACTTCTCGCGCACCCCGGCGTACCCCCGGCCGCCGGAGGAGACCCCGCCCCAGGGGTCGGAGGCACCCACGGCCGTCCCGGCGGCGAACCCGGGCGTCCGGGGTCCGTCCGCACGGCCGTCGTCGTGGAACAGCGGTACGTCGATCCCGTCGGCGCGCACCTTCCTGCGGAGGCGGGACAGGTGGGCGCCGCCGTCCGCTCCGGGGGACCGGTCCTCGAACTGGTACAGCAGCACCGTGCCGCCGCCGCCGGTGAACAGGTGCCGGACGGCGATGGCGTCGACCGCGCCCAGCCACTCGTCCACGTGCCGCAGATACGCCGGGTCCGCGGTCCGGGCGGTCACGGTCCGGGCGGCCACCCCCTCGGCGGCCCTCAGCCAGCCGGGGAGGCCACCGGCGTCCAGATCGGCGGATCCCAGGTACGGCCCGGGGCGCAGGACGACGTACAGCCGCTCCTCGGCGGCCATGGTGAGGAACAGGTCCAGGTCCCGCACACCGGTGAAGTCGTGCCGGCCGGGCGCGGGGGAGTGGAGGTTCCAGGGGACGGGAACGCTGACCGCGTTGTGCCCGTGGGCGCGCAGCTTCTGCAGCACGTCCCGCCACAGCGACGGGCTCGGCAGCCGGAAGGGGTGCATCTCGCCCGACCACAGCACCAGCCGCCGGCCGTCGACCAGCAGCGAGTACCGGTCGAAGCCGACCTCGTGCCGCTTGCCGTCCGCGCGCGGCGCGGCGGGCGGCGGGCCCGTCGGAACGGCCTGCGCCGGGTGCGTGCCGGTCGCCGCCCTGCTGCCGGTCAGCGCGAGGCCGAGCGCCGCCGTTCCGGCCAGCGCGGTGAAGGTACGCCTGCTGAGCTCCAAGGGAGCCGCCTCCTGGTGTGCTGCTTGTGCTCCTGGTGGGCCATTGTCTACGGATCGGCCCGCCGCTGTTCACACGAGGTTCCCGGTACGTCGGTTTCGCCCGGTACGAGTGAGGCCGGTGGGGCTCGGGCGGGCCGTTCCCTTTCCGTCTCCCCTGTGAACGCTCCGCCGGTCCGTACGGGACGAATGGCCAAAGTTCGTCCTGCCCGCCGGCCACCGCGCTGCGTACGATGCGAGCGCTCCCGGCCTTCACGTCACCTTCATGCCTCCTTCACGAGGGCCGGGGGTCGTGCGCCCGCTTTCTTGTCAGGTGCATGACGTTTCAACGAAAGAGAAGGCGACACGCGTACGACGTCGCATCCACCCCCCACCGACCGAATAGGGAGAACCATGGCTGGTGGCCTGCTTCTCGGCAGCGCGGTGGCCGCGCTGCTCACCGCCGCGACACCCGCGCACAACCCGTCCTCCGTGTTCGACGACCCGCCCTCGGACAAGATCGTCATCGACATCGCCACGGTGAACGGCTCCGGCTGTCCCAAGGGCACGGCCGCAGTCGCCGTCTCCGAGGACAACACCGCGTTCACCGTGACCTACAGCGACTACCTCGCCCAGGCGGGCGGCACCTCCGACCCCACGGCATCCCGCAAGAACTGCCAGCTCAGCCTCGTCGTCCACGTCCCCCAGGGCTTCACCTACGCCATCGCCAGCGCCGACTACCGCGGCTTCGCCGCCCTCCAGCCCGGCGCGAAGGGCACCCAGCGGGCGTCGTACTACTTCCAGGGCTCCCCGAACACGGAGTACCGCACCCACGTCTACGACGGCCCCCACGACGACAACTGGCAGGCCACGGACACCACCGACTGGGCCCAGCTCGTTTACGCCCCCTGCGGTGTCCTGCGCAACTTCAACATCAACACCGAACTGCGCGTCAGCGCGGGCACCAAATCCCCCGACAAGGTCAGCTTCATGACCATGGACTCCACCGACGGGGACATCAGCACCACCTACCACATGGCCTGGAAGGAGTGCCCGGCCTCCTGACCTGCGAGGCTCGCACGGACACCGGGGAGGCCGGCCCGCCGTCCCGCCGATCCGGGAGGACACGGCCCGGTTCCCCCGGTGAACGGGCGTACGCAGTGGGTCGCCCGAGATGCCAAACCGCTGTCGCGGTACTAGGCTCGGTGGTTGAATGCCGCACGCACGGCACGCCCGGCCGACCGGTTCCCGGTAAAGCGGACCCTGGCCACGGTGACCGCCCGCGAAGGGTGACCCGGAGGCGTCGGCGGTCGAGCCCGTGCTCTGGACGACATGCGGTGACATCAGAAGACCCTGCCGCACTTTCGATGTGCGGCTGCGGCCGTCCGTTCCCGCGCTTCCTCCCGGAGACGCGGGAGATGATGGAGCGAGAGGTATTCCCATGCGAGCACAACGCGCGAAGCGTCTGGCCGCGGTGTCCGCCGCCGGGCTGGTGATGGCCGGTGGCATCGCGGTGGGCACGGCAGGCACTGCTTCGGCGTCCGTCGCGTCCGCGCCCTACAGCCACAGCCAGGGCGACCACCACAACGGCTATGACCGTGGCGGTTATGGCGATCACCGTGGCTACGACGACTACGGCCGTGGCGGTTACGACCACCACCGCGGCTACGACGACTACGGCCGTGGCGGTTACGACCACCACCGCGGCTACAACGACTACGGCCGTGGCGGTTACGACCACCACCGCGGCTACAACGACTACGGCCGTGGCGGTTACGACCACGACCGCGGCTACAACGACTACGGCCGTGGCGGTTACGGCGACCACCACAACGGCTACGACCGTGGCGGTTACGGCGACCACCACGGCGGCTACGACCGTGGCGGCAACCACCACTAGGCAGACAAGGACTGATACGACACCAGCAACGGTTCGATGTGCGGCCCGGAACCGGGCCGCACATCGAACCGTTGCTGGTGGGGCCCGACCGGCGGGCCTGCTCAGCCCACCTGGCCCATGCCCGCCGCCTCCGGCCAGTTCTGCGCCTGCGCTCCGGACCAGCCGGCCATGGGGGCCGGGGAGAGGCCGTCGGTGCCTCTGACCTGGGCCGCCGTGAGGCCGCCACGGGCGGGGACGCCGGGCGGGGTGGGGCCGGCGGGCATCTGCATCTGGGCCGGTACCGGAGCCGGGGCGGGTGCCTGCGGGGGCGGGAAGGACGCCGCGGCGGGTATGGGTGCCGGAAGCGGTATCTGCGCCGGGGCCGCCAGGGGGTGCGGCATCTGCTGGGGGACGGGCTGCTGCGGAACCTGCTGCGGCATCGCGGGCTGCTGCAGGGGCTGCTGCACGGGGTGCGGCATCTGCTGAGGCACCGGCGGGGGCATTTGCTGCACCCCCGGTGAGGCTGCCGCCGGCATCGGCATCCCGCCGTCCGCGCCCACCGGGAGGGGGGACGGGGCGGCGGGGAGCGGCATGCCGATGCCGGCGGCCGGAGCGGCGGGGAGGCCCGGGGCGTGCGCACCGGCGCCGGCGCCGATGGCCTGAGCGGCGAGGCCCTGGGTGCCGGCGCCGTTGGTCTCGCTGACCAGACGGTCCACTGCCGCCGTGCCCGAGCTGTAGCCGGTCCCTGTGGCCTGCTCGGGCACGGCGGCTCCCCTCCTGGAGGTCCCGTAGAGCACCTGTTCCAGGCCGGACACCAGGCGGCGTACGTCCACCTGGGGACGTACCACGAGACGCAGGAAGCGGCTGGAGGAGCCGATCTTGTTGCCGCACTCGCGGACCAGGAGCCGGTGCTCGGTGAGCATGCGGTCCCGGACCACGGTGCCTTCGGCGCCCACGGGGAGGCGCACGAAGAGGAAGTTGCCCTGGGACGGGTAGACCGTCAGACCGGGCAGTGAGGAGAGCTGGCCGGACATGTCCATCCGGTCGCGGCGCACCTGGTGGAGGCTCTGCTGGTACTCGGTGCCGTGCTCCTTCAGCATGAACACCACGTGCTCGGCGAAGGAGTTGAGGTTCCACTTCGGCAGCATCGAGCGGATGCGGCCCGCGAGCGAGGGGTTGGCGACGAGGTAGCCGAAGCGGATCCCGTGCAGGCCGAAGTTCTTGCCGAGGCTGCGCAGGACGATGACGTTGGGGCGCAGCATCGCCTCCTGCACCACCGACGGTTCCACCTCGGCGTCGGCGAACTCCAGGAACGACTCGTCGATCACCACCAGGTCCAGGTCGGCCATCGCGTCCATGAACTGCACGAGCGCGTGCTTGTGCAGGAAGCCGCCGTCGGGGTTGTTGGGGTTGCAGATCACCGCGACCTTCGTGCCCCGGGCCCGGATGAACTCGGCGTACTGGGCGAGGTCGAGGGCGAAACCGCCGGACTCCTGGAGCGGGAACATGTCGACCCGCTTGCCGGTCTCCATGGGCTGGTCGGTCCAGCGGCCGAAGGTGGGGACGGGGACGGCGAGGGACTCGCGGACCAGCAGGTGGTCGATCCAGGTGATGAGTTCGGTGGACCCGTTGCCCATGGCCACGCACTGCGGCGGGAGTCGGAGCAGGCTGCACAGCTCGGCCGTGATGGTGTCGGCGCTGCTCGGGTAGTACGTGATGATGTCGCGCAGCCGGGCCGCCATGTCCTCGAACATGGCGGGGGTGGGGAAGTACGGGTTGCACGGGATGCAGAAGTCCACCAGGCCGGCCCCGTCGCTCTCGCGCGCCAGCGCAGCCATCGACGGGCTGTGCGCCGCGTTGCTGCGGAACAGCGAGGTGACGTCGGCCATGGAACCTCCGGGGACGGCGGGCCCGCTGGGGACGTGGTGGGCCCGTCATGCGTGGGTGGCCCGCGCGGGGGAGCACGGGCCACCGGTAGATACGGAAGGAGGTGTGGCGCTGTTCAACCGGTGTGAAAAAACTGTGACGGAGTGAACCCGGGGCGCGTGAGGTGCGTCGCGCCCCGCGTCAGAGGTCAGACGCCGAACGAGTGGACCGTCGTCGTCCGGTACGTCTCACCCGGGCGCAGGACGGTCGAGGGGAACGACGGCTGGTTCGGCGAGTCGGGGAAGTGCTGGGTCTCCAGGCACAGTCCGTCCCCCTGGCGGTAGACCCGTCCGCCGGTGCCGACGAGGGTGCCGTCGAGGAAGTTGCCGGAGTAGAACTGCAGCCCCGGCTCGGTGGTGGCGATCCGCAGGGTGCGGCCGGAGGCGGGGTCGCGGAGCGTGGCGGCGGGCCCGGGGCGGGCGGTGACGCCCTTGTCGAGCACCCAGTTGTGGTCGAAGCCCTGCCCGTACAGCATCTGCCGGTGGGCGACGCGCAGGTCCCGGCCGACCGGCTTGGCGCGGCGGAAGTCGAACGGGGTGCCGCCGACCCGGGCGAGTTCGCCGGTGGGGATCAGTCCCGCGTCGACCGGTGTGTAGCGGGCGGCGGCGATGGACAGTTCGTGGTCCTGGATCGAGCCGCCGCCCTCGCCGGCGAGGTTCCAGTAGACGTGGCTGGTGAGGTTGACGACGGTGGCCCGGTCGGTGGTGGCCGCGTAGTCGACGCGCCAGTCGCCGTGCCGGGTGAGGGTGTACGTCACCTTCACCCGCAGTGTGCCCGGGTAGCCCATCTCGCCGTCGACGGCGACGTGGTGCAGGTGCAGTCCGACGTCGGACCCCTCGGTGAACGGCTCGACGTCCCAGACCCGCTTGTCGAAGCCCTGCGCGCCGCCGTGCAGGCTGTTGGCGCCGTCGTTGACGGAGAGCTGGTGCTCCTTGCCGTCGAGGGTGAAGCGGCCCTTGCCGATCCGGTTGCCGTAGCGGCCGATCAGGGCGCCGAAGTAAGGGCTGGAGGCGACGTACTCCTCGAGGGTGCGAAAGCCGAGGGAGACGTTCGCACGGCGGCCCCGGCGGTCGGGGATCTCCAGCGACCGGACGATGCCGCCGTAGGACAGGACCGTCATCCGGGTCCCGCCGTTCTCCAGCGACCAGCTGTGGACCCGGGTGCCGTCCGCGAGCGTGCCGAAGAGCGCCCGCACCGGCTTCCCCCGGCCGCCACCGCCACCGCCCCCGCTCCCGGTCGGCGAGGCGTGTGCCGTGCCGCCGCCGACCGCGGTGGCGGCGGCCGCGGCCGCCGCACCCGCCATGACCGTGCGTCTGTTCAGTTCCATACGTTGCAGCTCCCTCATGGAGAGGGCCCCGCCTTCCGGCGGGGCCCGAGCCGACCTACGAACCGACCTTGCGCTTGTTCCACACGTCGAAGCCGACCGCCGCCAGGAGCACCAGGCCCTTGATGACCTGCTGCCAGTCGGTGCCGATGCCGACGAGGTTCATGCCGTTGTTCAGCACGCCCAGGACCAGACCGCCGATGATCGCGCCGAGCACGGTGCCGACACCGCCGCTCATCGACGCGCCGCCGATGAACGCGGCCGCGATCGCCTCGAGTTCGAAGTTGAGGCCGGCCTTGGGAGAGGCCGCGTTGAAGCGGGCGGCGAAGACCAGACCCGCCAGGGCCGCGAGCATGCCCATGTTCAGGAAGACCAGGAAGGTGACCTTCTTGTCCCGCACGCCGGACAGCTTGGCCGCCGGCAGGTTGCCGCCGATGGCGTAGATGTGGCGGCCGATGACGGCGTTGCGCATCACGTAGCCGAAGCCGACGAGCAGCGCGCCGAGGATCAGCAGCACGATCGGGGCGCCCTTGTAGCTGGCGAGCAGCAGCGTGACGGTGAGGATGGCGGCGGTGAGCGCCACCAGCTTCAGCAGGAACAGCTTGACGGGCGGGACGTCGAGGGCGAACTCCTGCTGGCGGCGCCGGTCACGGACCTCCTGGAGCACCACGAGCGCGATCAGTCCGAAGCCGAGCAGCAGGGTGAGGTTGTGGTAGTTCGTCTTTGGGCCGACCTCGGGCAGGAAGCCGTTGGCGACCTTCTGCAGCCCGCGCGGGAACGGGCCGAGGGTCTGGCCCTCCAGGAAGATCTCGGTCAGACCGCGGAAGGTGAGCATGCCCGCCAGGGTCACGATGAACGACGGTATGCCGCCGTACGCGATGAACCACCCCTGCACGGCGCCCGCGATGGCGCCCACGGCCAGGCACAGCACCACCGCCATCGGCCAGGGGATGTCGTTGCGGACCATGAACACCGCGGCCATCGACCCGACGAACGCCGTCAGCGAGCCGACCGACAGGTCGATGTGGCCCGCGATGATGACCAGCATCATGCCGATCGCGAGGATCAGGATGTAGCTGTTCTGCAGCACCAGGTTGGACACGTTGCGCGGCAGGATCAGGTCACCGTCGGTCCACACGGCGAACAGCGCCACGATCAGGCCCAGGGCGAACAGCATGCCGTACTGGCGCATGTTGCGGCGCATGCCGTCCAGCATCAGCCGGAGCAGTCCGTCACCGGTGCCCGCCCCGTTCCTGCCCGGCGGCGCGGCGGCCGGGGTCTTGTCGGTGACATCCGTGCTCATCGGGTTACCTCTTCGTCCTTCTGGTTCTTCTCGCCCTGCGTGTCCCGTGTGTCCCGCGCGTCCTGCTTGTCCTTCGTCATGTGGCGCATCAGCGACTCCTGGGAGGCCTCGGCCCGCGGGAACTCCCCGGTCAGCCGCCCCGCGGCCATCGTGTAGATGCGGTCGCACATGCCGAGCAGTTCGGGCAGTTCGGAGGAGATGAAGACGACCGCCTTGCCCTGTGCGGCCAGTTGGTCGATGACCGTGTAGATCTCGTACTTGGCACCGACGTCGATGCCACGGGTCGGTTCGTCCAGGATCAGCACCTCGGGACCCGCGAAGATCCACTTGCTGAGGACGACCTTCTGCTGGTTGCCGCCGGACAGCTTGCCCACCGGTTCGAAGACGGTCGGCGCCTTGATGTTCATGGACGTGCGGAAACCCTCGGCGACCTGGCGTTCCTCGTGCTCGTCCACGACGCCCCGCCGGGCGACCTTGCCCAGCGCGCTGAGCGAGATGTTGCGGTTGATGGTGTCGATGAGGTTCAGGCCGTAGTGCTTGCGGTCCTCGGTGACGTACGCGATGCCGTGCCGTACCGCCTCGGGGACGGTCTTCGTGCGGATCTCCCGGCCGTCCCGGAGGACCGTGCCGGCCGCGTGCCGGCCGTAGGTGCGGCCGAAGACGCTCATCGCCAGCTCGGTGCGGCCGGCGCCCATCAGGCCGGCGATGCCGACGATCTCGCCGCGCCGGACCTCCAGGGACACGTCGTCGACGACCTTGCGCTGCTGGTCGATGGGGTGGTGCACGGTCCAGTTGCGGATCTCGAGCGCCGGGGCCGTGCCCTCCTCCGGGTGGTGCGGGGTCCGCTCGGGGAAGCGGTGCTCCAGGTCGCGGCCGACCATGCCGCTGATGATCCGGTCCTCGGTGGTCTGCGCCGCCTTCACGTCGAGCGTCTCGATGGTCTGCCCGTCCCGCAGGATCGTCACCGAGTCGGCGACCTTGCGGATCTCGTTCAGCTTGTGGGAGATGATGATCGACGTGATGCCCTGTTCCTTCAACTGGAGGATCAGGTCGAGCAGTTTGCCGCTGTCCTCGTCGTTGAGCGCCGCGGTCGGCTCGTCGAGGATGAGCAGCTTCACCTTCTTCGACAGCGCCTTGGCGATCTCCACCAACTGCTGCTTGCCCACGCCGATGTCGGCGACCCGGGTCTCGGGGTGGTCCTCGAGCCCGACCCGGCGCAGCAGTTCGGTGGCGTGCCGCAGCGTCTCGTGCCAGTCGATGCGGCCGCGCCGGGTGTGCTCGTTGCCGAGGAAGATGTTCTCCGCGAGGGAGAGGTAGGGCACCAGGGCCAGTTCCTGGTGGATGATGACGATGCCGCGCTGCTCGCTGGCCCTGATGTCCTTGAACCGGCAGGTCTCCTCCTCGAAGAGGATCTCCCCTTCGTAACTGCCGTGCGGGTGGACGCCGGAGAGGACCTTCATCAGGGTCGACTTGCCGGCGCCGTTCTCGCCGCAGATGGCGTGGACCTCGCCCCGCCGGACGGTCAGTGTGACGTCCGACAGCGCCTTGACGCCGGGAAAGGTCTTGACGATCGAGCGCATTTCCAGGACGGGTCCCGCCATGGTCGTGCCTTCCAGTCAGGGGTGGATCGGTCGGTGGCGGCGGTTACTTGAGGTCGCTCTCCTTGATGTAGCCGGAGTCGACGACGACCTCCTGGTAGTTCTCCTCGTCCACCGCGACCGGCTCCAGCAGGTAGGCCGGTACGACCTTCGCCCCGTTGTGGTAGGTCTTGGTGTCGTTGACCTCGGGCTCCTTGTCGTTGAGCAGCGCGTCGACCATGTTCGTGGCGACCTTGGCCAGCTCACGGGTGTCCTTGTAGACGGTCATCGACTGCTGGCCGGCGATGATCGACTTCACCGAGGCGACCTCGGCGTCCTGGCCGGTGACGATCGGCAGCGGCTTGCTCTTGGAGCCGTAGTCGTCCGACTTCAGGGCGGACAGGATGCCGATGGAGATGCCGTCGTAGGGGGAGAGGACCGCGTCGACCCGCCCGGTCTTGTAGGACGAGGTCAGGATGTCGTCCATGCGCTTCTGGGCGGTGCCGCCGTCCCAGCGCAGGGTGGTGACCTGGTTGAGTTCGGTCTGGCCGGACCGGACGACGAGCTGCTTCTTGTCGATGTACGGCTTCAGGGCGTTCATCGCGCCCTGGAAGAAGTAGCGGGTGTTGTTGTCGTCGTTGGAGCCGGCGAACAGCTCGATGTTGAACGGCCCCTTCTCGCTGCCGTCCTTCAGACCGAGCTTGTCCAGGATGTAGTCGCCCTGGAGTTCGCCCACCTTCTCGTTGTCGAACGAGGCGTAGTAGCCGACGTTCTCGGTGCCGAGGATCAGGCGGTCGTAGGAGATCACCGGGATGTCGGCGTCCTTGGCCTGCTGCAGCACGTTGTTCATCGACTTGTTGTCGATGGACGCCACGATCAGCGCCTTCACGCCCTGCGTGATCAGGTTCTCGATCTGCGCGACCTGCTGGTCCGGGTCGTCCTCGCCGTAGACCAGCTTGGTCTTGTAGCCCTTGGACTGCAGGTCCTTGACGACGTTGTTGCCGTCGGCGATCCAGCGCTCGGAGGACTTGGTCGGCATCGCGATGCCGATGGTCGCCCCCTCGGGTCCTCCCTTGTCCTCCTCGCTGCCGCCCTCGCTGTTCTGGCCGCAGGCGGACAGGGTGAGGGCGAGCGAGGCGGCGGTGGCCACGGCGGCGAGGGCGCTTCTGCGGTTACGCATGATCATCATCCTTGAGGTGTGTGCCGGGGCGGTGACGTGCGGGCCGGACAGAGGGGCGACGTCGCTTCCGGGGCAGGGTGTCTGACGAGAACCGAGAAAGGAGTGTGTGGGATTGTGCGCGACTGTGTCTACTTCTGTGAAGTCGAGTTTCCGGAACGTTATGACGGGGTGTCGAACCGGCGCAGATCGCCCGGAAGCCGCGAACCGAGGGGCGCCATGTCGCCGTCCGCGCCGTGCCGGGCGAGCAGATCCAGGGCGAGCCGGCCGCGCCGCACCCGCTCCTTCGCGGTGGCCAGGGTGAGTTCCCGCATGTGGTGCCCGTACGGATAGATCCCGGGCGCCTTGGCCAGGCCGAACTTCAGGTACAGCGGCGCGCCGCGCCGGATCAGCTCCGCGACCTCGTACATCCGCACATAGCCGCCGAGGTCGTCGGGGGCCTCGATGTACATGTCCATCGGAGTGGCCGAAACCCGTCGTATCTCGGTGAGATGATCGAGCGTCAGGTCGCTCGGCACGTTGATCGAGTCGGCGCCGAGCTGCTCGTACACCGCGTACGAGGCCGGGTTCACCGGTCCGACGAGTGCCGAGACCTTCAGCGTGGTGTCGGCCGGGATGATGCCGGCCGCCCGCGCCCGGTGCAGCGTCCACAGCACGCCCTCGTCGGCGACGAGCAGGCACTTGACGCCCGACTCCGTTGCCCGGACGGCGTCTTCGACGCACCCGGCGACCGCGTCGTGCCCCCGGGCACGCGGTCCGGCGCCCTGCGAGTCGGTACGGGTGGAGCCGCCGATGTCCCAGGTGCCGCGCGGGCCGGTGAACAGGCAGAGCTCGATGTCCCGTTCGGCCGTGGCGTCGACCATCTCGGTGAGTTCGGCGTCGGTCAGCATCCACACGCCGCTGCCCTGGCTGATCCGGTGGATCGGCACGTCCAGCCGGGAGGCCTCCTTCAGCACCACCGCCAACGCCTCGGGCCCCTCACAGGAGGGGACCTCGGTGCGCCAGCGGCCTCCGCCGGGAAAGGAGTGCGGCGAGGCGTCGGCGGGGTCGGGGGCGGGAGCGCCGAGGCCGAGCGCGGTGAGCGCCTGCTCACCGGGCCTGCGGGGCGCCTTGGCGGAAGCGTCGGTCACGAGATGTCCTTTTGTTCGGTGGGCCGGACGAGGTTCGCGGCCCGGGGTGGGGCGGGTGTCTGCGGTGACGAGGGGAGGGACGGGAAGGACGAGAGGGGTGGGAGGGAGGGATGAGAGGGGCGGAGGAGGGACGGGCCGGGTGTGGGACCGTCAGGTCGCCCCCTCACCCGGCCCGTCCCCGGCGGCTGCCGGGCTCACGGGCGCAGCAGGACCTTGCCCACCGCGGGGTCGCCCGACCCCACCAGCTCGATGGCCCGGGAGAAATCGGCCAGCGGCAGTTCGTGCGTGACCAGGGGCAGCGGATCGAGCAGCCCGGCGGCGAACACCCGCACCGTGTGCGCCCAGGCGTCCGGCGCCGCCCCGAAGACGGTGTGCACCTCCAACTGCCGTACCACCAGATCCGTCGGATCCAGACCGTCCGCGCCCGGCGCCGGGATGCCCGTCAGGACGAGCCGCCCGCCGCGCCTCAGCAGCGAGGCCGCCGTACGGGCCGCGTCGGCCGACCCGGCGGTCTCGATCACCACGTCGAAGTCGTCCGGGAGCTGCCGGTCCTTCGTGCGGAAGTCGGTGGCGCCGTACCGCCGGGACAGCGCCTCACGGTCGTCCCGGCTGCCGACGACGAGCAGTTCGGCCGGGGAGTGCGCGCGCAGGAACTGCACCGCGAACATGCCGAGGGTGCCCGTACCGACCACGGCGACCCGCTCACCGGGCACGGCGTTCGCCTTGAGCGCGGCGGCGGCGATGCAGGCCGCCGGCTCCAGCAGTGCCGCCGCGGTGAGGTCGGCCTCGTCCGGCAGGACGTGCAGCAGGCGGGCCGGGAGGGTCAGCGTGGCGGCCATCGCCCCCGGTCGGGTGAACCCGGTCTCCTCGTACCCCGCCGAGCACAGCGTCGTCTCACCGGCGTGACAGCGGTCGCACACCTGGCAGTTGCGGAAGCCCTCCCCGACGACCTTGCGGCCGGTGAGCGAGGCCGGCACCCCCGCGCCCACCCGCAGCACGGTCCCGGACCACTCGTGGCCCGGGGTGAGCGGGTAACGCACGTACCCCTCGGGCCGGTTGCCCTGGTACACCTCGCGGTCGCTGCCGCAGATGCCGGTCGCGTGCACACCGACCAGCGCCTCGCCGGGACCGGGGTCGCGCGGCTCGTGCGCGACGAGGCGGTGCGTGCCGGGGCCCTCGACGACGACGGCGAGCGAGTCGGCGGCGACGGAGGCGGCCGCGGCGGGCCCGCCCGGGTGCGCGGTCACTTCGTGCCCTTGGGCTTGCGCTGCTCCCAGCCCTCGGCCCACAGGTCGAACCGGGCCTGCTGCTGCGGGAATTCGGCCGCCGCGTCGACGTCCAGCTCCACCCCGAGCCCGGGGGCGTCGGAGAGGTGGAAGCAGCCGTCCTGGGGGTCCACCTGCGGGGCGCCCTTGACGACCTTCTTGATCTCCGCGTCCGCGAAGTCGTTGAAGTGCTCCAGGACCTTGAAGTTCGGCGAGGTGAAACCGACCTGGAGGGACGCGGCGGTGAGCACCGGACCGCCGACGTTGTGCGGCGCGACCAGCATGTAGTGCGTCTCGGCGGTCGCCGCGAGCTTGCGCGTCTCCCAGATGCCGCCGATGTGGCCGACGTCCGGCTGCAGGATGTCGACGGCCTGGCTCTCGAACAGCTCACGGAACTCGATGCGGTCGTGGACGCGTTCACCCGTGGCGAGCGGGATGTCGACCTTGGCGGCGACCTTCTCCAGCGCCTTGAGGTTCTCCGGCGGCACCGGCTCCTCCAGCCAGGCCGGGTCGAACGGCGCGAGTTCCCTGGCGAGTCGGACGGCGGTGGCGGGGGAGAAGCGGCCGTGCATCTCCAGCATCAGCTCGGTCTCGGGGCCGATGGCGTCACGGACCGCCTCGATCAGGGAGACCGCGTACAGGCTCTGCCGGTGGTCGAGTTCGAAGTGTCCGGTACCGAACGGGTCGATCTTCAGGGCCCGGTAGCCGCGCTCCACCACCGCCTGCGCCGCCTTGTGGTACGCCTCCGGGGTGCGCTCGGTGGTGTACCAGCCGTTGGCGTACGCCTTGACCCTGTCGGTCACCTTTCCGCCGAGCAGCTGCCACACGGGCACGCCGAGGGCCTTGCCCTTGATGTCCCAGCACGCCATCTCGACGACGGCGATGCCGGACATCACGATCTCGCCGGCGCGGCCGAAGTCGCCGTACTTCATGCGGCGGACCAGGTCCTCCACGGCGAAGGGGTCGCTGCCGAGGATGTGGTTGGCCTCCGCCTCCCTCAAGTAGCCCAGCAGGGCGTCGGTGTGGCCCAGCATCCGGGTCTCGCCGATCCCCGTGAGCCCCTCGTCGGTGTGCACCTGGACGTACGTCAGGTTGCGCCACGGAGTCCCGACCACGTGTGTGCTGATTCCGGTGATACGCAAGGCGGTTGCCCCTCGCTGCGTTGTGGACCCTGTTCTCGGCAGTGTCGTCGGTTTCGTTGATGGACGTTCGATATTTCGACACACGTTCGAAATGCTGGCGTGACAGTAAGGACGGGGTGGCGGGGGTGTCAATGGGTCGCGCGCACAACGGTTTCGGCAGTTTCGAAACCATTGGGCAAAGGTCCCTACCAAACCTTCACACCTCGCCCTATCGACCGGACGTGAGCGGAACCTAGTCTTCCCCCGTCATGGACTATTGCCACCCGTGCCGACGGCACCTCAACGGCGCCCTCGCCTGCCCGGGGTGCGGCACCCCTGTCGAGACCCTCCGCGCCCACCCGGAGGCCTCCGCCGCCCCGCAGGCGGCGCACGAGGAGGGCGTACCGGATCCGGAACCGGAGCCGGAACCGCACGCGGAGCCGGAACCCGCCGAAGGCGCGCGGCAGCCGGCCGCCGACGCTCCCGCGAGTCCGGAGGCGGCCGACGAGGAACCCACGGAAGGGGTGAGCCGCCGGGACCGCAAGGCCGCGACGCACCGCAGGCGACGGCGCAGGTCGCTGCTGATCGCGGCGGGATTCGTCCTGGCCGCAGGCGCGTTGAGTCTCGCGGAGCTGGGGATGGACGCACCGGGGTCGAAGCCCGAGCCGGCGGCGGCCGGGGACGAGACGCCGGCCGGTGGATCGGCCGAGGCCGAGCCGGCGCCACCGCCCGGCAGCGCCCCGGGCACGGGCACCTCCGTGAACTCCCCGTCCCCCAGCGCCTCCGGCTCACCGTCGGCCTCCAAGTCGCCGACGGACGAGGAGTCGGCGGAGGCGGAGGAGTCGGCGGAGGCGGAAGCGGGCGGGGAGCCCGAGGAGGCCACCCGGCCGGCACCCGCGGGCACGGCACCGGCCGACCCGACCGCGGCGCCGCCGCGGCAGTCCCCGCCGCAGCCGGACGCCCCGGAGCCCGCCCCGACCACCACGGAGCCCGAACCGGAACCGGAGCCTGAACCCTCGGAGACCTGCAACCGCTTCCTGTGGTGGTGCACCTGACGGACGCGGGCCCGTGTCCGGTGCGGCCGCCGGCTACGCCTCGTGCGTCCCGGACGCGCCGGTGTCCCGGCCGGCGTCCAGCATCGTCCGCAGCGTGTCCCGCAGGGCCAGGCGTTCCTGTTCCGTGAGGGCGGCCAGGGGCTCGCGGGCGAAACGCAGTGACTCCCGCATGCTGCGGGCCACCCTGCGCCCCTCCGCCGTCGCCGCCGCCAGCTTCACCCGGCGGTCGGCCGGGTCCGGCCGGCGCTCCGCCAGCCCGCGCGACTCCAGACGGTCGACGATCCCGGTGACGTTCGACGGCTCGCACTTCAGACGGTGGGCGAGCTTCCGCATCGGCAGCGGCTCCAGGGAGAGCAGGCTCAGCAGCCGGGCCTGCGCGCCGGTGAGCGCGTGGCCGGCCGCCGCCTCCTCGTACTCCTCGTGGTAGCGGGCCACGACCGAGCCGATGAGTTCGACGACCTCCAGGGTCAGGGCGTCGGGGCGGCTGGGGGGACTGGATGCGGCGGCCATGCCCCCCAGAGTACCCACATGCTTGACATCCTGAAATATTCAGCGGCATGGTTGTTTCAGGTTCTGAAACACCTCGAGGAGGCCCCACCCCATGTCCGACACCCCCACGCTCCCCGCCACCGGCCGCGAGTGGCAGCTGCTCAGCCGGCCCGTCGGATGGCCGAAGTCCGAGGACTTCGCCCTGGTCGAGACCGAGGTCCCGGCGCCCGGTCCGGGCCGGGTGCTGGTGCGGAACACGTACCTCTCCGTCGACCCGTACATGCGGGGAAGGATGTCGGCCGCCAAGTCCTATGTGGCGCCCTACGAGCTGGGCAAGGCCATGCAGGGCGGCGCCGTCGGCGAGGTCGTCGCCTCGGAGGCCGAGGGGATCGCCGTCGGCGACCACGTCCTGCACTTCTTCGGCTGGCGCGAGTACGCCGTCGTGGCCGCGGAGAACGCCGTCAAGGTGGACCCCGACGCCGCGCCGCTCCCGGCCTACCTGGGCGTGCTGGGGATGACCGGGCTCACCGCCTACGCGGGCCTGCTGCGCACCGCCGCCTTCAAGGAGGGCGACTCCGTCTTCGTCTCCGGCGCCGCGGGCGCCGTCGGCAGCCAGGTCGGGCAGATCGCGAAGCTCAAGGGCGCCTCCCGGGTCGTCGGCTCCGCCGGATCCGACGAGAAGGTCAAGCTCCTCGTCGAGGAGTACGGCTTCGACGCCGCCTTCAACTACCGGAACGGCCCCGTGAGCGAGCAGCTGCGCGCCGCCGCCCCGGACGGGATCGACGTCTACTTCGACAACGTGGGCGGCGACCACCTGGAGGCGGCGATCGGATCGCTCGACCGGGGCGGCCGGATCGCGATCTGCGGAGCGATCTCCGTCTACAACAACACCGAGCCCGCGCCCGGTCCGAAGAACCTCGCCCGGCTCATCCAGACCCGCGGCCGCATCGAGGGCTTCCTGGTCAACGACCACTACGACCTCCAGCCGCAGTTCGTCCAGGAGGTCGGGGCCTGGGTGCGCTCCGGCGAGCTCAAGTACCGGGAGACCGTCGTCGAGGGCATCGAGAACAACCTCGAGGCGTTCCTCGGGGTGCTGCGCGGCGACAACACCGGGAAGATGATCGTCAGGCTCTGACGGCGACCGGCCCGCGACACGCCGCCGACGGGGCACCTATAGTGCCCCCATGCGCGATCTTGGGGCGGGATTCCGGTATCTCCTGAAGGGCCAGCGCTGGGTGGCCCGGCACGGCAGACAGTACGGCTTCGGACTGGTGCCGGGACTGATCACACTGGTGCTGTACGCGGCGGCACTGGTGGCGCTGGCCCTGTGGGGAGCCGGTTTCGTCGGCTGGGCGACACCGTTCGCCGACGACTGGTCGAGCCCCTGGCTCGGCCTGTTCCGCGGGTTCCTCACCGTGGTCCTGTTCGCGCTCGGACTGCTGCTGTCCGTCATCACCTTCACCGCGGTGACGCTCCTCATCGGCCAGCCCTTCTACGAGAGCCTCTCCGAGAAGGTCGACCGGGACGTCTCGCCCGACGGCACCGCCCCCGAGTCCGGGCTGACGCTGGGGCGGGAGCTGTGGATCTCCGGCCGGGACAGCCTCCGTATCGTCGTACGCGCCCTTCTCTGGGCGGTGCTGCTCTTCGTCCTCGGGTTCATCCCCTTCCTCGGGCAGACCGTCGTACCGGTGATCGGCTTCATGGTCACCGGGTTCTTCCTCACCGAGGAGCTGGCGGCGGTGGCCCTCCAGCGGCGCGAGGTCGAACTGCGGGAGCGGCTCGCCCTGCTGCGGGCCCGCAAGACCCTGGTCTGGGGCTTCGGGACACCGCTCGGGCTGGCCTTCCTCGTCCCGTTCGTCGCGGTGTTCCTGATGCCGGGCGCGGTCGCCGGTGCCACCCTCATGGCCCGGGACCTGCTCGGCGAGGAGACCGTCGAGGACGGCGCCACCGGCGAGGACGGCGCCACCGGCGAGGACGGCGCCGACGAGCCCGTGGCGCCCGCGCACTGAGACCCTCGCCCACCGAAGCCGACGCCGAGCTGCTCAGCATGCTGTCAGGATCCGATACGAAGTGACCACATCGTGTCCCGTTGTGAAGGGTTCGCACGCATTTCGGTCTGAGTGCTCGATCATGGGCCGCCGGGTCACCGCGACGATTAACGTCTGATGCGGGGTATCACCCGCCGGTCTGGGTAGTCCTCGTACGAGCAGCCCCGGTCCGGGACCCTGACCCCGGACCGGGGCTCACGTACGCCGCCCCGGGTCCGGGCCTACCGCACGGAGAAGCCGTACACCGTCTCCGAGCGGAACACCTCGCCCGGCCGCAGGACCGTGCTCGGGAAGCCGGGCCGGTTCGGCGAGTCGGGGAAGTGCTGGGTCTCCAGTGCGACGCCGGCTCCGGGGGCGAAGGGCTCCCCGATGAGGTCGGCGGTGTAGAGCTGCATCCCGGGCTCGGTGGTCGCCACCGTCAGCACCCGCCCGGACGACGGGTCGTACAGCTCGGCGACCTCCACCGGCGCCGGCGTCACCCCCTTGTCGAGCACGAGATTGTGGTCGTACCCGGTGCCCGTCCTGCGCCCCTCGCGGAAGTCGAAACGGGTGCCGGTGACGTCCCGGAGTTCGCCGGTCGGTATCAGCTCCGCGTCGACCGGGGTGAACCGGGAGGCGGCGCACCGCAGTTCGTGTCCGGCCGCACCGCCGGCAGCGGCGCCGGAGCGGGGCTCGGAGCCGGTCAGGTTCCAGTACGAGTGGTTCGTCGGGTTCAGGACCGTCGGCGCGTCCGTGACCGCCTCGTACACGATCCCCAGCGCGCCCCGCTCGTCCAGCGTGCAGGTCACCGACATCTCCAGACGGCCCGGGAAGCCCTCTTCGCCGTCCGCGGAGACCCGGCCGAGACGCAGCCCGTGCGGTACGGGCGTCACGTCCCACACCCGCTTGTCGAAGCCCCGCTCACCGCCGTGCAGCGAGTTCGGCCCGTTGTTCGGGGCGAGCGTGTGGACACGTCCGTCCAGCGGGAAGCGGGCACCCGCGATCCGGTTGGCGTAGCGCCCGATCAGGGCGCCCAAGTAGGGCTCCGGACGGGCGACATAGCCGTCCAGGCCGGAGAAGCCCAGCACCACGTTCCCGGGCCGCCCCTCCCGGTCCGGCACCTCCACGGTCTGCACGATCCCGCCGTACGACAGCATCCGCACCCGGGTGCCGGCCCGTTCCAGGGTCCAGCGGTGCACCGGGGTGCCGTCGGAAAGTGTGCCGAAGAGTTCGTTCATGTGCGGAACGATAAGTCACGGCTGCTTCGCTGTGACCGTGCGGTAGGCGATCTCCGCCAGTCTGGCCTGACCGTCGACGCTCGGGTGGAACCAGTCCCAGCGGCTCAACTGCGCGGTGCCGAACTCGTACGCGTACACCGCGCCGCCGTCGAACCGGCACCGGAGGTCCTCGGCGCAGACCTCCTCCAGCACCTTGTTGTACTCCTCCACCCGGCTTCGCACCGTCTCGCGCCGCTCCGTCGCCGCCGCGTCCAGCACATCCGGATCCGCCAGCATCGACGGGCAGATGCCGAGCTTCCACACCTGCTTGCCCAGCTCGTTGGTCCGGCCCTGCGACCACAGCCGCTTGAGGTCCGGCACGCTCGCCACGTACACCTGGGCCTTGGGCAGCGCCTTGCGCAGGGTGTGCATCGCGTCCTCGAAGTCCGCGCGGAAGTCGGCCACCGGCGTCATCGCCGACGTCGTCGCGCGGCAGGCGTCGTTGGCCCCGGCCATCACCGCCACCAGTTGCGGATCGCGCCGCACCGCCCGATCCATCTGACCGGGCAGATCCGCCATCCGCGCCCCGGTGACCGCGTAGTTCCAGCTCCGCTCGGCCGCCCCGGCCGGCCCCAGCAGCCGCACCGCGAGACTGTCGACCTGCTCACTGCTGCCCGTGGCCCACGACACCTCGGGACAGTCCGCCAGCACCGCGCACGCGTCGAAGCCGCGGGTGATGGAGTCGCCCACGGCGACCACGGAGGTGGGACTGGTGTCCCAGACGGGGGTGGGCGACGGGGACGGCGCGGCCTTCTTCGCCGGGCCGGCGGACGGAGCGGACGCGTCACCGCCGACGGCGTCGCAGCCGGCGACACCCAGCACGGCGACCCCCAACGCGGCCGCCGCCACCGCGAGCCCGGCCCGCGAGCGGCCGCCCCGCCCGCGCCGCGCCCGCCGTGTCCCCTGCTCCATCCCGCCGCCTCCCCACGCATCACGGTCACCGTCCCCCATGCATAACAACGCACGGGAGTTCCCGCTCGCTCGAACGGACCGGCTCGCACCATCCGGGGCCGCATACGGCCATCCGGGACCGGCACACCGGGAAGCTGTCGTCCTGCCGGGTGAATGACGGAAGTTTCCGGGCACCAGGACGGACGGTACGTCACACTCCATCCCTCACCACACGGTAGCCTCGCCATCAACGTGGCTCGCCCGGCCACCCGCTGATCGGCCCGTTCCGTCCTGTCCCGCTCTGCCCGGAGGTTCCGGTGACGACACGTGGAGTCCTGTACGTGCACTCCGCGCCGCGCGCGCTGTGCCCACACGTCGAGTGGGCCGTCGCGGGGGTGCTCGGCGTGCGCGTCAGCCTGGACTGGACCCGCCAGCCCGCCGCGCCGGGCACCTGGCGCTCGGAGTTCTCCTGGAAGGGCCAGGTCGGCACCGCCTCCAAACTCGCCTCCGCGCTGCGCGGCTGGCAGCTGCTGCGCTTCGAGGTCACCTCGGAGCCCTGCCCCACCGCCGAGGGCGAGCGCTACAGCTGCACCCCCGACCTCGGCATCTTCCACGCCGTCACCGGCATGCACGGCGACATCATGATCCCCGAGGACCGGCTGCGCGCCGCCCTGGTCCGCTCCCAGCAGGGCGAGACCGACCTGGAGGCGGAGATCGCCAAGCTCCTCGGCAAGCCCTGGGACGACGAACTGGAACCCTTCCGCTACGCAGGCGAGGGCGCCCCGGTCCGCTGGCTCCACCAGGTGGTCTGAACAGGTGTTTTGAAAAAACCCGTTACTGCAGCGCCCCGTCAGGGGCGCGGAGCTGTGCTGATATGCGGCTCCGCCGCGTGGGCGCGACCCACCACATCCGACCCGCACACGGCACACAACCAAAGACCGACGGCGATGGCCCGAACCCTTTTTCAGGGTCCGGGCCATCGCCGTTCACGGTAGAGGAATCACACCGACCGGAACGCCAGCACCACGTTGTGCCCACCGAACCCGAACGAGTCGTTCAGCGCGGCGATCCGCCCCTCGGCGGGCAGCTTGCGCGCCTCGCCCCGGACGATGTCCGCCGCCGCCTCGGCCTCCGGGTCGATGGTGTCGACGTTGATGGTCGGCGGAGCCACCCGGTGGTACAGCGCGAGCACCGCCGCCACCGACTCCACACCGCCGGCGCCACCGAGCAGGTGCCCGGTCATCGACTTGGTCGCGGAGACCGCCATGTGGTCGACGTCGTCGCCGAAGACCTTGCGCAGCGCCTTCAACTCGGCGACGTCACCGGCCGGGGTCGAGGTGGCGTGCGCGTTGACGTGCACGATCTCGGCCGGGTCCAGGTCCGTGGCGTCCAGCAGGTTCTGCAGGGCGTGCGAGATGCCGCGGCCCTCCGGCTCCGGCTGCACGATGTCGTGGCCGTCGGCCGAGATGCCCTGGCCGACCGCCTCCGCGTAGACGCGGGCGCCGCGCGCGGCGGCGTGCTCGGCGGACTCCAGGACGACGACGCCCGCGCCCTCACCGAGGACGAAACCGTCCCGGGCGACGTCGTAGGGGCGCGAGGCGCCCTCGGGGTCGTCGTTGTTCTTGGACATCGCCATCATGTTGCCGAACGCGGCGATGGGCAGCGGGTGGATCGCCGCCTCGGTGCCCCCCGCGACGACGACGTCGGCGCGGCCGGAGCGGATCATCTCGATGGCGTAGCCGATGGCCTCCGCGCCCGAGGCGCACGCCGAGACGGGGGTGTGCACACCCGCCTGGGCGCCCACGAGCAGGCCCACGTTGGCCGACGGGCCGTTCGGCATCAGCATGGGGACGGTGTGCGGGGAGACGCGGCGGACGCCCTTCTCCTTCAGCACGTCGTACTGGTCCAGCAGGGTCGTCACGCCGCCGATGCCGGAGGCGATGACCGTGCCGAGCCGCTCCGGGGCGATGCTCGGGTCCTCACCCGCCCTGCCCTCGAAGCCGGCGTCGGCCCACGCCTCCTTGGCCGCCACCAGCGCGAACTGCGCCGAGCGGTCCAGGCGGCGGGCCTGCGGACGGGGAATGGTCTCGGTGGGCTCCACAGCCACGGGGGCCGCGATACGGACCGCCTGGTCGGCGGCCCAGTCCTGCTCCAGGGGCTTGACCCCGGAACGGCCGGCGAGCAGGCCCTCCCAGGTAGAGGCCACGTCGCCACCCAGCGGTGTGGTTGCGCCGATACCGGTGACGACCACGGTGCGATTGGTCGAGCTCATCGGAATTCTTTCTCCAACGGATTACGAGGATTCGTACGGCGCCACCGCCGGGTGGCGGGGCCGGGGCCCCGGCCCCCGGGCCTCCCTCGGGATCAGGAAGGCCCGGCAGTGCTCAGGCCTGGTGCTTGAGGATGTACTCGGTCGCGTCGCCGACGGTCTTGAGGTTCTTGACGTCGTCGTCCGGGATCTTGACGTCGAAGCGCTCTTCGGCGGCGACGACGACCTCGACCATGGACAGCGAGTCGACGTCCAGGTCGTCGGTGAAGGACTTGTCCAGCTGGACGTCCTCAACCGGGATGCCGGCGATCTCGTTCACGATCTCCGCGAGACCGGCGACGATCTCTTCCTGAGTGGCGGCCATGATGGCGCTCCTTCGCTGTGATTCCAGAGGGTGTGGCGCCCGCCGCGTCAACGGCGGGTACTGCGGTACCCGCGCCGGACCCGATGATCCGGCACGGAGTGCCTAGGGGAGGGTAACGACCGTAGCGGCGTAGACGAGACCCGCCCCGAAGCCGATGACGAGCGCGGTGTCGCCGCTCTTCGCCTCGCCGGTCGCCAGAAGCCGCTCCATCGCGAGCGGAATCGAGGCGGCCGAGGTGTTGCCGGTGGTGCGGATGTCACGGGCGACCGTGACGTGCTCCGGCAGTTTCAGGGTCTTCACCATCGAGTCGATGATCCGCACATTGGCCTGGTGCGGGATGAAGACGTCCAGATCGTCCGGCGAAAGCCCGGAGGCCTCCAGCGCCTCCTTGGCGACCTTCGCCATCTCGAACACGGCCCAGCGGAACACCGCCTGGCCTTCCTGCGTGATCGCGGGGAACTTCTCGACCTCGCCGTCGCGGTAGTCCGTCCACGGCACGGTCTGCTTGATGACCTCGGACTTGTCGCCCTCCGAGCCCCACACCGTCGGGCCGATCGCGGGCTCCTGGGACGGGCCGACGACGACCGCGCCCGCACCATCACCGAACAGGAAGGCGGTGGCCCGGTCCTCCAGATCGGTCAGATCGCTCAGCCGCTCCACGCCGATGACCAGCACGTACTCGGCGGAGCCCTCCACGACCATGCCCTTGGCCAGCGTCAGGCCGTAACCGAAGCCCGCGCAGCCCGCCGAGATGTCGAAGGCGGCGGCCCTGCCCGTGCCCAGCTTGTCGGCGATCTCGGTCGCGACGGCCGGTGTCTGCTGGAAGTGCGACACCGTCGACACGACCACGGCGCCGATCTGCGAGGCGTCGATACCCGCGTCCGCGAGCGCCTTCCCGGACGCCGCGACCGACATCGCCGCGACCGTCTCCTCCGGCGAGGCCCAGTGCCGCGTCTCGATGCCGGAACGCGAACGGATCCACTCGTCGGACGAGTCGATCGTCTCGAGGATCACCTCGTTCGGCACGACCCGGGTGGGCCGGTAGCCGCCCACACCCAGGATGCGCGCGTACGGGGCGCCCTTACCGGGCTTGATCTTCGCCATGCGGAATCTGCTCCTAAGGGCGTCAGGCGTGCTCTGCGACGAGCTCGCGGGCGGCGTCGAGGTCTGCGGGGGTCTTCAGCGCCAGCGTTTTGACGCCGGGCAGCGAACGCTTGGCGAGACCGGTCAGGGTCCCTCCGGGGCACACCTCGATCAGCGCGGTCACCCCGAGCTCCTTGAACGTCTCCATGCACAGGTCCCAGCGGACCGGGTTCGCGACCTGGCCGACCAGGCGCTGAAGCACCTCGGTGCCGGTCGCGACCGTCGCGCCGTCCTTGTTCGACACGTAGGTGACCTTCGGGTCGCCCGGAGCCAGGTCCTCGGCGGCCTTGGCCAGCACCTCGACCGCGGGACCCATGTGGTGCGTGTGGAAGGCACCGGCGACCTTGAGCGGGACGACCCGGCGCACACCCTCGGGCTTGTCCGCCTCCAGCGCGGCCAGCTGCTCCTTGGTGCCGGCCGCCACGATCTGGCCCGCGCCGTTGATGTTCGCCGGGGTCAGCCCCAGCTTCTCCAGGTGCGCCACGGTGACGTCCGGGTCGCCGCCGAGCAGCGCCGCCATACCGGTCTCGGTGATCGCGGCGGCGTCGGCCATGGCCAGACCCCGCCTGCGGACCAGGCGCAGCGCGGCGGAGTCGTCGAGGACACCCGCGAACGCGGCGGCGGTGATCTCACCGACACTGTGGCCGGCCACCGCGCCGGGCGCGAGGTCCGCGATGTCACCGAGTGCCGAGGCGGACAGCAGCCCGGCCGCGACCAGCAACGGCTGGGCGACGGCCGTGTCGCGGATGGCGTCCGCGTCGGCCTCGGTGCCGTAGTGGGCGAGGTCGAGTCCGATGGCCTCGGACCAGGCGGCGACGCGGTCCGCGGCACCGGGCAGGTCGAGCCATTCGGTCAGGAAGCCGGGCGTCTGAGCGCCCTGGCCGGGAGCGACGAGTACGAGCACTCTCACACTCTCTCTTGACGACGGCCGAAGCCGCCCGTGAGGACAGGGACGAAGAACACGAGGGGGTTTTGTGGAACCCCGACAAGAGACTAGAGCTGAAGATCACCGTCGACCAGACGCCCCAGGATCAGAGCGATCCTCAGGGTGAAGGCAGAGCGTACATCGGAGGGTGACCAACCGGTGACGTCCGTCACACGTCGCAGCCGGTAACGGACGGTATTGGGGTGAACGAACAGCATCCGGGCGGCCCCCTCCAGACTGCTCGCCTGCTCCAGATAGACGCTGAGCGTCTCCAGCAGCGCGGCCCCGGTCTCCTCCAGCGGTCTGTAGATCTCCTCCACCAACTGCTCGCGGGCCGAGGGATCACCGGCGATCGCCCGCTCCGGCAGCAGATCGTCGGCCAGTACCGGGCGCGGTGCGTCCTGCCAGGCCGTACAGGCCTTGAGGCCCGCTGCGGCGGCCTGCGCGGACCGGGTCGCCGCCAGCAGGTCCGGCACCACCGGACCCGCCACCACCGGCCCCTGCGCATACGGGCCGATCAGCGACTTGGCCACCCCCAGCGGGTTGTCGCTGCCGCCCGCGATCACCACCAGCCGGTCCCCGAGCACCCCCGTCAGCACCTGCAGCTTGGCGTGCCGGGCGGCCCGCCGGATCGCCTCCACGGTCAGCTCGGAGTCACCGTCGGGCGCGGTGCCCAGCACCACGCACACATGCTCCGGCGAGTTCCACCCCAGGGCGGCGGCCCGCGACACGGCACCCTCGTCGGCCTCGCCGCTGAGCACCGCGTTCACCACCAGCGACTCCAGCCGCGCGTCCCAGGCACCCCGTGCCTCGGCGGCCTGCGCGTACACCTGGGCGGTGGCGAAGGCGATCTCCCGCGCGTACACGAGGAGCGCCTCACGCAGCACCGCCTCGTCGCCCGGCGCCGCCACCTCGTCGATGGCGGACTCCATGACCTCGATGGTGGTGCGCACCATCTCCACGGTCTGCCGCAGCGTGATGGCCCGGGTCAGCTCGCGCGGCGCGGTGCCGAAGACGTCGGTGGAGATGGCCTGCGGGGCGTCGGGGCGCCGGAACCACTCGGTGAAGGCGGCGATGCCCGCCTGCGCGACCAGCCCGATCCAGGAACGGTTCTCCGGGGGCATGGCCCGGTACCAGGACAGCGTCTCGTCCATCCGCGTGATCGCCTGCGCCGCCAGGCTGCCGGACGACTGCTCCAGCCTCTTCAGCGTCGCGGCGTGCGCGTGGACGGGGCGTGCTACGGCATCGTGGGTACTGGTCTCGGGTTCGGGCACGTGGACAAGACTGCCTTATCCGGACGGGTGAACGGGCCGGGGGTCCACGGGGCAGGCCTACGGTGGACCGGTGATACACGTACGGCGCGCGCACGAGCGCTATCAGGGCGGTGATCCGGCGACCGGGATCGACACCCGGCACGCCTTCTCCTTCGGCCCCCACTACGACCCCGACCACCTCCGCTTCGGCCGGCTCATCGCCTGCAACGAGGAGCACCTGGCCCCCGGCGCCGGCTTCGACGAGCATCCGCACAGCCACACCGAGATCGTCACCTGGGTCGTGTCCGGCGAGCTGACCCACCGCGACTCCACCGGCCAGGAGAGCGTGGTCCGCCCCGGCGACCTGCAACGCCTGAGCGCCGCCTCCGGCGTCCGCCACGTGGAACGCAACGCCGGCCCCGAGCCCCTGACCTTCCTCCAGATGTGGCTGACCCCGCTGGAGCCCGGCGGCGCCCCCTTCTACGAGATCGTCCCCGACCTGGCCGACTCCACCCCGTACGCCCTCCCGGAAGCCGGCGCCACGCTCCACGTCCGCCGCCTTTCGGCGGGGGAGCGGACGGCGATCCCGGACGCGGCGTACGTGTACGCCCACGTCGTACGCGGCGAAGTGACCCTGAACGGCGAACACCTCACCCCGGGCGACGCGGCCCGCGTCACGGACGCCAAAGGGCTCGCGGCTGTCGCGGAGACCACATCGGAGCTCCTGCTGTGGGAGATGCGCCCGGTGTGACCGCTCCGAGGCCCGCCGAAGTGCAGAGAAAGTCACGCACCCTTCGAAAGCGAGCAGAGTTGGTTACACCCAGGTGTAACCAACTCCGCAGAACCGCGTGATCATCTCCGTACGGATCCGGCTGAACAGCTTGCCGTGCTCTCAGACGCAGAGCCTCGTGTTCTGGAGCGCCGACTCGAACAGGGTGCCGACCGACCTGGAGTCGATCTGGCCTCCATAAGGCACCTCGGCCTCCGAGGTGCTGGGCCTGCCGGTGTGGTGTGGCTAAAAAGCGTGAGCAGGTGGCGGGCAACTGTCACTTGAGCGCTCAAATGAGCGAGGTGTGGACAGTTGCGGTCGAAGTGCTCACGCTTTTCGAGTTGCTCCATGCAGCCGGCGGGGGCCCGCTGATGGGGAGTGACGAATGCTGCGCGTCAGTTCGAACTCTCCTGCCGTCTGTTGATCCGAAACTCAAAGAGTTCCATCCGAGGCTGCAGCGAACGTGCGGGCCGCCGAGGTGGCCTGCGAGCGGGTTGCCCGTGCGGCTCACGACGGGGGTGCACCACTTGGCGCTCCAGGTGCGACCGGTGTCCTGGTCGGAGCGGATACAGACCTGGTCGGTGGTTTGGGGGGCGACGCGAGTGCGACCTCCTTGCATGGTAACGACCTTGGGAAAAATTGAGGTCGGGCCGCGCGGTCGGAGGCCAGGCCGGCGATGGCGAGGTGGGTCTGCTCGTAGTCCTCGCGGCTTCCGGTGTAGCGCTGAAGCGGATGCCACTGCTTGTACTCGGCACGTGCAGGGCCGGCGCGCGGGCCGCCGCCCAGGGCGGGGCGAGTTCTTCGGGCAACTCCCCGAAATGTGCGCGGGAGACACCGGACAGGGCAGGATGGGTACAGGCCGTACGGGCCCAGCTCAGCTTCACAACTCGCCCAGCCTGTAAAGCCCTTCGCCATGTCACGGTCGACTCACTCCCGTCCTTCCCCCCCAGGTCGTTAGGGTCGGGCCCATGGCTTCCATGGATATCTCCCTGCGTCCCGTGCACCCCAGCGATCTGCCTGTGTTCTTCCGGCACATGAGCGACCCCGAGTCGAATCGGATGGCCGCCTTCACCGCCGAGGACCCGACGGACCGGGCCCGCTTCGACGCGCATTGGAAGCGCATCCTCGCCTCGCCCGACGTCGTCACCCGCACCGTGCTCGCGGACGGCGATGTGGTCGGGCACGCGGCCGTGTACGGCGAGCCGGGCGAGCGGGAGGTCACGTATTTCATCGATCGTTACTACTGGGGGCGGGGCATTGCGACCGCGGCGCTGCGGGGGCTGCTCGCCGAGGTCTCCGAACGCCCGCTGCGCGCCCGGGCGGCGGCGGACAACACGGGATCGGTGCGGGTCCTGGAGAAGTGCGGCTTCAAGGTCGTCGGCGAGGACCGGGGCTTCGCGAACGCGCGGGGAGCGGAGATCGACGAGCTGGTACTGCGGTTGGATGGATAATTTTCCCCACCCTCGTAAACGTGTTGGTCGAATTAGCGATATAGCCAAGTGGATAGTTGGTATGGGATGAATCAGGTCGACCTGATTGAACTCGCGGAGCGTGTCTCTTCCGAGATGCACGTGGGGAGTGTTGTTTTCTCCGGGATTATGTTTCCTGTGGGGCTCGTTATCGCCTGCAACATCGCGCAGATGGCGGATCGGGTGTTCCTGTTCCTGGCGGGCGTGCTACCCGGCCCTGTGGAGAGGGCTACTCCGGGGTCGCTCCGGTTCGCCGCCGGTATTTTGGCATTCCTGTCTCTGATCGGTTTGGTGGTCGAGATTCGTATGGGTCTGACCTGACGCGGGGCACAGGACGGCCCATCGACAAGAAGGCGTTCCTCAACCGCTCTTGGAACGTGCGGGTCGAACAGGGGTCCTGGGCGAGCGATCTTCTGGTGGCGCGGGCATGAAGGCAGGGCTTCTCGGTAGCTCGGAGATGCGAATCAAACCGAGCAGCACGGGGAGGCCCTGTTGTCCTTGTTGTGCGCGTCCACGCCCGCTGGCTTCAACCTGGATCCACAGCCCGACCGTCACGCGGTGGATCCAGGCTGAGGTGGGTGGCGGAGCTGGCATCGAGGGAGGAGTGGAAACGGGCATCAACTACACCTGGGGATGCTCGCTGCGGCTCCGTTGCAGCTGAGGAAGAACCTTGTGCCGCCGGGCCAGGACTAATTTCCTCTCGGGCCGGCGGCCTCCGATTCAGGCGCAGAAAGGTAGTTTTTCATGTTTATTGTTCCCCTGCTCCTTGGGCTCGCTTGTCTTGCCTTTGGCCTGGCACTGGCCAAAAACCATCGTGGGTTCCGGGATCGACTGGTGGCATCGCCCGTCAACTTGGCCTTGGGTGATGACAAGGTTCCAGGAACGTTCAAGGCTGTCGGTGTGATGGCGGCCATCCTGGGGGTCTTCATTACGACCTTCGGAGTGATCTTTGCAATCTTCTCGTAGACCTATTTGTCCATTGAACCGCTCGTGAACGGAGATGGGTGAGCACAAGGAAGTATTGAGCCGGAACTGATGGGTTTCCTACCCGTCACAGCGCCGACCATCACGAGCACCACGGCGATCACCACGGTGCCGAGCCCGATGGACAGCAGGTGCGAGGCATGCCGCCGGTATGCAGCCAGGACGTGGCGAGTGGTCCCGAAGTCCACCGCCACCGCCGGGGCCTTCGGGACCCGTACCTCGGACGTCACAATCACTCCCTGGAGAAGCGACCGCACAGCGTGGCGCTGCCCGGCCACGCTTCAGAAGGGATGGATGTTCAGGCGCGCCGTGTCGGCCGGCGCAGGCCGCCGACGAACACCTGCCAGGCACCGGCACCGACGGTGACGACCGGGCCGGACGGGCTCTTGCTGTCGCGCACCGGGACGGCACCGGCGAGGCAGCCGTCGGCCACCTCGACGCAGTCGCCGCCGGTGTTGCCGCTGTACGAGGACGTGCGCCAGGCGGCGCCATCGGTGACGGTGCACTCCACGCATTCGCCGCCAGTGCTTCCGCTGTAACTGGACTTACGCCACTGCACGTTCCTCGGACTGGGAGCGATCTTCATAGCGTTCCTCCATCACTCGCGCGATCAGTGCTGCTGAGTCCTCTACGGAGAGGGCCGCGGCCTGCAGGCGAGCGTAACGGAGGGTGGCTTCCCTGATGGTCTCCGGGTTGGCGGTCATATGACCGGAGATGAGGTCCTCCGTGTAGATGATGTCCGGGTCGTCGTTGAAGCGCATGGTGGTGAATGCCCCGTCAAGGCTGGCGTGTTCACCCGCAGCGTTCGGGAGCACCTGTACGTGTACCCAGCGGTGACGCGTGAACTCCAACAGGCGGGCGAGTTGGCTCCGCATGACCTCGTGGCCACCGACCGGCCGGAGTAGTACCGCCTCGTCCAGAACCACCCAGGTGACAGGTGGTTGCTCCCGGTTCAGAATGCGCTGGCGCTCCATGCGAGCCGCTACCAGGCCATCCAGGTCGTCCGGCATTCCGGTGGCCAGTACAGCCCGTGCGTACTCCTTCGTCTGCAGTAGCCCGTACACCAACTGCGCTTGGTACGTGGAGAGGTATGCGGCCCTCGCCTCCATTTCCGCGTGTGGCTGGAACCAGGAGGGAAGTTGGCTGCGCAGGACCAGACCGATCAGGCGGGAGAACAACCCGTCCGTGCCGAGGGCGGCGTCCACGCGTTCGGAGAAGTCGCGGGTGGGGATCTTCTTCGTGGTCTCGATCTGGCCGATCAACGAGCCCGTGCAGAAGATGATCTCGCCGAGTTGGCCCTGCTTGAGGCCGTGGGCCTCGCGCTGGCGGCGCAGTTCCCAGCCGTAGTAGTCGAGCGGGGACGCGGTGGGATCGAGCGTCTGGATGTTGGCCACGGTGGTGCCTCCGGCCTGAAACGCCTCTCGGCGTTGATTTCGGTGCGTAGTCGAGCGTATGCGGTGCGTCGCAATCTGGTGGGGTGAATCAGACAACTGGTCCGCGTGTGACGGACTTCGAGACGCACTACCGGGCCGAGTTCGCGTTGGGTGAGCACTCGGTCCGGCACCTGCGCCGCATCCTGCGGCTCTACCTCAAGGGCTCGGGCCTGCTGGAGGTGGCCGGCGCGGCCGAACTCGCGGTGTCGGAACTCCTCGCCAACGTCATCCGGCACGTACCCGGCCGCCGTTGTGGAATCTGCTTCCTGCTGCAGCCCGGCGGCGTGCGGGTGGAGGTCTCCGACAGGTGTCCGCGACTGCCCGTTCCGGGAGCGGGGGACACGCTTGCCGAGGGTGGGCGCGGGCTGCTGCTCGTCGAGGCGGTGACCGAACGGTGGGGTGTGACGCCGCATCCCGACGGCGGCGGCAAGACCGTGTGGTTCGAGTGCGGTCGCAGTCCCGCACCCCGACCGGCACCGCGCCCGTGAAGGGAGGTGGCGGTGGTGCAGAAGGCTCCGCAGCGAGATCTTCCAGTCGGGGGTGCCGGGCTGGGAGCGGTGAGCCTGCTTCGGTGAGGGGTGCCCGGCGTGGGTTCCGGCGTCGGCGGTCGGGCGCTTGGTGGGCGCATAACTCAAAGAAAACTTTAGTTCTGTGCGCAGATGTGCATGAAACTCAAGTATTCTTTGAGGTTCATGCACAACCAAGGGTGGCGATGTGTCCGAAGACCGCGTGGGCAGGCGCGCTGCCCTCTGGCGGACCGCGGCCGGTCAGCGCGGCTATTTCACCGCCGCGCAGGCGGTGGACGCCGGGTATTCCCACCAGGCTCAGCACTACCACGCTCAGCACGGCAACTGGTTGGTGGTCGACCGGGCGCTCTACCGTTTGCGGGAGTTCTCCGACCTGCCGAGTGAGGGTGACGAACAACTGGTGTGCTGGTCGCTGTGGAGCAAGGGGAGGGCTGTGGTCTCCCATGCCACCGCCCTCGCGGCCCACGACCTCGGCACGGCGAACCCGTCCCGTATCCACCTCACTGTGCCGCGTGGCTTCCGGCAGAAGTCGGACGCGGTGATTCTGCATCGCGCCGAACTCACGCAGTCGGACGTGGAGGACCGGATGGGGTACCGGGTGACGACACCGCTGCGCGCCATCGCCGAGTGCGCGGCAGCGGATGAGGACCAGGATGTCCTGGACGGAGCAGTGAGTGAGGCGCTGGAACGAGGGATGGTGTCCCGCCGAAGGCTGCTTCATGCCGCCCAACTGCTGGGCCCGCGAGCGGAACTGGGCGTGGAGCGGGCGTTGGAGGCGTTGTCGTGACCGGTCGCTACCGTGACGCCGCCGACTTGCGTCGCGCCCTGGAAACCCGGCTGAAGCAGGAAGCCGACAGGTCCGGAACCGATCTGGCCCGCAGACGGCGGCTCGTCGTCTTCGACCGCATGGCGGCGCGCCTCGCGGAGGACCGGGCAAGTGGCTGGATCCTCAAGGGCGGCGCGGCCATGGAGTTCCGGCTCACCGGGCGCGCTCGTACGACGAAGGACCTGGATCTGGCGCTGAGGCCCGAGGACGGCTCCGATACGGACGGGAACGAGGTGCGCGAGCTGCTGATCGACGCTCTGGCGGCTGATCTGGACCGGGACGGGTTCCGCTTCCGGGTCGGTCCGGCCGTGTCGCTGACGGCGGACACGGCCGGGCGGGGCGGCTGGCGGTTCTCCGTCGAGTCCCATCTCGCGGGCAAGGTGTTCGCAGGCGTCAGGGTGGACGTCGTGGACCGTGGAGAGGAGATCGCCCGGACGGAATTCCTCCCGCTGCCCAACACCCTCCAGTTCGCAGGGACCCCGCAGCGTGCGATCGAGACCGTTGACCGCCGACAGCACTTCGCGGAAAAGTTGCACGCTTTCACCCGCGACTACGGTGACCGTCCCAACACACGGGTCAAGGATCTGGTGGACCTTGTACTGCTGGCCGAGGACGGCTTGCCGGGCGACGCGACTCTTGTGCAGGTCGTACGGCATGTCTTCGCCGCACGGGCCACGCACGAGGTTCCGGGGGAGCTCGCGGACCCACCGCCCCGATGGCGGGACAGCTACCCTGAGCTGGCCCGGGAACTGGCCACCGAAGCCCCGCCGACGCTCGACGCCGCACTCGGACTGGTACGGGGATTGTGGGCAGCGGCCCTCGCCGACAGAAGCCCCGCCCCCGGCACGGTGGACCGTGCCGGGGGCGGGGGAGGAGGGCTGGGAGGTCAGAGCGTCAGAACGTCAGGCCCCAGCTGTTGATGTAGCCGGTGTCGCCGTAGTAGTTGTCCGTGACCCGGAGCTTCCACGTGCCGTTGGCCGTCTCCGAGGAGGCGTTCACGGTGTAGGTGGTGTTGATGTTGTCCGTGGAGCCGCCGGTGCCCACCGACTTGAGGGTGTAGACCGAGCCGTCGGGTGCGACCAGCTGGACCGTCAGGTCACCTATGTAGGTGTGGACGATGTTCACCGGCACCTGCAGGGCCGACGGGGCGTTGCCGGAGACGCCGGTGACGGTGATCGGGGACTCGACGGTCGACCGGTCACTGATCGTGTAGTCCGAGGAGTTGGTGAAGGTCTTGCCGGACGGCGGAGGGGTGGTGCCGCCGCTGCCGACGTACAGCAGGCGGTTCGGGGAACCGGTGCCCGGGTTCGTGACGGCGCCGGAGACGGAGCCCGCGACCAGCGCGGAGGCGACCTGCGCGGGGGTGGCGGACCGGTTGTCCGCGAGGTACAGCGCCGCGGCGCCCGCGACGTGCGGGGTGGCCATCGAGGTGCCGGAGATGGAGTTGGTGGCGCTGTCGCCGGTGTGCCAGGCGGAGGTGATGGACGAGCCCGGGGCGAAGATGTCCAGGTTCGAGCCGTAGTTGGAGTAGCTGGCGCGGGCGTCCGTGCTGGTGGTGGCGCCGACGGTGATCGCCTCGGACACGCGGGCCGGTGAACCGGTGGCCGTGGTGGACTCGTTGCCCGCGGCGACGGCGAAGGTGACGCCGGCGGAGATGGCGTTGCGCACCGCGGTGTCCAGGGTGGCGCTGGCGCCGCCGCCGAGCGACATGTTGGCGACGGCCGGGAGGACCGCGTTGGCGGCGACCCAGTCGACGCCCTTGATCACACCGGCGGTGGTGCCGGAGCCGTTGTTGTCGAGGACCCGGACGCCGACGATGGAGGCCTTCTTGGCGACGCCGTAGGCGCTGCCCGCGACGGTGCCGGCGACGTGGGTGCCGTGGCCGTTGCCGTCCTGGGCGACGTTGTCGTTGTCGACGGCGTCGTAGCCGTTGCGGGCGCGGCCGCCGAAGTCACTGTGGGAGATGCGCACACCGGTGTCGATGATGTAGGCGGTGACGCCCTGGCCGGCCGAGTCCGGGTAGGTGTACGAGCTGTTCAGCGGCAGCGCGGTCTGGTCGATGCGGTCCAGGCCCCAGGACGGCGGGTTGGTCTGCGTCGCCTGGGTGGTGACGGTGCGGTTCTGCTCGACCAGTGCGACCGACGGGTCGGCGGCCAGCTTGGCGGCCTCGGCCTCGGTGGCCTCGACGGTGTAGCCGTTGACGGCCTCGCGGAAGGTGTGCTCGACCTCGGCGCCGTACTTCTTCGCGACGCCCTTGCCCTGGGCGGAACCGGCCTCGGTGGCCGGCTTGAGGGTGACGATGTAGCTGTCCTCGACCGCGTTCGGCGCGTCCGCGTAGGCGATCGTCCCGACGGGCTCGGCGGCGCTCGCGGGGAGAGCGGTGAAGAGACCGCCGGTGAGAGCGGCCGCGGCGACGGAGCAGATTCCGACGAGCGTTCTCCGCTTGGTGTTTCGCATCACTGCCATCTGGGGGGTTCCTTCTCGACAGGTGGTGAGTCGGGTGGGGGGGCACACGAAGCGAACGCCTGGACCGGTTCTTCCTCCGGACAGGAGTGAGTCAGGTACATGCCAAACCTGGACACTGTGTCCGTGTCTGCTTTTCCCTGTCGCCAGCCGAAAGATTGAAGGGTCTACGCGGATTGCACAAGAGGCTCCAGCACGTCTTGACTTCCGTGCCACAAACAGGGGCTGACACAAGGTCACCAAACGCCCCAGATGCGTTGGGTAAACGAGATCACTGTCACAGTGGGCCTCGCGGAATCGCGCCGATGTCTTCCGGCGGCCCCTGTGATGTCGAGCCTGAGCCTGGACCGGCGGGGTCGGGCGGGTGGTGTCGTACTCTGCCCGGATGACGCAGCATCCCGTGCCGGACCAGCGGCGGCGGCCCGCGAACGACGGGCCCAAGGCCGCCGCCCGCAACCGTGCCGCGCTGATCACCGCAGCCCGGGAGATCTACGCCGAGCACGGCCTGGACGCCCCGCTGTCCGCGATCGCGCGGCGGGCCGGGGTCGGGCAGGGCGTCCTGTACCGGCACTTTCCCGACCGGGCCGCCGTGACGACCGCGGTGCTGGAGGAGAACGTCCGGCAGGTCGAGCAGGCGGCCGACGCCGAGGGCGCGACCTTCGCCGACGTGCTCGGTGTGCTGACCTGGCATCTGACGGAGTCGGCGGCGTTCATCGGCCTCCTGCACGCCGACGAGGTGGCCGGCGGCTCCGGTGTCCGCGCGCACGCCCTGGGCCTGTCCCGGCGGATCGAACGCGCCCTGCGCGCCCACCTGCCGGGCGGCGGCCATCGGCTGAGCGCCGCGAACGACCTCGGGATCGCCGTCGCCATGGTCTCCGGTGCCGTCACCGGCCCCTCCCGCGAGGAGCGGGAGCGCAGGGCGCTCGCGGCCTGGCGGCTCCTCGGCGTCGAGGTGGGGCCGGTGCGGCCCTTCGAGGGGTGAGCGCGGAGGAGTCGGGCGCGGTCAGCCGCCGTTGGACTGGCGGGTGCCCTCCGCCAGCGCGTCGAAGGTGTACAGGTATCCGCCGGCGGGCCCGCTGACGGTCATGTACGCCTTGGTCCCGCCGGGGGTGATCGCCACGTTCGTCGCCGACTCCAGTCCCGCGGCGGCGGCGCGGGCGGGCACCTCGACCGTCGCCAGACGCTCACCGTGCCGGTCGTACACGGCCATCGCGGGCCGGCCGTGCAGTCCCTGGTAGAGGTTGCCGTCCGCGTCCACGGCGATCGAGTCGGTCTGCGCGATCCCGCCGTCGACCCGGATGGCGGTGTGCCGGGAAGCGACCCCGCCGTCGGCGTTCACGGCGAGGTACGAGATCCGGTTCTCCGTCAACTCGCTGAACCACAGCCCGCGGTACTCCGCGTCGAACGAGATCCCGTTCGTCGCGGCCAGGCCGTCGGCCAGGACGGTGGCCTTCTCGCCGTCGCGGTCGACGCGCACCACCCGGCCGAGCGCCTCGCCCTCCCGCAGTCCGCACGAGTCGCTGACGTACAGGTGGCCGTCCTGGTCGAAGGCGAGGTCGTCGGGGTTCATGCGCGCCCCGTCGACCTCGCCGGAGAAGAAGGTCCGCACGTCGCCGCCGTCCGGGTGCAGGCTCACGATCTCGCCGTGCGCGAAGTCGGTCAGGTAGAGCCGTCCGTCGTACGGGCTGAACTGCGCCGAGGTGTACGCCCCGCGCCCGTCGGTGTGCACCGCGCGCTTCGTCTTCTTGCGGACGTCGACGCGCAGCACCTTGGGCTCGCCCTCGGGCGCGGTGACGTCGACGACGAACAGGCCGCCGTCCTGGCCGAAGACCGGCCCCTCCAGCAGGGTCATCCCGGTCTGTTCGTGCACCTCCGTCAGCTGCATCACCTGCTGCGCCCGGATCGTCCGGCCCGCGCCGGGGGCACCGGCGGCCGCCCGGTCGCCGGCGTCGCCCGGCTGCGTACCGCATCCGGTGAGAGCGAGGGAGCCGACGGCGGCGAGCACGGTGAGGGAGCGGAGGGGAAGTCGTCGCATGGAGGATCGCTGCTTTCTGTCGGCTGGATGTGTGGGGGTGCCGGTGGTCAGGAGTCCGGAACGCGCCACCGCACGTCCGAATCCCAACCGGACAGCCCTGTCCGGTTGTTGTTACGGTAGCGGAGCCGACGACCACTCAGGTCGGTGCGGCCCGAACGGCAGGATTGAGGCAGGTCCCCCCACATGACGACGATCCCTCACACGGCGTCCCACCAAGCCCCGTCCCGCGAGGAGTTGGAGGCTCTGCGGCAGCGTTACCGGGCCGAACGCAAGCGACGAGTACGGCCGGACGGGGTCGCCCAGTACCAGGCCACCGACGCCGAGTTCGGCTACTACGCCGCCGACCCGTACGTGGCGGAGACGGAGGCGGCCGATCGTGAGCCGCTGCACGACACCGTCGACGTCGCCGTGGTCGGCGGCATCCTCGCCGGGGCGCGGCTGCGGCAGCGGGGTGTGGGGTCCGTCCGGATCGTCGAGACGGGCGGTGACTTCGGGGGCACCTGGTACTGGAACCGGTACCCGGGCATCCACTGCGACATCGAGTCGCACGTGTACCTGCCGATGCTCGACGAGACCGGATACGTGCCGGAGTGGAAGTACGCCCCGGGCGAGGAGATCCGCCGTCACGCGGTGCGCGTCGCCCGGCGGTTCGACCTCTACGAGGACGCCCTGTTCTCCACCTCGGTCACCGCGCTGACCTGGGACGAGACCACCGGGACGTGGGTCGTGGCCACCGACCGCGGCGACGCGTTCCGGGCCACGTACGTCGTCACCGCCACCGGCACCCTGTCCACGCCGAAGCTCCCCGGGATACCCGGCATCGAGGCATTCAAGGGGCACACCTTTCACACCTCACGGTGGGACTACGCCTACACCGGCGGCACCCCGGACGGCGGCATGACCGGCCTCGCGGACAAGCGGGTGGGCGTCGTCGGCACCGGCGCCACCGGCATCCAGGTCATCCCGATGCTGGCCCAGGACGCCGGACACGTCCACGTCTTCCAGCGCACCCCCTCCACCGTGGACGTGCGCGCCAACCGCCGCACCACCGCCCGGGACGTCGGCGCCGACCGCGAGGGCTGGGCGCACGAGCGCCGGGAGAACTACCTGCGCATCGTCTCCGGTGAACCGGCCGGCCAGGACCTGGTGGCGGACCGCTGGACCGAGTCGGCCGGCCTCCTGGAGAAGCTCCTGCCGAGCTTCCGCCGCCAGGGGGACCGGGAGACGTTCGAAGCCGCCTACGAGGCCGCCGACGCCGCCAAGATGAACGAACTCCGGGCCCGCGTCGAGCAGACCGTCACCGATCCGGACACGGCGGAGAGGCTCAAGCCCTGGTACCGGTACGCCTGCAAGCGCCCGACCTTCTCCGACCAGTACTACGACGCCTTCAACCGTGACAACGTCACCCTGGTCGACACCGCGGACACCCATGGCATCGAGCGCGTCACCGAGCACGGCGTCGTCGTGGGCGGCACCACCTACGAACTCGACTGCCTGATCTTCGCCACGGGCTTCTCCGTCGGCACCTCCGGCGTCCTCTCCGGGAAGCTCCCCGTCCACGGCCGGGGCGGCACCCAGCTCCTGCACGCCTGGGCGAGCCGGGGCCCGCGTACCCTGCACGGCTTCACCAGCAACGGCTTCCCGAACCTGATCCAGATGGGTTCGCTGCAGAACGCCAGCAGCGTCAACTTCACCCACGTCCTGGACGAGCAGGCCGTCCACGCCGCCGCCCTCGTCGCGGCGGCCGAGGCCGAGGGCGCCCTCGTCGAACCGTCGCGCGAGGCCGAGGACGCCTGGCTCGCCGCCCTGGCGGAGGACGCCCCCGACCACGAGTGGTTCCACGCCGAGTGCACCCCCGGCTACTACAACCGAGAAGGCCGCGGCCGCCCCAACGGCCCCACCGCCTACCCCCACGGCGCCCACGCCTTCCACCGGCTCCTGAAGCGCTGGCGCGAGGACTCCATGACCGAGGTCCTCCAGCCGAGGACACCGACCAAGGACCGGTAGACCGACTCCGGAGAGGGACGCCCGGCGCGGATTCCGGCGCCGACATCCGGGCTCCCGGTGGTCACGCAGCTCAAAGAAAACTCTGGAAGACCCGCCGCTCCCGCTGGACGCTCGCCCGGTGATCCGTACGCGGTCGCGCCGGGGGACGACCACCGGGGAGTCGTCGCCCGGCGCGGCCGCGGGAGCTCGACGAGAGGTGCACGATGCGGCGATGAGTTTTCCCGGCCCGGCCGGTCTGCCGTTCGTCAAGTGATCAGAAAGCGTGAAGCAGGAGGAGCGACGTGAGCCAGTTGCTGCGGGTCCAGAACTTCACCGTCTCGAGCGACGGGTTCGGCGCCGGTGAGAGCCAGAGCCTCGAGAAGCCGTTCGGCCATGCCGATCCGGGGGACATGTTCGCCTGGGCCATTGCCACCGACCATCCACCCGTCAACCGCTCCGAACCCGGTGGCAGCCGAGGTCTGGACGACTACATCACGCGGGACTACGCCCGCAACATCGGCGCCGAGATCATGGGCCGCAACAAGTTCGGGCCGCAGCGCGGGCCCTGGCAGGACCACGAGTGGCGGGGGTGGTGGGGCGACGAGCCCCCGTTCCACACGCCGGTGTTCGTCATGACGCACCACAAGCGTCCGTCGTTCATGCTCTCCGACACCACGTTCCACTTCGTCGACGGTGACCCGGCCGCGGTGCTCGCCCAGGCGAAGGAGGCGGCGCAGGGCCAGGACGTCCGGCTCGGCGGCGGGGCCACGGTCATCCGGCAGTTCCTCGAGGCCGACCTCGTCGACACCCTGCATGTGGCGGTCGTGCCGACGAAGCTCGGCTCCGGGACCCGGCTGTGGGAGTCCCCCGATGAGCTGCTCGACCGGTTCCACCAGGACGTCGTGCCCAGCCCGAGCGGCGTGACGCACCACCTGTTCTGGCGGAAGTGAGGCCGGACCAGCCGGTCGGCGCGGGTTCCGTCACCGGCACCCGCGGCATGGCCGCCGCCAGGGTCCGAACGCTCCGCACGAGGGGCGAAGGTATGGGCGTCCGTCCGGCCTGCTCGCGCATGCAGTGGTTCATGCCGCTTCGCGCGGATCGTTTCGCTGAGAGAACGTCGCTCGTCGGCTGTCCACCAGGGGGCACCCGAAGCAGCTGGGTTCCGCCGCTTCGGGTACCCCTCGGATGCCGGGTGCCCGGAAAGCCCGGCTAGCTCGTGCGGGCGCAGCTTCCCCGATCGGCGCGCTGTGGCCCGTCGCCGGACGGGCGGATGTCGAAGTCGAAGATGGCGGTGGGCAGATAGAGCGTGGCGCAGGAGTTGGGGATGTCGACCACGCCGCTGAAGCGGCCTTCGATCGGGGCCGCTCCGAGAAGCAGGTAGGCCTGCTCGGGTGAGTAGCCGAACTTGGTCAGGTACTCGATCGCGTTCAGGCAGGCCCGCCGATAGGCGACCTGTGAGTCGAGATAGTGCTGGCGGCCGTCCTCGTCGACGGAGATGCCGACGAAGGTGAGGAACTCGCTGTAGCGCGGCTCGACGTTGCCGGGGAAGAACACGGGGTTCGTCGTCACCCCGTAGGTCTGCATGCCGCCCTTGATGAGGTCGACGCCGAGATCGAGGTAGCCGCCCATCTCGATCGCGCCGCAGAAGGTGATCTCGCCGTCGCCCTGGCTGAAGTGCAGGTCACCGACGGACAGCTTGCCACCCTCGACATACACCGGCAGGAAGATCCGGGCGCCACGGGTGAGGTTCTTGATGTCCTGGTTGCCGCCGTTCTCGCGTGGCGGCGCGGTTCGCGCGGCCTCCCGTGCGGCGCGCTCGAACGCGTCGCCTTCCAGCGTGCCGAGGATCGCCCTTTGCGACTCCGGCGGCAACGCGAGCGGAGGCACTCGGTGGGGATCGGTCGCGATGAGCTCGGCCTCCCGGGCGTTCCACCGGCCGAGCAGGTCGTGCGACGGGGCGGTGCCGATGATGCCCGGGTGGGTGATGCCGGTGAAGCGCACGCCGGGCAGGTGACGGGAGGTCGCGGTCTGCCCGTGGAAGTCCCAGATCGCCTTGTACGCGTCCGGGAAGTGATCGGTGAGGAAACCGCCGCCGTTGGCCTTGGCGAAGATGCCCGTGTAGCCCCAGCCCTGGCCGGCGACCGGCCCGGTCTCCTGCGGGACGGGGCCGATGTCGAGGATGTCGACCACCAGCAGGTCACCGGGCTGCGCGCCCTCGACGGCGATCGGTCCGCTCAGAGGATGGACCATCGAGATATCGAGGTCGCGGATGTCGTTGGCGGAGTTGTCGTTGTGAACCGTCCCGTCGAACCACTCCCGGCATTCGAGGCGGAACTCGGCGCCGGGCCGAACGGTCGCCACCGGCGGGACGTCGGGGTGCCAGCGGTTGTGCGGCGGGACTGCCTGGTCGTAGAACGACCGGGACTGGTCGACGCTGAAGAGTACTTCGGGCATCTGTCGCTCCTTGCCTGTGGGTCACGGCCTCGGGAGGCGTGCGTGCAGTGGGTTCGGCGGATGAGCATGACGACGGGGTGGTGCGGGCATGCGGTGCAGCACCGTCGGCTCGTGCGCGCTGGCCTCGGCGGCGTCGCGCGCCCGTCGCAGGGCGGAGCGGGGCGAGGTGATGGCGGGCGGGGCGTACACACGCGTCGCCGCTCCGCCGCATGTGGCGCACGTCGGCTCATGTACCGGGGCGTCGATCGGGCGGACGACCTCGAACACGCCACACTGCCCGCACGCGTAGTCGTACCTCGCCATGTGAGAACCTCCGCGTCACATTCGGGGCGGACCGGGGGTGTGATGGCGCTGGCCGAATTTTCCCACTGCCGCTGAAGCAATTCGTGGTGATTTGAGCATAATGACCGTTCGGTGATGTGGCTGAACGAACAGGTGTGGGGCTACTCCGTTGGGTATGACGGCGCGCGGATGGGGATCGCGCTGCGGAGGAACCCGGTGGATCCGGTTCACGGGATCGAACGGGGCCCTTGTCCCGGGTGGGGAGTCCGAGGGTCTTCCTCAGCGGAAAAGAGTTCGCGCACCTGCTGCGACGAGTGCTGCGGCGGTCGCGGCCGGGACCTGGTGGCGGCCGGGAGCGGTGGCTGTGGCAGGGTGCGGATCATGGGGTGGTCGTTCAAGGTGCACGGCGGTGTCGCGGCCGCTATGGGCGCTGTTCTGCTGGTGCTGGCCGGGCTCACCTTGCTGCCGGGCGTCCTGCCGCTGGCCGAGGTGGGGTGGCCGCCGGCGCTGATCGCCGTGCTGTTCGTGCCGATCGTCGTGTCTGCCATGGCGCGCCTCTTCCTGGCGCGCGTGGACAAGTCCTTGGCCTGGCAGGCCTTCCGGTGCCTTCCCGGCTGGGTGCAGATGGGGCTTGCGGTACTGGCCCTGTCAGGGGTGATGGTGACGTTCTTCGGCAAGGGGCAGGAAGGGAACCTGCAGTCCGCCGAGGTGAAGGACGGGCGGTACTTCGCCTTGGACACCACGCCGCACGCACGGGGCACGGTCGAGCTCTCCCGCGAGCAGTACCAGGTCGTCCTGGAGGCCGATCGGCGCACCATGCTCGCGGTCCCAGGCGTGCTCTTCGTCGGCGCCGCGTGCGCCGTCCTGGTGGCCGGTGAGCTGCGTCGGGCGGATCGCGGCGTGCTGTCGCCGAAGTAGACAGAGGGGGGCGGATCCCGTCGCACGGGGGCGGCGGGACCGCGCCCTGGTGTCGCGGCGGTCGGTGCGGGGTTCTCAGTCGCGCAGTTCCGCCAGCACCGCGTCCGTGAAGGGCGGCCAGGCCTCGACGGCCCAGGGGCCGAAGGCGCGGTCGGTGAGGGCGGCGCAGGCCACCCCCGCGGTCGGGTCGGTCCACAGGAACGTGCCCGACTGGCCGAAGTGGCCGAAGGTGCCCGGCGAGGACGAAGCGCCCGTCCAGTGCGGGGACTTGGCGTCGCGGATCTCGAAGCCGAGGCCCCAGTCGTTGGGGTTCTGGTGGCCGTAGCCCGGCAGGACGCCCTTGGTGCCCGGGTACTGGACCGTCATCGCCTCGGCGACGGTGCGCGGGTCGAGGAGGCGCGGGGCCTGGATCTCGGCGGCGAAGCGCAGGAGGTCGTCCACCGTGGAGACGGCGTCCTTCGCCGGGGAGCCCTCCAGCGACGTCGACGTCATCCCCAGCGGCTCCAGCACCGCCTGCCGCAGGTACTCGGCGAACGGGATCTCCGTCGCCTTCGTGACGTGGTCCCCGAGCTGCTCGAACCCGGCGTTCGAGTACAGGCGGCGCTCGCCGGGCGCGGAGGTCACCCGGTGCTCGTCGAAGGCGAGGCCCGAGGTGTGGGCGAGGAGGTGGCGGACCGTGGAGCCGGAGGGGCCGGCCGGCTCGTCCAGCTCGATCGCGCCCTCCTCGTACGCCACGAGCACCGCGTAGGCGGCGAGCGGCTTGGTGACCGAGGCGAGCGGGAAGCGGTGTCCGGCCGGTCCGTGGGTGCCCAGGACGGTGCCGTCCGCCCGGACGACACCCGCCGCGGCGGTGGGAACCGGCCAGTTCTCGATCAACGCGAGGCTCTTCAACGACATGCCGTCGAGCCTAAGCGCTCACAGCCGCAGCTCCAGCAAGGGGTCCGGCCTCCGCGTGAAGCCCAGCGAGGCGTACAGAGGCTCGGCCTGCGCGGACGCGGTGAGGCGGACGCGGCGGGCGCCCCGCTCGCGGAACCACTCCAGCAGCGCCTCCACGCAGGCGCGCGCATGCCCCTGGCGGGGGGCGTCCGGGTCGGTGGCGACGCTGAAGACTTGACTTGCTCCTCGGGCTGGAGCCCGAGGATTCTGGCCTTCCTGCACGTTGCCGTGCCGCTACGCGGCACGGTTTCCGGTGTGGATTCCATGGCTTCCTGTTTCTTCACGCTGTGCCAGAACGGGTTCTGGTCTTACCGGCGCTCCGCAGGCTGTCACCGCCAGTCCGGCGGCCTTGACGTTCTTCGCGGCGTTGTGGTCCCGGTCGTGGACCGTGCCGCAGCCGGTGCAGGTCCATTCCCGCACGTGCAGGGGTTTGGGTCCGTCCCGGTGGCCGCAGGCGGAGCACACCTGGCTGGTGGGTTCGAACCGGCCGACCTTGACGAAGGTCCGCCCGTACCTCTCGGCCTTGTACTCCAGCAGGCGTATGAACCGGGACCAGCCCGCGTCGTGGATGCTCTTGGCCAGCCGGGTGCGCGCCAGTCCGCTCACCGCCAGGTCCTCCACCGCGACCGTTTGGTTCTCACGGATCAGCTGGGTGGAGAGCTGGTGGTGGAACTCGCGACGCGCGTCGGCCACCCGCGCATGCGCGCGGGCGACCTTCCGGCGGGCCTTCTCCCGGTTGCTGGAGCCCTTCTGCTTGCGGGACAGCTCCCGCTGGGCCTTCTTGAGTTTCTTCTCCGCGCGGCGCAAAAACCGGGGGGAGTCGATCTTTGTGCCGTCGGAGAGGACGGCGAAGTGGACCAGGCCGAGGTCGATGCCCACGGCCTGGTCACTGTCGGGCATGCGGGCCGCATCGGCGTCCGGGTCGGTGTCGATGACGAAGGAGGCGAAGTACCGCCCGGCCGCGTCTTTGATCACGGTGACGGAGGACGGCACGCACGGCAGGGGCCTGGACCACCTGACCCGTACCTCGCCGATCTTCGGCAGGTTCAGCCGCCCGGCAGGGGTGATCCTCCAGCGGGCGTTCGCGGTGAACCGGATCGCCTGCCGGTGGTCCTTGCGCGACTTGAACCTCGGCGCGCCCAGCCTCGGGCCCTTGCGCTCGCCTGTGCGGGAGGCGAAGAAGTTGCGGTAGGCGGCCTCCACGTCCCGCAGCGCCTGTTGCAGCACCACCGCCGAGACCTCGCCCAGCCAGTGCCGCGCAGGGGTCTTCTTCGCCTCGGTGATCAGCGTCCGTGACAAGACCGCCGCGGTGGGAAACGGCCGGCCGGTCGCCCTCGCTTGTTCCCGGGCGGCGACGGCGTCGTTGTACACCACCCGCGCGCACCCGAACGCCCGGGCCAGCGCACCACGCTGACCGGGTGTCGGGTCGAGACGGAAGGCATACCGAAGCTGCACGATCCGGACGCTAACACCCGCCACGGACAGTTTGGGGTGGATCGGCCGGATCCGGCTCCGCCGGAACGATCCGGCGATGCTCCGTGTCGCACCCACCGGATTTGCTTCACCACCGGCGTGAACGCCGGTGCCCTGCGGATGAGTCCTGGTAGCCGTCGATGCCGTGCGGGTCGTACGCGCCGCCGATGCAGTAGTCGATCGTGCCGGCCGCCAGCGCCGCCGACCCGGGCCGGTCCGGGTGGTCCACCACGAACGCCGCGAAGGTGCCGTCCGTCTCGGCCGGCCTGGCGCGCAGCACGGGCAGGGAGTCGGCGTGCCAGTCCGTGGCGGGAGAGGCGTGGGGCATCGAGTCGATCATCACCTGGCGCAGCCGCAGTACTTCCTTCGCGTCCCCGGGCACCGCGCGGCGTACGAGAGTCATGCCCGCCATGCTATGCAGCCGACGCGCCCGCCGTCCCGCCGCTTCTCACCGGCCGCGGTTGCCTGGAGTGCACTCCAGGGATCTAGCGTGGAGCGCATGACGGTGACGGAGACCATGGGTGAGAGCACGGGGACCAGGGCCGACATCTGTGCCGGCCCGCCGCAGGGCGAGCGGCGGCCGGACGGCCGGGACACGTACACGATCAGCGAGGTCGTCGCCCTGACCGGGCTGTCGGCCCACACCCTGCGCTGGTACGAGCGTATCGGCCTGATGCCGGACATCGACCGGTCGCACACCGGTCAGCGCCGCTACAGCAACCGCGACCTCGACTGGCTGGCCCTCGTCGGCAAGCTCCGCCTGACCGGTATGCCGGTCGCGGACATGGTGCGGTACGCGGAGATGGTGCGGGAGGGCGACCACACCTACGGCGACCGCCTCGAACTGCTCACGACGACCCGCGAGGACGTGCTCGCCCGGATCGCGGAGCTCCAGGGCACCCTCGCCGTGCTCGACCGGAAGATCAGCTTCTATGCGGACGCCGGGCGCGCCCCGGCGTCGGAGCGGTCCGGGTCGTGACGACCGACAGCGGGAGCACGACGGTGGCACCGGGCGCCGACGACCCCGAGGGGGAGTGTAGGGCCCGGGCCGCACGGGTGTGAGTTCCGCGCCCACGGCCCCGTGGGCGCGGAACCGGCCCGACCGGACCCGATCGCGGCCGAGGCGGCGGGCACCCGCTACGCGCACGGGGCGCGGACGTCCGCCGGCCGGGCGCGGCTCTCCCGGGCGGCGGCCCCCGGCCCGTCGTCCGCGGGCCGCCGCCCGGCACGGACGCGGTGCTTCCACGGGCCCGGCAGTCCGGTCCGCGGCTGAACCGGCACAAGAAAAAAGCCTGTTGCGCCCCCCGCGCCCCGCCGGCCCCGTGAGGCGTCCGGTGTGAAAACCCTGTGGAATTGATGTCGGTGGGGCCGCTTATGCTGCACCGATTGATCACGCGGGGCCAGGGAGGGCGCGGCATGTTCGGCAAGCTGTTCGGCAGGGGCGGGGAGAGACCGGCGGGGGCGGATCCGTACGCCCTTCCCGTCCCGCGCAAGAAGAACGGGATGTACACGCTGCGCGCGCTCGGGGACGTGCGGGTGCTGGCGCTGGTGGAGGCGGCCGACGCGGGTGAGTGGGAGGCGGTGAAGGAGGCGCTGGCCCCCTTCGACCTCGGCCGCGACCACCACGTCCTCGGTGAACTGGCCGAGCTGGACGGTGTGGAGGAGTGGATCGGCCGGGCTGTCGAGGAGGACAAGGAGCACCGGGCGACGGCCCTGCTGATATCCGGGGCGCGCCACATCAGTTGGGGCTGGGAGGCACGGACCAGCGCGCGGGCCGTGGACGTCACGCAGGAGCAGTGGCGGATCTTCCACGAGCGGCTGCGCACCGCCGAGGAGCACCTGTTCGAGGCCGCCGAGCTGCGGCCGGAGTGGGTCACGCCGTGGCGCCATCTCCTCACCTCCGGGCGAGGCATGTCGCTGGGCCACGCCGTCAACGAGACCCGGCTGGACGCCGCCCTGCGCCGCGAGCCGCTGGACCTGTCGAGCCACCTCGAGTGGGTGTCGCAGTTGCAGCCCCGCTGGGGCGGCGAGCAGGGGCAGGCCCTGGCGTTCGCCCGGGAGGCGTTCGCCGGCGCGCCCGACGGCCACCCTCTCGGCTGTGTGGTCGCCATGGCCCACATCGAGGACTGGGTGGAGTCGGACGAGTCCGAGTGCCTCGACACGCCCGCGATCCATGAGGAGTTGGCGGAGGCCGCCCGGCGCAGCATCCTGCACCCCGACTACGAGCGGCGTCCGGGCTGGCAGCACGACTTCAACATGTTCGCCATGGCCCTGTCGCTCGCCTCCGAGAGCATCGTCTGCCGGCGTGTGTTCCACGAGCTGGACGGCGCCTACACCACCTGGCCCTGGACCTTTTTCGCGGAGCCCGAGAAGCAGTTCGCCCGCCGTCAGCGCCAGGCCTGAGCCCGCACCCGCCCCTCTCGAACTCCTCACCCCGGACTGCCCGATGACTCTGCACGACACCGCCACCGGCCCGGCCGGCGCCGACCGCACCTTCCAGGTGGACCTGCGCGGCCTCGTCGACCTCCTCTCCCATCACCTCTACTCCAGCCCCCGCGTCTACCTGCGTGAACTGATGCAGAACGCGGTGGACGCGCTGACCGCCCGGCACGGCCTCGAACCGGCCGCCCCCGCCGACGCCTTCGGCATCCGCCTGTACGCCGACGGTTCGGTGGTACGCGTCGAGGACGACGGCGTCGGTCTCACCGAGGCCGACGTGCACACCTTCCTCGCCACGATCGGCCGCAGCAGCAAGCGTGCCGATCAGCTCGTCGAGCAACGCGGCGATTTCATCGGCCAGTTCGGCATCGGGCTGCTCTCCTGCTTCCTGGTCGCGGACGAGATCCATGTGCTGAGCCGGTCCGCCCGCACCCCCGACGCGCCCGCCGTGGAGTGGCGGGGGCGCGGTGACGGCAGCTACACCGTCCGTGCCCTGCCCGCCTCCGCCCGGTCCCGGCCCGGCACCACCGTCACGCTGACGCCGCGCGCCGACGCGGGCGAGTGGACCCGTCCGGCCCAAGTGCAGTCGCTCGCACGGCACTTCGGCTCCCTGCTGCGTCACCCGGTGACCTTCGACGACGGCACGGGCGGCACAGGCGGTTCGGGCGGTCCGGGTGCGCCGGTCAACCCCGAGGCGGCGCCCTGGGCGCGTACGTACCCGACGCCGGGCGCCCGTTCCCGCGCGCTGGCCGCGTACGGCGAGGAGGTCTTCGGGTTCACGCCGCTGGACACCATCGAGCTGGACCTGCCGGCCGTGGGCCTGAAGGGCATCGCGTGCGTACTGCCCGAGGCGGTGCCGGCCGGGCGGCGCCACGGCCACCGGGTGCACGTCAAGGGCATGCTGCTGTCCGAGCAGGCCGAGGAGATCCTGCCCGAGTGGGCGTTCTTCGTCCGCTGCGTCGTCGACGCCGAGAGCCTGCGCCCGACCGCGTCCCGCGAGTCCCTGTACGAGGACGACACCCTCACCGCGGTCCGTGACGCCCTCGCCGAACGGCTGCGCGGGTGGATCGCGCGGGCCGCCGCCAGCGACCCGGACCTGCTCGGCCGGTTCCTCCAGGCCCATCACCTGGCCGTGAAGTCGCTCGCGGTGCACGACGACGAGATCCTGCGGATGCTGCTGCCCTGGCTGCCGTTCGAGACCACCGACGGGCACTGCACCCTCGACGAGTTCGCGCGCACCCACCGCACCGTGCTGGTGACGTCGAGCGTGGAGGAGTTCCGGCAGGTCGCGGCGATCGCCTCGGCGGCCGGGCTCGGCGTCGTCAACGGCGGTTACACCTACGACCGTGAACTGGTGCACCGGCTGCCCGAGATCAGGCCCGAGGTCACCGTCGCCGACCTCGACCCGGCGACCCTCACCGCGCACCTCGACCCCGTCGACCGGGAGACGGAGCTGGCCGCCGCGGCCTACCTCGCCCTGGCCCGCGACGCCCTCGCCGTCTTCGACTGCGACGTGGCCCTGCGCACCTTCCAGCCCGCCTCCGCCCCCGCCCTCCTCGTCGACAGCCGCGAGGCCCGGCACGAGCGCACCCGCTCCCAGCTCGCCCGTGAGCAGGAGGGCGGCCTGTGGGGCGACATCCTCGGCGCCCTGCGCCAGGAGGCGCCGCGGGCCCAGCTGATCCTCAACCAGCTCAACCCGCTGGTGCGCACCGCCGTCGCCATCGACGAGCCCGAGCTGGCCCGGACCAGCGCCGAAGCCCTCTACGGGCAGGCCGCGCTGCTGTCCCGGCGTCCGCTCAGGCCCGCCGAGTCGAGCCTCATCAACCGCTCCTTCCTCGACCTTCTCGCCCACGCCCTCCGCAAGGACAGCTGACGATGCCGACCACATCCCCTCCCCAGAACACGGACGAGCTGTACCAGGCGCTCCGGGAGAACGACCGGCGCCCCTACGGCCGCACCCGCACCGTCACCGCCGAGGAACTCGTCGACGCCGCCGAGCAGTTCGCGGAGCCCGTCCCGCTGATCGACGCGCTGCTCGAACTGCAGGAGGCCTACACCTACGGCTCCGAACCCCGTAAGTCGCCCGTCGTCTTCGCCCGGCTGCTCACCCTCTTCGACGAGCAGCCGGACGTCTTCGACGAACGCCTGCGCCACCAGCTGTTCTGGCGGTTCAAGTGGGTCGCGGGCGCCCTGCGCGCGCTGCCCGAGATACCGCTGGCCAGTCTGCGCCAGTGGCTGACGGAGATGCGCGACCGGTACGAGAAGGCCGGCCTGGACCTCCAGCCCTACTACGGGCAGGCCTACCGGCTGGCCGCCCACCTCGGTGAGGACACCGCCCTCGCCTACGAGCTGTGGGCGGGCCGCTCCCGCTCCCGGCTCAGCGACTGCGAGGCCTGCGAGATCTGCGACCGCGCCCTGTACCACCTGGCGGCGGGCGACGACGAGCGGGCGCTGCGCGCCTGGGAGCCCGTCCTGGCCGGCCAGGAGTCCTGCCAGGAGGAGCCGGCCCGCTCCGCCTCCTACGCACTGCTGCCCCTGCTGCGCACCGGCCGCACCGACGAGGCACGCGCACTGCACCTCGCCGGCTACCGCGGCTGCCGCCGCAACCCCTCGATGGCCGGGGAGGTCGGCCGGCACCTGGAGTTCTGCGCGCTGACCGGCAACGAGGCGCGAGGCCTGGAACTGCTCGCCGAGAACCGGAACCTGTTCGACGAGGTGGACTCGCCGCAGGACGGGCTCGACTTCCTCACCGGCGTGGAGGTCCTCCTCCAGCGCGTCGAGGCCCTCGGCCACGGCGAACTGCCCGCCGCCGGGTTCCCGGGCCGCACCTGGACCGTGACCGGTCTGCGCGCCGAGGTGCGCGGCCGCGCCGCCGACCTCGCCGCCCGCTTCGACGACCGCAACGGCACCAGCGCCCACACCGACCGCCGGAGCGCCCGCCTCGACCGGGCCCCGCTCCTCGACGCGCTGGAACTGACCCTGCGCACCCGCAGCCTCGACGAAGTGAGCCCGGCCGCACCGCTCGACGCATCGGTCACCGGGTCGGCTTCCACCGCCCGTACGACCGCCGCCGTACCCGAGTCGCTGACCGAACTCATCCTCCAGGCACGGTCGCTGGAAGGGGAAGGGCACCCGGACGCACAGGCCTGCTGGGCGCGGCTGCGCACGCTGGTCGCCGCCCGCGACTACGCCCACCCCGACGACCCGGCCGTGGGTCCGCTGCTGCGGCTGCGCGCGGACCTGCTGGCCGACGAGGCGAACTGGGCGGGTGACAGGGACGAGTTCGCCGACGCCGCCGCCCTCCACGAGGAGGCCGCAGGTCTGTACGACGACGCCGGACTGCCGGGGCACGCGGCACTCTCCCGCGCCTGCGCCCTGCTCGCCACCGCCGAGATCCCCGCGGAGGACGCCGACGGCCCCGAGGCGAAGACCGAGAGGAAGACCGAGGCGCTGACCACCGCCCACACCTCCCTGGTCCGCCTGCACGAGGAGACGTCCGGTCTCACCCCGCACCAGGAGGCCCGCCTGCTCCGTCTGCGGGCGACCGCGCTCGGCCTGCGCCTGCAGACGTCGGGGAACTCGGGGACCTCGGGGAACGGAGAGCACGTCGCGCCGCTCCTCGCCGAGGTGGACCTGCTGCACACCTTCGCCACCCGGCACGACATCACCGGGCAGATCGCCAGGGCCCTGCTGCTGCGGGCCACCGCCCACGCCCTGGCCGGCGACCTGCCCGCCGCGCTCACCGAGACCGACGGCCTCCTCGACCGGCTGAGGGAGCACGGTCCGGCCTGGCACCTGCCCCGCGTGCTCGCCCTGCGGGGCAGGCTCCACCTCGGCTTCCAGGACGCGCAGGCCGCGCACGCGGACCTGTCCGAGGCCTTGCGGCTGGCCGCCGACTGGCCGGCCGACACGACGGACACCTCCCGGCTGCACGCCGAGCTGGCCGAGGTCTGCATGCACCTGGGCCGCCCCGAGGAGGCGCTGCGGCACCTGACGCGCTCGGCGGAGCTGGACCTGCGCCGCGGCAAACGCATCGACGCGTTCTGCACCTACAGCAACGCCGCCCAGCTCAGCCTCGACCTGGGCCGCGTCGAGGACGCCATCGCGCTGCTCGACTCCCTGCTGGCCGAACCGGACGTCGCCGCCGGGGAGCTGGACGACCGGCTCGCCGCCCAGCTGCGCCTGACCCGCGCCCGCGCGCTGCGCGCGGGGGACGACCTCAAGGCCGCCACGGCGGAGTTCGTCGCCCTCGCGGCCGAGTCGGCCGGCTGGGACGACGACCCGGGAAGCCACGCCATGATCGCCGCGGAGACGGCCGTACTCCTCGGCGAGTCCGGAGAGTTCGGCCAGGCCCGCAAGGCCGCCGACCAGGCACTCGCCGCCCACGCCAGGGCCCCGCGCCACGAGCACCTCAGCAACGTCCTGCGCGAACTCGCCCGCCTGCAGGCCCAGCGGCAGGGACCCGACGGCCTGGCCGGTGCCCGCGCCTTCCTCACCGACGCCGGCCGGGTCGCCGACGAGGCACGCGCCGCCGGGTACGAGGCCCACGGCCGCTCCCTGGACACCGCCCTGGCCTACGAGCACGGCAGGGTCAACGCCTACGCCGGTGCCCACGAGGAGGCCCTGACCGCCCTGGAGCAGGCCCTCACCCTGCTCGGCGAACCGGGACCGGGTCCGGGACCGGAGCAGCAGCAGGCCGGCGAGTGGGCCGAGTGCGTCCGCCTCGCCGCCGCCGTGGAGGGCATCTACCTGGAACGCCCCGCCCCCGCCCTCACCCGCCTCGACGCGGCGGTCTCCCGGCTGACCGCGGCGGGCCACACCGAGGAGACCGAGCCGCTGACGGCCCTCGCGGCGAGGCTGCGCGACGAGGAGTGACCCGGCGCTCCCGGCCGCCCGGGGCCCTCACGGGTTGACGAAACCCATGGGGTCCCGGGCACCGGGATCACCGCATCCGACCTCACCGCCCCGCCGTCCCCGAGGGACGCTCAGTCGAGACAGAACTCGTTGCCCTCGACGTCCTGCATCACGAGGCACGACTCGTTGAAGCCGTCGGCACGCAGCAGCCGCACCCGTACCGCGCCGAGCGCGACCAGCCGTGCGCACTCGGCCTCGAGAGCGGCCAGGCGTTCTTCCCCCACGAGCCCGGTGCCGACCCGCACGTCGAGGTGCACCCGGTTCTTGACGGCCTTGCCCTCGGGAACACGCTGGAAGAACAGCCGCGGGCCCACCCCCGAGGGGTCGACGCACGCGAACGCGGAGCCCTGGCGCTCCGGCGGCAGCACGCGGTCGAAATCGTCCCACGTGGCGAACCCCTCCGGCGGCGGCGGTACGACGTACCCCAGCACCTCGCACCAGAAACGGGCGACGCGCTCGGGCTGCGCGCAGTCGAAGGTGACCTGGAACTGCTTGACCGATGATGACATCGGCCCACCGTAACGGGAGCGACGAGCAGGCCGGGCCCGTCCGGCAGAATCCGCCGGACAGGCCCTGAAGCCCCGTCAGCCCCTAGAGCTCCGCCAGCAGCTCCGCTTTCTTGGAGGAGAACTCCTCGTCCGTCACCAGGCCCGCCTGGTGCAGTTCGCCGAGGTGGCGGATGCGGTCGGCGATGTCGGCGGGGTCGCGGCGCACGGCCGCCGCGACCACCGCGGGCACCGGCTCGGAGGTCCGTACCGCCGCCAGCACGGCCGCCGCGAACGGCAGCGACTCGTGCACCGGCCCGTAGCCCAGCCCGAACACCACGGCCGCCGGGTCCTGGTCGGCCGGGGGCGACGACGCCGGCTCGTCCCGGCGCAGCAGCCGCAGGTGTCCTTCGAAGACCTCGGGCGACCGCCACTCCACGCCGCTCAGCTCACCCACCGGGAAGCGCTGGTCACCGGCTTTCCACTTCGCCGACGAGGCGCCCGTCCAGAACCAGTGGAAGGAGACCGTCGTCCCGTCGAAGGCGGCCCTGCCGTCGTACGCCTTGAACCGCAGCGGCACCTCGGGGGCCGGCACCAGGTGGCGCTCGGCGGGACCGGACTCGGTGAGGCGGGCGAGGAGTTCGTCGGCGTAGTACTCGGCGAGCGTCTCGCGCTCGGCGGGCAGCACCAGCCGGTAGGGGTCGGAGCTCTCCTTCAACTGCCCGGCCGCCGCCTCCATCAGCGGGTCGGCCCCGGGCCGGGGCTCGAGGCGCAGCACGACGCTGCCGCGCCTGCCGGGGGTCAGCGTCACCCCGGCGACGGCCTCCAGGGGAACGCGTCGTTCCCCGAGCGCCTGGAACAACTTGGGTGTTCGAATCCCCCTTTCGTAACGGATGAGCACGGAGTCGGACTCGAACTCCCAGGCAGCGTGAAATCCGGCCAGTACGTCACCCATGCGGCTCATCGTATGCGGCACGAGCTTTTTCGTCCCCTCCCCGTGCATACCGCGGTTCCTCCGTTCTCTACGCGCGTCCGGGTGAGCGGGCGTAGGACAAACCCGCCCGGCATACGCCATCATCGTGTGCGCAGGCCACCGCCGGGTATGCGCCAACGCCGATCTCGGCGAAGTTGCGCAGACTGTCCGTGCCCGGCTCGAAATACCCGCTGTGTCCCTGGGCCTCACGGGCCGACAGGACCCGGGCCCCGAAAGCGGGGGAGACCGGGTCGGCGCCGTGGCCCAGTCCGCCGACCTCCAGATAGGGCACGTCCTGGACCCAGTCGTCGGCGTCCCGCATGGCCCACACGCGCGCGTGGGTGCGCAGCGCGGAGGCCGTCTCGGCCCGCATGCCGGGACTGCCGGCCACCGCGATGTCGGTGACCCGGCCGGGCAGGGTGCTCGCGGCGAGCCCGCACACCACGGAGCCGTAGCTGTGGCAGAACAGCGCGACCGGGGCCGTGCCGGGCAGCGCGCGCAGCAGCGCGTCGAGCCGTAGCGCGCCGTCCCCGGCGCGCCCGGCCATGGCCGCCTCCATGCCGACTCCGCCGGGCGCGGTGTAGTCGGCCCAGGCGATCACGGCGGTACGGGTCGCGGGGTCCGCCTCGTACTCGGCCGCGCGCAGCGCCTCGGCCATGCCGACGGGGGCCGAGTAGCGGCGGTAGGTGCGCTGGAAGGTGAGCAGATCCGTGTCGACGCCGGGGACGACGACCGAGATGCGTTCGGCCTCGTCCAGGTCGCCGAAGACCTCGGCCACACGGCCCGGCCCCGACGGGTCGAAGGCGAGGATCTGGCGTCCCGGTTTCAGCAGTGCCCCGAGGCGGTTCATCCGGCGGCCCGCCTGGTGCTGTCCCGCGGGCGTGAGCCGTGTGTCGCGCATCCGTTCCCGCTCGATCTCGCGGGCCTGCTCCATCGCGATGCGGTTGGCGCGGTACCGCAGATCGGCCGGGGCGCCGTTCATGTTGCCGACCGCGAGGGGGAAGCGGTGGGCGAGACCCAGCCGCTGCGCCTCGGTGAGCGAGGCGAAGAACCGGGCCAGCCTGCCGGGCGCGGACCGCGGGTCCGGCAGCTCGCGGCCCGCTGTGCGGCCGTGCTCCCAGGCGGTGAGCGAGGCGGACAGAGGTGCCGCCTCCCGCTGCTGGCGCAGTGCCGACCAGCCGGTGGTCGCCAGCATCACGAAGACGACGGCGAGTGCGAGGAGCGCGCGCCCCGCGTTCAGCTGTGGAGAGGAGTCGAAGGAAGTCACTGCCGGGACACATTAGGAGAACGAGAGGGTCTCGCGTCAATCGAGTGACGAGTATCACGTTTCGATGCGCGGGTTGTGAGCGATGGTCAGCCCGCCGGGATGCGGGCCGTCGTCGGCTCGCGCACGGCGTCCCTGGTCGCCTCAGCGGTTCCGCGGTTCTGCGGTTCCGCGGTTCCGCCGGAGGCGGCCACACCCGAGGAACCCCCGGAGCGAGTTCGCTCATCAGGGTGAACAAACGAGGTGAACCCTCCCCTTCGGCGGGCACCGCAGGTCACAGTGGGTCAAGTCCTCCGCAGGGCATGGAGGCTGTGGCTGCGGCGCGCTGCTGGAGGGGGGCAGCGCGCAGGCAGCATCCCTCCAGCCGTCCGCGCAGCGTGAATCCACCGCTGAAGCGGGGGTACCCGCCTCTCGACGAACCCCGTACGCCTCTCTGACCAGCCCATGGATCAAGGGAGTTGACGATGGCGAGCTTCGGACACGGTACGCGCAGGCACTCCCGGTCGGGTGGTCGCGGGTGGTCATCGACGGGGCAGGACCGCGCGACGCTCGGAATCATCGGGGTCATCTGCGCGGTCGCCGGATTCTTCGTGCTGGGGATCGTCCTCGGCCCCGCGGCGATCGTCTGCGGCCGGCTCGCCATGGGCCGCAGCTGGGCGGGGTCCCGCCCGGTGCCGGCCCTGGTCGCCCTCGTCCTGGGTGCGATCGACACGCTCCTGGCCGTCGTCTGGCTGGCCGGGGCGACCGCCCCGGGCTACCGAACACTTGCCCAGTGCTCCACCCTTCAGGGTGGAGGTGTAGGGCATCCTGCCCGTAGTGGCCCGAAGGGGCGCGGCGGCATGGCTGAGATCGCCTTGTCCGACGACGGAGTTGTCGGACCTACCGCCGGACGGGCGGGAAGTCAGGCCTGCGGAGGCCGTGTAAGACCGACCCTCACCGGTCGGCAGTGGCCTGTGAAACAGGAACCCGAGGTGGTACCGCGAAGCGGTACCGACCGGAATCTCCTGCCCTCGGGCAGGAGAGGACGTCAAGGAATGTTCTGACGGACCCGCAGCCCCGGGACCGAACGGGATGAGGGCCTCCGGCGACTCGCCGGAGGCCCTCCTCGTTTCCTCGGACGGCTCCGTCACGCCGCCCGTCGGGACGTCACGCGTCGCCGCCCGCCGGGCCCGGGTCGGCTGCGGTGACGTCGAGCAGTTGGTAGCGGTCGATGGCCTGCTTCAGCACCGACCGGTCGAGGTGGCCCTCGCGGACCAGCTCCGTCAGCACCGCCACCACGATCGACTGCGCGTCGATGTGGAAGAACCGCCGGGCCGCCCCGCGGGTGTCCGCGAAGCCGAAGCCGTCCGCGCCCAGCGACTGGTACGTCCCCGGCACCCAGCGCGAGATCTGGTCCGGCACCGACCGCATCCAGTCCGACACCGCCACGACCGGCCCCTGCGCCGAGGCCAGCTTCCGCGTCACGTACGGGACGCGCTGCTCCTCCTCCGGGTGCAGCAGGTTGTGCCGCTCGCAGTCCACCGCCTCGCGCCGCAGCTCGTTCCAGGAGGTCGCCGACCAGACGTCGGCCCTGACGTCCCACTCCTCGGCGAGGATCCTCTGCGCCTCGACCGCCCAGGGCACCGCGACACCGGAGGCGAGGATCTGGGCGGGCAGGCTGCCCGCCGTGCCCTCGCTGAAGCGGTACAGGCCCTTCACGATGCCCTCCGCGTCCACGTTCGCGGGCTCGGCCGGGTGCTGGATGGGCTCGTTGTAGACGGTCAGGTAGTAGAAGACGTCCTCGCCGTGCGGGTGCTGCTCGTCGCCGCCGTACATCCGGCGCAGGCCGTCCTGCACGATGTGCGCGATCTCGAACCCGAAGGCCGGGTCGTAGGCGACGCAGCCCGGGTTCGTGGACGCCAGCAGCTGCGAGTGCCCGTCCGCGTGCTGAAGGCCCTCACCGGTCAGGGTCGTACGCCCCGCGGTCGCGCCCAGGACGAAACCGCGCGCCAGCTGGTCGGCCATCTGCCAGAACTGGTCACCGGTGCGCTGGAAACCGAACATCGAGTAGAAGACGTACACCGGGATGAGCGGTTCGCCGTGCGTGGCGTACGCCGAGCCGGCCGCGATCAGCGAGGCCGTGCAGCCGGCCTCGGAGATGCCGTCGTGCAGCATCTGCCCGTTCGGCGCCTCCTTGTACGTGAGCAGCAGATCCCGGTCCACGGACTCGTACTGCTGGCCCAGCGGGTTGTAGATCTTCGCGCTCGGGAAGAACGAGTCCATGCCGAACGTGCGGTACTCGTCCGGCGCGATCAGCACGAACCGTTTGCCGATCTCCTTGTCCCGCAGGAGCTCCTTGAGGAGCCGGACGAAGGCCATGGTCGTGGCGATGGACTGCTGGCCCGAGCCCTTCTTCACGTTCGCGTACGTCTTGTCGCCGGGCAGTGCGAGTGGCTTCGAGCGCACCACACGGGTCGGTACGTACCCGCCGCAGGCCTTGCGGCGGTCGTGCATGTACTGGATCTCCTCCGAGTCGCGGCCCGGGTGGTAGTACGGCGGCAGACCGGACTCCAGGTCCTTGTCGGCGATCGGCAGGTGCATGCGGTCCCGGAAGCCCTTGAGGTCGTCGACCGTCAGCTTCTTCATCTGGTGCGTGGCGTTGCGGCCCTCGAAGTTCGGACCCAGCGTCCAGCCCTTGACCGTCTTGGCGAGGATCACCGTCGGCTGGCCCTTGTGCTCCAGGGCCGCCTTGTAGGCCGCGTAGATCTTCCGGTGGTCGTGACCGCCGCGGCCCAGGTGCAGGATCTGGTCGTCGGTCATGCCCTCGACCATGGCGCGCAGCCGGTGGTCGTCGCCGAAGAAGTGGTTGCGGATGTACGCCCCGGACTCGGTGGCGTACGTCTGGTACTGGCCGTCCGGAGTGGTGTTCATCCGGTTGACCAGCACCCCGTCCCGGTCCTGGGCGAGCAGCGGGTCCCAGGTGTGGTCCCAGACGAGCTTGATCACGTTCCAGCCGGCGCCCCGGAAGATGGACTCCAGCTCCTGGATGATCTTGCCGTTCCCGCGCACCGGCCCGTCGAGGCGCTGCAGGTTGCAGTTGACGACGAAGGTCAGGTTGTCCAGGTTCTCGCGGGCGGCGATGGACAGCTGGCCCAGCGACTCGGGCTCGTCCATCTCGCCGTCGCCGAGGAACGCCCACACGTGCGACTTCGAGGTGTCGGTGATGCCGCGCGCCTGCATGTAGCGGTTCATCCGGGCCTGGTAGATCGCGCCGATCGGGCCGAGGCCCATCGAGACCGTCGGGAACTCCCAGAAGTCCGGCATCGACCGCGGGTGCGGGTACGACGACAGCGCCTCGGGCGCCTTCGACTTCTCCTGCCGGAAGCCGTCCAGCTGCCGCTCGGAGAGCCGGTCCAGCAGGTACGCGCGCGCGTAGATGCCCGGTGAGGCGTGGCCCTGGAAGAAGACCTGGTCACCGCCGTCGCCCGCGTCCTTCCCGCGGAAGAAGTGGTTGAAGCCCACGTCGTACAGCGACGCCGAGGACGCGAACGTGGCGATGTGGCCGCCGACGCCGATCCCGGGCCGCTGCGCGCGCGAGACCATCACCGCGGCGTTCCACCGGGTCGCGTTGAGGATCTTGCGCTCGATCTCCTCGTTGCCCGGGAAGAACGGCTCCGCGCGGGTGGGGATCGTGTTGACGTAGTCCGTGCTGCGCATCTCGGGCACGGCCACGCGGCGCTCGCGGGCGCGCTCGATCAGCCGCAGCATCAGATAGCGGGCCCGCTCCCGGCCGCGCTCGTCGACCGCGGCGTCGAGGGAGTCGAGCCACTCCTGTGTTTCCTCGGGGTCGAAGTCAGGAACCTGACTCGGAAGGCCACCAATGATGATCGGGCTGCGATCGGATGCGGAAGCCACGCTGTTCCTTACCTGTCAGAGGGCCGTGAGAGGGCCACTGCTTCACTGATTTAGCCGTCTGCGCGCTCCCCATCGTCCACCCGGGGGCCGCACACGTCATCTCTACCGATAGGTAACCCGACCCCGTCACCGGTACGGTGGCATACGGGACGGGCCACGGACTCGTGCGAGTCTCGTACCCGTATACGGTTCCCAAACGCCCATAGAGGGCACAAAGGTGTGGTGTGTATCACTGTGGGCCAGGATGATGTGCCTGGAGTTGCGGTGACCCGGCCAGGATCGTCACCGTTTCGACGGTCCCTGCGGCCGGGTACTTGCGCGAACCGCCCCGCCCGTGTGGACTACGGCCACAGCCGCGCGCCCGCGCGCGACTGTGACAATTGACGAGATTCCCAAACCATGATCAGGAGGCAAACCGTGAGCGCGACCGCGGACCACGCGGAGGAGCGGACGAACCCTGCCGCCAGGCTGGGGTTCCAGCCCGGGCAGGTGGTCCAGGAGATCGGCTACGACGACGACGTCGACCAGGAGCTCCGCGAGGCCATCGAGGGCGTCATCGAGAACGACCTGGTCGACGAGGACTACGACGACGTGGCTGACGCCGTTGTGCTGTGGTTCCGCGACGACGACGGCGACCTGACGGACGCGCTGGTGGACGCCGGCACGTACATCGAAGAGGGCGGTGCCATCCTGCTCCTCACGCCGAAGACAGGCCGTTCGGGCTACGTCGAGCCGAGTGACGTCTCGGAGGCCGCCACCACGGCCGGCCTGACGGCGGCCAAGAGCGTCAGCGTGGGCAAGGACTGGAGCGGCAGCAGGCTGGCCACGCCGAAGGCCGCCAAGTCCAGGAGGTAACCATGGCGGAGGCGGCTCCGGCGGCGGCACTCCCGCCGCCGGGGTCGCACCCCGTTCGAACCCGGACGGGCCGACCGGATCGGCCCGTCCGGCCCACTGTCGTACCCCGTGCGTAGGGTGGTCCCCGGGAACGAACCGGGAACAGCACCCCCGAAGGGACGAACGAGGCGATGGCGATCCAGGTCGGCGACAAGGCCCCCGACTTCGAGCTCAAGGACAACCACGGCGCGCCCGTACGGCTGTCCGACCACCTCGGACAGCGGAACGTGGTGCTCGTCTTCTACCCCTTCGCCTTCACCGGCGTGTGCACCGGGGAACTGCGCGCACTGCGCGACAGCCTGCCGCTCCTCACCGACCGCGACACCGCGCTGCTCGCCGTCTCCAACGACTCCATCCACACCCTGCGCGTCTTCGCCGAGCAGGAGAGCCTGGAGTACCCCCTGCTGTCGGACTTCTGGCCGCACGGCGAGGTCTCCCGCGCGTACGGCGTCTTCGACGAGGGCAAGGGCTGCGCCGTGCGGGGGACCTTCGTCATCGACCGGGAGGGCGTCGTGCGCTGGACGGTCGTCAACGCGCTGCCCGACGCACGTGACCTGAACGAGTACGTCGGAGCGCTCGACGCGCTGTGAGCACGTCCGACACCCGGTGATTCCCCGCCCCGCGGCCTGCGGCGGCCGGGAACCCATCACTAGGATCGACACGTTGATCGGACATCCAACGCACGACGGGGCTTCCCGCCCCCGGACATCAAGGGAGGACTCGTGGGAGTCAGCCTCAGCAAGGGCGGCAACGTATCGCTGACCAAGGAGGCGCCGGGCCTGACCGCGGTCATCGTCGGACTGGGGTGGGACGTCCGCACCACGACCGGCACCGACTTCGACCTGGACGCCAGCGCGCTGCTGGTGAACAACACCGGCAAGGTCACCAACGACGCCAACTTCGTCTTCTTCAACAACCTCAAGAGCCCGGACGGCTCGGTCGAGCACACCGGTGACAACCTCACCGGTGAGGGCGAGGGCGACGACGAGCAGATCAAGGTCAACCTCGCCGGTGTCCCGGCGGAGATCGAGAAGATCGTCTTCCCGGTCTCGATCTACGACGCCGAGAACCGCCAGCAGTCCTTCGGCCAGGTGCGCAACGCGTTCATCCGCGTCATCAACCAGGCCGGCGGCGCCGAGATCGCCCGCTACGACCTGTCGGAGGACGCCTCCACGGAGACCGCCATGGTCTTCGGCGAGCTGTACCGCAACGGCGCCGAGTGGAAGTTCCGCGCCATCGGCCAGGGCTACGCCTCCGGCCTGCGCGGCATCGCGCAGGACTTCGGGGTGAACGTCTGAGACGGTCACGTCCCGGGCGCCGCCCGGGCCCGGCCGCCTCGTACGGCCGTTCTGTCCGGCGCCACACGGTTCACGTGTGGCGCCGGACGCGCAGGACCACCTGAGAACACGACCCGGGGAGGATCAGCATCATGGGTGTCACGCTTGCCAAGGGGGGCAACGTCTCCCTGTCCAAGGCCGCACCGAACCTCACGCAGGTGATGATCGGGCTCGGCTGGGACGCACGCTCCACCACCGGAGCACCCTTCGACCTCGACGCCAGCGCGCTGGTGTGCAGCGACGGCCGGGTCATGGGGGACGAGTGGTTCGTCTTCTACAACCAGCTCACGAGCCCGGACGGCTCGGTGCAGCACACCGGTGACAACCTCACCGGTGAGGGCGACGGCGACGACGAGTCCCTGCTGGTCGACCTCTCCCAGGTGCCGGCCCGGTGCGACAAGATCGTTTTTCCGGTCTCCATCCATCTGGCCGACGACCGCGGCCAGGCATTCGGCCAGGTCAGCAACGCCTTCATCCGTGTCGTCAACCAGGCGGACGGCCAGGAACTGGCCCGGTACGACCTGTCGGAGGACGCTTCTACCGAAACCGCGATGATCTTCGGCGAGCTCTACCGCTATCAGGGCGAGTGGAAGTTCAGGGCGGTGGGGCAGGGGTACGCGTCTGGGCTGCGGGGCATCGCTCTAGACTTCGGAGTCAATGTTTCGTAAAGCCGCCTTCGGCAGCGGGGAGAGTCTCCTCCGGAAGATCGTCCGGTGGAGCCCCCAACACATGATGGGGTAGCCAGTGGTTCTGAAAACCTTCGGCTGGTCGTTCGCGGTCACCGCGCTCGGCCTGGTCGCAGCGATCCTTTTCGGGGGGTGGACCGCCTTTGGCATCGTGGCGATCCTGTCGATCCTCGAGATCTCGCTGTCCTTCGACAACGCGGTGGTCAACGCCGGGATCCTGAAGAAGATGAATGCCTTCTGGCAGAAGATCTTCCTCACGATCGGCATCCTGATCGCCGTCTTCGGTATGCGGCTGGTCTTCCCCGTCGTGATCGTCGCCCTCAGTGCCCAGCTCGGTCCGATCGAAGCGGTCAAGCTCGCCTTCGACGACAAGGACCAGTACCAGCAACTCGTCACCGACGCCCACCCGTCGATCGCCGCGTTCGGTGGCATGTTCCTGCTGATGATCTTCCTGGACTTCGTGTTCGAGGAGCGGGAGATCAAGTGGCTGACCTGGATCGAGCGCCCGCTCTCCAAGCTCGGCAAGGTCGACATGCTGTCGGTCTGCGTCGCGCTGATCGTCCTGCTGATCGCCTCCATGACCGTCGGGGCCAACGCCCACCAGCACGGCGGCCTCCACGTCGACAAGGCGGAGACCGTCCTCCTCGCCGGCATCGGGGGTCTGATCACCTACATGATCGTGGGCGGACTCTCCGGCTACTTCGAGGACAAGCTCGAAGAGGACGAGGAACGCGAGCACGAGGAGGAGGAGAAGGCCGCGCGCGCCGGAAAGCCCCGCACGGCGGTCGCGATGGCCGGCAAGGCCGCGTTCTTCATGTTCCTCTACCTCGAGGTCCTGGACGCCTCCTTCTCCTTCGACGGTGTGATCGGCGCCTTTGCCATCACCAACGACATCGTGCTGATGGCCCTGGGCCTGGGCATCGGCGCCATGTACGTCCGTTCGCTGACGGTCTACCTGGTCCGCCAGGGCACCCTCGACGAGTACGTCTACCTGGAGCACGGCGCGCACTACGCCATCGGCGCGCTCGCCGCCCTGCTGCTCATCACGATCCAGTACGAGATCAACGAGATCATCACCGGCCTGATCGGCGTCGTCCTGATCGGTGCCTCCTTCTGGTCCTCCGTGCGCCGCAACAAGGCGATCGCGGCGGCCGGGGGAACCCCGGAGAAGACCGAGGTCTCGTCCGGGGTGTGACAGCCCTCCGCGTGAGGAACGCTCTGTTCGGGGCGGCCGTCGAGGAACCACTCCTCGGGGCCGCCCCGTCGGCCGTTGCGGGGGCGGCGGAACGGCGGGACAACGGGACGGCGGGACGGCACGGCAGCGGGGCCGGCGGGGTTCCACGAGCGGACTTGGGGCGGGAATGGGCTTTCTGGACGGACTGTGGCGCGGGAAAGAGACGGCCTTCGACTCGGGCAACGCGGCCACCAACGCCATCGAGCTGACCAAACGGTACGCGCAGGTGTCCCTGACCAAACAGGGCGCGGCCAACGGCCATCTGCGGATCAACCTGAGCTGGCGGATGCGGACCTCCGACCTGGGCGGCTTCCAGCGGGAGAGCCTGCTGCGGCACCCGCTCAAGGCGCTCAAGCCCCCGGAGGTCGTCGCCCACAGCCAGAGCATGGTCAACGTCGACCTGGACCTGGGCTGCCTGTACGAACTCCAGGACGGCACCAAGGGCGTGGTCCAGCCGCTCGGCGGCCTCCTCGGCGACGTCAACGCGCCGCCGTACGTCAAGCTCAGCGGCGACGACCGGTTCGGCTCGGCGTCCGGTGAGACGATCTACGTCAACCTGGACCAGCGTGAGCACATCAAGCGCCTGCTGGTCTTCGCGTACATCTACGACCAGACGCCCGCCTTCGACCGCACGCACGCCATCGTCACCCTGTTCCCGAGCAATGGCCCGCGGATCGAGATAGGCCTGGACGAACGCCATCCGCAGGCCCGCTCCTGCGCGGTGGTGATGATCGAGAACGTCAAGGGCGAGATCGTGGTCCACCGCGAGGTGAAGTTCGTCTACGGCTTCCAGGCGGAGCTCGACCGGCTGTACGGGTGGGGCCTGCAGTGGGGCCGCGGCTTCAAGTCGAAGGTGGACCGTTAGGGACCCGGTTGCGCCAGGGCCCCGGTCGTGCCGGGGCCCCTCCGGACCGGGCTCTACCGCCCGATGAACTGAGGTCCCTGCGGGGGCAGGCGGAAGTCGGGGTCGGGGGCGCCGGGCGCGGGGGGCGGGTAGCCGTAGCCGGACGGCGCCCCCACCGCGGCCGCCGCGGGCGATGTCTGCGGGTAGCCGTAGGCGGGCCGCCCGGTCGTCTGCGGGTAGCCGTACGCCGGCTGCGCGGCCGGGGGCTGCTGCGGCGGATACCCGTACGCGGGCTGGGCCGGCACCCCCGCCGGCTGCTCGGGCGGCATGGGCCCGGACAGGTCCGCCGCGGACGGGGCCTGCGGCTGGGTCAGCTCCTCGGGAGGGACCGGGGCCCCGGTCGAGGCGGACGTGTCCGGCCGGCCGGGGTCGGGGGCCGAGGGGTCCTGCGCCGCCTCCGACTCGTCCACCGAGATGCCGAAGTCCGTCGCCAGGCCCTTCAGTCCGTTCGAGTAGCCCTCGCCGAGCGCCCGGAACTTCCAGCCCTCCCCGCGCCGGTACAGCTCACCGCAGATCAGCGCCGTCTCCTGGCCCGTCTCCGGCTTGACGTCGAAGTACGCCAGCGGCTCCGCGTCGGGCGCCTGCGCGTCGAACAGCAGGATGCGCAGCGTGTGCACCCGGTCGAAGGTGACGCCGTCCGCCGACGCCACCAGCAGGATCCGCCCCACGCCGTCCTCGACCCCGTCGAGGTCTGTCTGGATCGTGTCGGTCAGCTCCTCGGCGACCCGCTTCTTGCCGAGCCGCCACACCGTGCCGGACGGGTGCCGGGGCTGGTTGTAGAAGACGAAGTCCTCGTCCGAGCGCACCCGGTCGTCGAGCCCCAGGAGCAGCGCGGACGCGTCCACGTCCGGCACACCCTGCCCCGGGGACCAGCGCAGGACGGCGCGTACCGTGGTGGCTTGGAGCGGGACGTTCGACCCCTTCAGCATGGCGTGCGTCATGCGGTCATCCTGCCCTCTCCGTCCTGACCACGACAATGCGGGGGTATCGAGACGGTAGGGGAACGACACCGTCGGGACCCCCGGAGTTCACACCGGGCGGGAACCGCCGACATCGTTCCGTACGTACTATTACCGGCCACCTTCCGACATTCCACAGCATGCCCAACGGCCACGGGGGAGTTCAATGCATCACTTCGGACAGATCGCCCCGGCGGTGCGGAAACGTCTCTTCCACCGGGAGCCGGGCGTGTTCACACAGGAGTCACCGGCCCGTCTGCTCTCCACGGCCCTCGGCGCCACGCTGTACAGCCCCGCCACCCGCCCCCGGCTCGCCGACGACGTGGTCAAGCAGGCAGGGCGCGGCGTGGTCTCGATGGTGCTGTGCCTGGAGGACTCCATCGGCGACGAGGACGTGATCGCCGGCGAGGCGAACCTCGTCCGCCAGTTCGCCGACCTGGCCGCCCGGCCGGAGGCCGATCTGCCGCTGCTGTTCGTCCGGGTCCGGACCCCCGACCAGATACCGGACCTCGTCCGGCGTCTCGGCCCCGCCCTCCCGTTGCTGTCCGGATTCGTCCTGCCGAAGTTCACCGAGGAACGCGGCGTGCCCTTCCTGGAGGCCCTCGCCCTCGCCGAGGCCGAGAGCGGTCACCGCCTCTTCGCCATGCCGGTACTGGAGTCGCCGGAGCTGCTCTACCGCGAGACACGCGTGGAGACCCTCGAAGGCATCCTCCGCGCGGTCGACAAGTACCGTGACCGGGTCCTCGCCCTGCGCCTCGGCGTGACCGACTTCTGCTCCCCGTACGGGCTGCGCCGCGGCCCCGACATGACCGCCTACGACATCCAGATCGTCGCCTCCGTGATCGCCGACGTGGTGAACATGCTGGCCCGTGCCGACGGCACCGGATTCACCGTGACGGGACCGGTCTGGGAGTACTTCCGGGTCCAGGAACGCATGTTCAAGCCACAACTGCGGCAGAGCCCCTTCCTGGAGGTACAGGCCGTGGAACTGCGCGCGACACTGATCGAGCACGCCATGGACGGCCTGCTGAGGGAGATCTCCCTGGACCGGGCCAACGGACTGCAGGGCAAGACCTGCATCCACCCCTCGCACGTGCTGCCCGTGCACGCGCTGTCCGTCGTCAGTCACGAGGAGTACAGCGACGCGCAGGACATCCTCCGGCCGGAACGCGACGGCGGGGGCGTCCTGAGGTCGGCGTACACGAACAAGATGAACGAGGTGAAGCCGCACCGCGCCTGGGCCGAGCGGACCCTGCTGCGCGCCGAGGTCTTCGGCGTCGCCAACGAGGACATCGGGTTCGTGGAACTGCTCGCGGCCGGCCTGGCGGAGTGACGTACCGGAGCGACGGCAAGAGACCTCATGGAGAAGGCAGTGAGAAGTCAGTGAACGAGGCAGTGCGCCGTGAGGCGCGCGACGGGGCACCGACCGGCGAGGGCGCGACCGGTGGGAGCGTCTGGTCCGGGAGCTGGGTCGCGGAGCGGCTCGGCGTCGAACTGGCCGGCGACGACCGGCTGACCGGACTGCTGGGCCTGGCCCTGCGCCGCAACCCCAAACGGGCCCACCTGCTGGTGTCCAACGTCCTCGGCAAGCACGTACCCAGCCCGCCGTCGGTCGTCTACGGTCACGGTGTCGCCCTCGGCCGCCGGGTCCGCGAACTGCTGGGCGAACAGGCCCACCGGGCCGTGGTCCTCGGGTACGCGGAGACCGCGACCGGCCTCGGCCACTCGGTCGCCGACGGCCTGGGCGGCGCCCCCTGCCTGCACTCCACGCGCCGCCCGGTCCCCGGGGTGGCCACGGCGGGCGGTTTCGAGGAGTCCCACTCCCACGCGACCTCGCACCTGCTGCTCCCCGAGGACCCCGGGCTGCTGGCCGGGGACGGGCCGCTGGTCCTGGTCGACGACGAGTTCTCCACGGGCAACACGGTGCTGAACACCGTGCGCGATCTGCAGGCGCGGTATCCGCGGACGCGGTACGTCGTGGTCGCCCTGGTCGACATGCGCTCGCCCGCCGACGCCGGGCGGCTGGACGAGTTCGCCCGCGAGATCGGGGCGCGCATCGACCTGGTGACGACCGTGGCGGGCACGGTGCGGCTGCCGGAGGGCGTCCTGGAGAAGGGACAGGAGCTGGTCGCGCGGTACGAGGGTGCCACGGGGGACGCCGGTGCCCTCGGCCGTGCGGCCGACGGCGGGAACCACCCCCTGGGGGCGCGGGACGCAGCCGAATCTGCGGCCACCGCCGCGCGGGCGCGATCGACCCGAGACGGCCCGCACCCGGACGGCAAGCTCACACGGGTGGATCTGGGCTGGCCTTGTGGCCTTCCCGACGGCGGACGCCACGGCTTCACCCCCGCGCACCGCGCCCGCCTGGAGAGCGCACTGCCCGACATGGCGGCCCGCCTCGCAGCGGCACTCCCCGACGGCGCGCACCGCGTGCTCGTCCTCGGCTTCGAGGAGCTGATGTACGCCCCGCTCCGCCTCGCCCACGCGCTGGAGCAGAGGGGCGTCGAGGCGCGCTTCTCGACCACCACCCGCTCACCCGTCCTCGCCGTCGACGACCCCGGCTACGCGATACGCACCCGGCTGGTCTTCCCCGCCCACGACGACCCCGCCGACGGTCCCGGCGAGCGCTACGCCTACAACGTCGCGGGCGCCGGCTTCGACGCCGTGGTCGCGGTCGTCGACTCGGCCGCCGACACCCCCGCGCTGCACGCGCCCGGCGGTCTGCTGGCCGAGCTCGCCGCGCACACCCCGCAGGTCCTCCTCGCGGTCATACCGTCGTACGTCCCCGCGCCCTCCTACGGACCTGCCGGACCCGACGTACCCGCCGGACCCGCCGGACCCGACGCCCTCGAAAGGCCCGCCTCCATGCTGCCCGAGCCCCTCCGCGGCCCCGCCTTCTCCTCGTACGCGCCCGAGGAGGTCGGCTGGCTGCTCCAGGACCTCTCGGACGTCACCCTGGAGGCGCCGACCGAGGAGCGCGAGGAGGCCATCCAGAGCGGCGGCGCGCACTACGCCGAGTCGCTGCCCGTCGAGTACCAGCCGAGCGAGCAGTACCAGCAGCTCTTCCACGCGGCCCTCGAGACCTCGGCGGCCCGCCTCGCCCACGCGGTCGGCGTGGTCACCGAGACCGTCCTCGCGGAGAGGTCACCGCGCCCGGTCCTGGTCTCCCTGGCCCGCGCCGGCACCCCCGTCGGCATCCTGATGCGCCGCTGGGCCCGGCACCGGCACCAGCTCGACCTCCCGCACTACGCCGTCTCCATCGTCCGCGGCCGCGGCATCGACGCCAACGCGCTGCGCTGGCTGGCCGAGCATCACGACCCCCGGGACGTCGTCTTCGTCGACGGCTGGACCGGCAAGGGTGCCATCACCCGTGAACTCGCCCAGGCCGTCGAGGAGTTCGAGAAGTCCCACGGCGTCACCGGCTTCGACCCGGAGATCGCGGTGCTGGCCGATCCCGGCTCCTGCGTACGGACCTACGGCACCCGCGAGGACTACCTGATCCCCTCCGCCTGCCTCAACTCGACCGTCTCCGGCCTCGTCTCACGCACCGTGCTGCGGGCCGACCTGGTCGGCCCGGACGACTTCCACGGTGCCAAGTTCTACCGCGAACTCGCCGACGCGGACGCCTCGGTGGCCTTCCTGGACGCCGTCGCCGCCCGCTTCCCCGAGGTCACGGACGCAGCCTGCGCCCAGGCCAAGGAACTGCTCGCCACCGACCGCACCCCCACCTGGGAGGGCTGGGCCGCCGTCGAACGCATCAGTGAGGAGTACGGCATCCACGACGTGAACCTCGTCAAGCCCGGCGTCGGCGAGACCACCCGGGTGCTGCTGCGCCGGGTGCCCTGGAAGATACTGGCGCGGGCCGGGGCGGGCAGCGACCTCGACCACGTCCGGCTGCTGGCCGAACAGCGGGGCGTCCCCGTCGAGGAGGTCGACGGACTCCCGTACACCTGCGTCGGGTTGATCCACCCCCGGTACACGCGCGGCGCGACCGGCGCCGACGGCAGGGCGGTGACCCGCTGATGACCGTCCTCGTCGCCAGTGACCTCGACCGCACGCTCATCTACTCCGCCGGCGCGCTCGCCCTGGCCGTGCCCGACGCCGAGGCGCCCCGCCTGCTGTGCGTGGAGGTCTACGAGAGCCGCCCGCTGTCCTTCATGACGGAGACGGCGGCCGGACTGCTCGCCGAACTGGGTGACAGCGCGGTGTTCGTACCGACGACCACCCGCACCCGCGAGCAGTACGGGCGCATCAGCCTGCCCGGCCCCCCGCCGGCCTACGCCATCTGTGCCAACGGCGGCCATCTCCTGGTCGACGGCGTGTCCGACCCCGACTGGCAGGCCCGGGTGACCGCGCGCCTCGCCGCCGAGTGCGCCCCGCTCTCCGAGGTGCAGGACCATCTGCTGCGGACCGCCGAACCGGCCTGGACCCTCAAGCACCGGGTCGCCGAGGACCTCTTCGCCTACCTCGTCGTCGAGCGTCGGCTGCTGGACGAGGAGTGGGTGAAGGAACTCGCCGTGTGGGCGGAGCACCGGGGCTGGACGGTCTCCCTGCAGGGCCGCAAGATCTACGCCGTACCGAAGCCGCTCACCAAGAGCGCGGCCATGCGTGAGGTCGCCCGCCGCACCGGCGCCGACCTCACCCTCGCGGCCGGCGACTCCCTCCTCGACGCCGACCTGCTGCTCGCCGCCGACCGGGGCTGGCGCCCCGGCCACGGCGAACTGGCCGACGCCGGCTGGACGGCCCCCGGGACCACGGCACTGCCCGAGCGCGGGGTGCTGGCCGGCGAACGCATCCTGCGGGAGTTCCTGCACACGGCCCGCACGTCACGCTGACGGCACCGGCAGGGGCCCCTGCCGGTGATCACCGGGATCCTTGCCGGTCGGTGACCGGTGACCGGTCACCGGGGAGTGCTGAGCGGCCGGGGCCGTCAGCCGCAGCAGCCCCCGCCGCAGCAGCCGCCCCCGCCACCCCCGCTCGCACGGGGTGCGGCGGCCGGGGCGGAGGCGGCACCGCCCACGGCGACCGTGGACAGGAGCTTCACCGTGTCGTCGTGTCCCGACGGACAGTCGGCCGGGGCGGCGGACTCCGCCATGGGACGGCTCAGTTCGAAGGTGTCGCCGCAGGTCCGGCAGCGGTACTCATAACGAGGCATGCGCACAGGTTAACCGGCACTTCCCTGTTCGTGGCGGGGGAGAGCGGTGTGCGGGGGAGCCGTGCCGGTCAGCCGGCGGAGCCGCCGCGGTCCTCGCGGATCAGGGCCACCACCTGTGCCACCGACTCGCGGACCGCCTCCGTCTCCGTCAGGAAGTGCCAGTAGTCGGGGTGACGGCCCTCCAGGGCGTCGACGGCCCGGTCCAGGCGGGCCACGGCGGCGTCCAGCGGGTGGGCGTGGCGCGGGTCCGGGGTGTGGCGGCCGGCCATGGCCAGGCGCTGGGCGTCCCGGATGGCGAAGCGGGTGCGTTCGATCTCCTGCTCGGGGTCCTTCTGCACGGCGTTCAGCCGGCGCAGCCGGTCACCGGCGGCGGACACCGCCTCGTCGGTCGTGTTCAACAGCGCCCGTACGGTCGACAGCAGGGCGGTCGCGTCCGCCCAGCGCTGTTCCTCGCGCGCGGTTCTCGCCTCGGCGAGCCTGCTCTCGGCCTGGCGCACGTTCTCCGCGGCCACCTCGGGGACGTGCTGCAGGTCCTGCCAGCAGGCGGCGGTGAAGCGGCGGCGCAGTTCGCTGAGGACCGGTTCCACCTGCGTGGACCGGGTGGTGAGGGCCTGGGCGCGGGTCCGCAGGGAGACCAGTCGGCGGTCGGTCTCGGCGGCCCGCTCCGGCAGCCGGTCGGCCTCCGCGCGGACGGCCTCGGCCTGACGGGTGACCTGCTCGGCCCGCTCCAGGGTCTGCGGCACACCGTGCTGCCCGGCGCCCTGGTTCAGCTTGGTCAGCTCCGGGGAGAGCATGGCGAGCCGGGCGGCGAGGTCGTCGGCCCGCAGCCCCGACCCGCGGGCGGTGTCCAACGCGTTCGACGCGGCGAGCAGGGCCTGCCGGGCACGCTCCACGGCGGGCGCGAGCCGGGCCAGCTGGGTCTCGGCCTTGCCGAGGAGGGGACCCAGGCCGTCGGTGAAGCGGTCCAGTTCCCGCTTGACCCGGTCGAGCTCGCCCTTGGCGGCGGTCAGCTCGGTGCGGGCCCGGGAGGCGACCGAGGCCTCCAGGTCGTCGCGGTCCAGGTCATGGGCGTCGATGGCCTCGATGTACTGGTGGCTGGCCTCGTCGATACGGCGGCCGAGCGCCTCGAAGTCGGCGACGACCCGGCGGGCGGCGGGGGAACTGTCGACGGCGGTGATCGTCTCGATGGAGATCCGCAGGTCCCGCTGGGCGGTGTCGAGCTCGTAGAACGCGGCGGCCGCCGCGTCCTTGGCGGTCTGCGCCTCGGCCCGCTGGTTCTCGGCCCGCCCGCCGAACCAGCGCCGGGTGCCGCCACCGGCGAACGCTGCGGCCAGCACCGGCGCCGCCACCAGCGGCAGGGCCATCAGGGCGAGCGTGTCCCGGAGCGGACCGGCCGCCCGGCGCAGGCGCACCGTGCGACGGCGTGGCCACGAGGGAGGAGACAGAACACCACGCGTGCGGTGCACGCGTGGTCCCGACGGCGAGTACGGCTGCTCTGGTATCGCCGTCACATCCCTCTCCCGTACTGTCGTTCGCCCTGCCGGTGCCATTGTCCCACCGGTGGAAGACGAACACACGGGTCGGTCAGTTCGTCGTACGGACCGTGAGACTTCCGTCGCCGGTGCGGACGTCCACCCCATGGGGGCTGGTGTCGTCACGGGGCACCGACACGTGCTCGGCGCCGTCACCGGTGGTGGCCGTCACCCGGTAGGCGGCCCGGGGCAGTTCGACGGTGGTGGAACCGTCGCCGCTGCGGGACTCCACCAGGTCGGGGACGGCGCCCAGCGTCAGGTGCAGCGAGCCGTCACCGGTCCGGGCGCGCACGGTGCGCGAGTCGGCCTCGGCCCGCAGCGACCCGTCGCCGGTCCGCAGGTCCAGGGGTCCGGTGGTGTCGGTGACGTGCACGGACCCGTCCGTGGTACGGATGCTCAGCGCGTCGCGGAAACCCCGGGCCCGCACGCTGCCGTCGCCCTCCACGACCTTCACGGCGACCCCGCGGGGCACCTCGACGCGGTGCTTGGCGGAGCAGACGGCGACGATGCCGGAACACTGCGTGCGCAGGGTCAGCTGGTCACCCTCCATCGACCAGGTGACCTTCGGGTCCGAGCCGAGGGCGACGGTGCCCTGGAACCACCGGGTGACCTGGATCCTGCCGGACGGATTCCCTTCCGCGGCCACGACCTCGAGCGCGGAGTCGCGGGAGTCGACGGTGAGGGTGCTGCCCGGCAGGTCGAAGGACCGGTGCTCGGGGTCCGTGTCCTCCGCGGCCGCCGCCCCGCAGGCGCTCAGCCCCGCGACGAGCACCACGGCGGCCCCGCCGAGAGCGACCGCGCGCCCGAGCCCGCCACGGGAGGGGCCGGCGCCGGCGGTACGGGCGGTGCCGCCCGTACCGTTGGTTCCGGTGCTGCGGGGCGTGCAGGTGGTGCGGGTCATGACGGTCTCCCCCTGGGACGGACGGCGGCGCTCGATCTCCGGCGCATGTCGACCGTACGGACACGGGACCCGCCGGGGGATCCGGGCCACCACCGGATCCGCGGTGGGGTTTCCCCCACCCGGGAATCCAGGGATCACCCTGGGGAAACCCCGGTGGCAGGGTGCCGGACAGCCCTCGGGACAGGGGTGTGCCGGACCGCGCCCCGGGCCATGTAGGCTGTCGATTCGGCCTGGTCGGTGTGTCCGGGTCCCGGGTGCGTAGCTCAGGGGTAGAGCGCCTGCCTTACAAGCAGGATGTCGGCGGTTCGAAACCGTCCGCGCCCACCGTGTGACGATCAAGGGCCTCCGGAGACGTTCCGGAGGCCCTTCTCGCTGTGGACGGCGGCGCCCTCACGGGGACCGCTCCGTGCCCTTGGGCGGGTTCGCGTGGGCGTGCTTCAGCCGGGAGCGGGCGTGCACCCGGTCGGCGCCGGTGAGCTTCGCCCGGCAGCGATGAGCGCTGACGAACACCACCAGCTCGTGCTCCCGGCGCCGCAGCTTCTCCACCTCGGCCTGTTCGTCCTCGGTCCAGCCGGGCGAGGCAGGGCGCTCGACCTGGCGCCGGCCGGCGTCGTCGCTGAACCCGTCGACGGGCTCCACCGACCAGGGAAGCCGCTTCAACAGGGCCGACAGCTCGGCCTGGACCTGACGCAACTCCTCCTGCCCGGCGAGGAGATCACTCGGAAGGTCATAGGTCGCGGCCACCCCCCGATCATACGCCTGTTCGATTTCGGGGGAGCAGGTCACCCGAGGGCTCCCCGGTGGTTCACCCTCGTGGCCCACAGGGGCCCGGCGGGGTCAGACTGGGGGCATGTGCCGGAGTATCAAGACCCTGCGTCCGCCCGCCCTGCCCGAGGAGGCCACCGAGGACGAGATCCGGGCCGCCGCCCTGCAGTACGTGCGGAAGGTGTCCGGCTTCCGGGCGCCGGCCGCCCACAACCGCGAGGTCTTCGACCGGGCCGTGGACGCGATCGCCGAGGCCACGGCCGAACTGCTGGACGGCCTGGAGGTGCGCGGCGCGGGCGCGGCGCGAGAGGCGGGGTGAGCGGGCGGTCCCGGCCCACCGCGACGCCCCGGCCGCGCCGTCGCTACGAGACCTCCACCGGTACCGGGTGCCGGCGCACCAGGTAGGTCGCTCCCGCGCCCGCCGCGAACAGCGCGCCGACCGATACCGCGGTGGCGAGCCAGGACGCGCCCAGCCAGTGGGCGCCGAAGTAGCCGAGGGCCACGCTGTAGGCGGCCCAGGACAGGCCCGCCAGCGCCGACCAGGGCAGGAAGTCGCGGGCCCGGCGGCGGGCGGCGCCCGCCCCGAGCGAGACCAGCGAGCGGCCCGCCGGGGCGAAGCGGGCGAGGACGACCAGGCCGCCACCGCCTCGGGCCAGCGCCGAGCCGAGACGTTCCTGCGCGCCGGTCAGCCGGCGCGACCGGGCGATCGCCCGGTCCAGACGGGCGCCGCCGCGCCAGGCGAGACGCCAGGCGACCAGGTCGCCCAGGACGGAGGCGGTGGCGGCGCAGAGGGTCAGCGCCAGGATGTCGGGCACGTCGGTCGCGGTGCCCGCGGCGGCGGCGGTGGCCGCCGCGATCACCAGGACCCCGCTCGGCAGCACCGGCAGGAACACGTCGAGCAGGACCGAGAGGGCCACCACCGCATAGACCCATGGACTGCCGACCAGCGCCCCGAAACTCTCCACCCGAACTCCCCATGGCTCCCCCGCGGGCCAGACCGTGCCGCGTTGTCGCGGGGGGAGCGGCAGGGGTGGCCTTGACAGCCTACGAGCCTACGCCGGGGATGTGACGGAAAGGTCACGGGATGTTCGTGTGCCCGGTGCCCGGAGTTCGCGTCCCGGACTGCCGGTCCGTCAGGCGGCGACCGGGGTCGGCTCCGTCGGTTGTGGTTGCGGTTGCGGCTCCGGCTGCGCGGCGCGAGCACGGGTGCGCCGGGTGGACAGCCGGTCCAGGCCGAAGGCGCCGGACGAGATGAACGCGGCGACGCGGGCGCCGAGTTCGGCGGCGCCATGGCAGGCGAACAGCGGCCCGACCATGATCCGGAGCAGGCCGAGAACGTACGGCTGGGCGCTGTCGAGGCGTCCGGGCCTACCGAACGCAGGGGCACCCCCCGCTAATTGCTCAGCAGGACCTCCGCCACCGTCCTCAGCCGCGCCCCCGTCCGCCGTCCGCTTCCGGTCTCCGGCCTTGTCTCCCGCGGCTTCTCCGCGCGTGCCTGGTCCAGTCGCAGCACCGCCGAACGCCCCCGCAGCGTCAGCGTCATGAGCTGGTTGCCGAACCACGGCCCGCCCGTCCTGCGCCACGCGACCGGCGGCTTCCCGGCTCCCCCGTGCCGGGCGAAGGCGCGGCCCAGGGTGCGGGCGGCGGTGCTCCAGCCGAAGCGGAAACCCCACCGGATCGACAGGGGAATGGAGTTGTGCACGGGGGAGCAGGTCAGCTGGGTCACCCGGGCGTCCGGCTCCCGTCCCGGCCAGCTCGGCTCGGCCGTGTACGCGTGGTGCACGTCGCCGGAGAGCACGGACACCGTCGCCGGGGCGTCCGGCCCCGTACCGGCCTCGGCGATCAGCTCCGCCAGCTCCCCGAAGGACTCCGGGAACGCCGCCCAGTGCTCCAGGTCCGCCGCGCGCCGCAGCCGCTCCCCGAACCGCGCCCACCGGGGGCCCTTGTCGCCCCGGCACAGCAGGGAACTCCACGCCTCGACGTCGTGCACCAGGTGCGGCAGCAGCCAGGGCAGGGAGGTGCCGATGAGGAGGTGGTCGTACGCACCGCGCCCGTCCCGCATCTGGTCGCGCAGCCACGCCGCCTCGCCCGGGTCGAGCATCGAACGCTCGCCCTCCGTCAGGACGCGGGCCGCCCTGCTGTCCACCATCAGCAGCCGCACCCGGCCGAAGTCGCGCCGGTAGCTCCAGCGGGTGGAGGCCGCGTCCGCCTCGGCCTCGGCGGCGAAGGCCCGCAGCGCCTCCGTACCGTCGGGGTTCTCCCGGACGGACGCGTACAGGGGGTCCGCCGCCAGCTCACGCGGGGAGAGGTTGCCCAGGTGCTGGTACACCCAGTACGACATCAGGCCGCTGCGCACCCGCTCCCCCCACCAGGAGGTGGCGCGCATGTCGGCGACCCAGGAGGCGGAGGTGTTCCAGTCGTCGACGACGTCGTGGTCGTCGAAGATCATGCAGGTGGGGACGGTGGACAGCAGCCAGCGCACCGGGGGGTCGAGCCAGGACTCGTCGTAGAGGTGGGTGTACTCCTCGTAGTCCGCCACCTCGGCGCCCGGGGGGTCCTCGAGACCGCGGCGGGCGGCGAGGTACGCGCGGGTCGCCGCGGAGGTCTCGTCGGCGTACACCTGGTCGCCCAGGAGGAGCAGTACGTCGGGCCGCTCCCCGTCCGGGTCGGCCGCGATGCGGGTGGCCAGGGCGTGCAGCGCGTCGGGGCCGACGGGGTCGTGCTCGCCGCTCGGCGGGGCCGCCCAGTGGCAGGAGCCGAAGGCGACGCGCAGGCCGGGGCCGGTGGCGGGGTCGGTGGCGGGAGCGGGGGTGGCGATGACGGAGGGCGGGAGGGACCGGAAGGGTTCCTCCTCGGGCAGCGGCCACACCCGTTTGCCGTCGAGGAACACCTTGTACGGCGTCGCCGCGCCCGGGGTCAGGCCGGTCACCTCGACCAGCGCGTAGTGGTGGCCCGCGACCTGGAAGGTGCGGGCCGTCCCGCCGGACCCGTCCGCGCAGCGCACCTCGGCGGTGCCCGGCCGGCTCGTCTCGACCCAGACGGTCGCGGACGAACCGTCGACGTACCTCAGCAGCGGCCCGAGGCGCAGTGCGGTCATGGCGTCACCTTCCTCCGTCGCCCCGTACGGTACGCAGCGACGGAGGCCGGCGGGGAGAACCCGGTACTCAGCAGCTCGCGAGGTACCCCTGGAGGGCGGACTTCTCGGTCGAGTCGACCGACAGGTTGTAGTAGTACTTCACCTGCACCCAGGCGCGCACGTAGGTGCAGCGGTAGGCGGTGCGGGACGGCATCCACTCCGCGGGGTCCTTGTCGCCCTTGGACTGGTTGACGTTGTCCGTGACCGCGAGCAGCTGCGGACGGGTCCGGTCGTTGGCGAAGGCCTGGCGCTGGGCGGTGGTCCAGTTCCGGGCGCCGGAGTCCCACGCCTCGGCGAGCGGGACGACGTGGTCGATGTCGACGTCGGAGGCGGCGGTCCAGGTGGCGCCGTCGTACGGGGAGTACCAACTGCCGCTGGTGGACGCGCAGGAGGAGTCGGTGACGACGTTCGTGCCGTCGCGCTTGAGGATCGTCTCGCGGGTGTTGCAGGTGCCACTGACGGTGATCCAGTGGGGGAAGAGGTCGCGGTTGTAGCCGGTGCGGACCTCGGTGGCGACGGGCAGCGAGGCGAGGTAGGTACGGGCGGTGGAGGCGCTGACCGGGGTGGGGAGTGCGGCGGAGGCGCTCGTCGCGTTGAGCATTCCGGCGGAGGCGATGAGCCCGGTGAGCGCCGCGGCTATGCTCAGCCGTCGACGCGCGTAGAACTTCGTCATGTGCGAACTCCCTTGTGGGGCGGGTCCGTTGAAGTGCGAGCAAGGGAATGCTCGGCTCGCTGTCTTACGCGGAGGGGTGGGTCGGGTGAGAAGTTAATGACGCGCCCATGACATGTCCAGGGTCGGGGCGGTGCGGATGTGGTGCGGGTGTGATGTGTCCGGGCGCACAGACGGGCCGCGGCGCCTCGCGTACCATGGACGGCGCAGAGGGGGAGTAGCCCTTCGCCGGACCGTCGACATACTGCTCAGCCCGTCTGAGCCGGCGCCCGGAGGCAGGTCCCGCAGGGGCCGGCCGGCGAGACCTTCGGCAAGCAGTGCACCACCCGTGCCCTTCGGTGCGGGTACCCCGTGTGCTGCCGCGCCGAGGTGTCCGCGAACGTACAGCACTCTCGGTGGGGCAGCCCCGACCGATCGAGGAACCGTTGATCAACCTGACCGTGACGGCCGTCGTGTTCGGCGTCGTCTTCCTGGCCGAGCTGCCGGACAAGACCGCGCTCGCCGGCCTCGTCCTCGGCACCCGTTACCGGGCCTCCTACGTCTTCGCCGGTGTCGCCGCCGCCTTCGCGGTGCACGTCGCGCTCGCGGTGGCGGCGGGCAGCGTGCTCACCCTGCTGCCGCAGCAGCTCGTGAGCGCGATCACCGGTGTGCTCTTCCTGGGCGGTGCCGCGGTGCTGCTGTTCAGGAAGGACGACGGCGAGGAGGAGATCCGCAATCCGGAGAACCAGTCCTTCTGGAAGGTGTCCGGAGCGGGCTTCATGCTCATCCTGGTCGCCGAGTTCGGCGATCTCACCCAGATCATGACGGCCAACCTGGCCGCCCGGTACGACGACCCGCTCTCCGTCGGCCTGGGCGCGGTGCTCGCGCTGTGGACGGTGGCCGGGCTGGGCATCGTCGGCGGGAAGGCCCTGATGAAGCGGGTGCCGCTGAAGCTGATCACGCGGATCGCGGCGCTGCTGATGCTGGGGCTCGGGGTGTGGAGCCTGTGGGAGGCGGTCGCCGGCTGACCGGTCCGGGAGTGGCCCGGGTGCCGGGAGCCGGGCACCCGGGCCCCGCGAAGGGGTGCGGGAGCGACGGCGGGGCCAACGAACGGTGAACGGTTGGCGGAGGGACTGGCGGAATGCCGGGCGGGTTTTGTACCGTGGGTGAACAAAGTGGCTCCCGCCCGTTCTCCCTGACCGGCGGGCGGGGCCGCCTTGTCTCTTCCGGGCCCCCTCCCGGCCCGCACCCGGGTTGGGCCCCACCCCCCGTGCTTTGGAGCTGCCGATGACGGCCACCGCCGTACTCCCCGCCCGCGCCCTCCTGCTGGACATGGACGGCACCCTCGTCAACTCGGACGCCTCGGTCGAGCGCGTCTGGCGGCGCTGGGCCGAGCGGCACGGGCTCGACGGGGACGAGGTCATGAAGGTCGTGCACGGGCGGCAGGGCTACGCCTCGATGGCGCTGCTGCTGCCGAACAGGCCGATGGCGCAGAACCACGCCGAGAACGCGCGCATGCTCGCCGAGGAGACCTCGGACACCGAGGGCGTCGTCGCGATACCGGGCGCCCGTGACTTCCTCGCCTCGCTCGACGGCCTGCCGCACGCGCTGGTGACCTCGGCCGACGTCGGCCTCTCCACGGCCCGGATGGCCGCCGCCGGGCTGGCACTGCCCGAGGTGCGGGTGACCGCCGAGTCCGTCGGAGCGAGCAAGCCCGACCCCGAGGGCTTCCTCAAGGGCGCGGCGGAACTGGGCGTCGACCCCGCCGACTGCGTGGTCTTCGAGGACTCCGGGGCGGGTGTCGCCGCGGGGCGCGCGGCCGGGATGCGGGTCGTCGGGATCGGCCCCCGCGCCGGATTCCACGACCCGGACGTGGCGGTACGGGACCTGACCCGGGTGCGGGTCGAGCGCGAGGCGGACGGGACGATGCTGCTGCACGTCACCGGGGCCTGAGGTGGAGGCGGGGGGAGGCGGAGCCGGAGGCGCGGGCGCGTGACGTTCGCGCCCGGCCCGCCGGTCTACGGCTCCCGGGTCTCCGACTCCAGCCGGCTCCGGGTCTCCGGTCCGTACACGCCCAGTTCGTCGCCCCTGATGCCCCGGGACCACTGATAGGTGCGCAGGGCGTCCTCCACCCGGCGGTTGAACCGGCCGTGCACCTCGCTGTTGTACAGGCGCAACTGGCGCAGGCGCTGCTGGAGTTCGACCACCTCCGGCCCGCGGTCGCCGCGGCGCAGCACGGCACCGGGGACTTCGGGCTCCGCCTCGTCCGTCGCCTCCTCGAGGGTGTCGGCCGGGGCGGTGGTCGGCGCGGCCGACGACGGCTCCGCCGTGTCCGACGGGGTCGCCGAAGCGCCGGCCTCCGACGCCGAGTCCGACGGCGACGCCGACGCCGACGAGCTCGCGCTCTCGGACGGCGAGGCCGAGGCCGAGGCCAGGAGTGACGGTGAGGCCGCCGGGTCCGTGCCCTCGGACGGTGCGGCCGAGGCCGAGGGCGAGGCCGACGGGGCGTCCGGCACGCTCACCCGCACGTCGTCCGGCAGCGCGCCGTCCCGGGACGGCGCCTCGTACGCGAACAGCCCGCTCGCCCACCCGGCGGCCCCCGCCACCGCCACGACGGCCCCGGCGGCGAGCAGTGCGGTACGGCGACGGCGGCCCCGGGGAGCGGGTCCCCCGGCGTCCGGGCCCGGGCCTGTGGCCGGTCCCGCGGCGGCGGGCACCCTCCGGATCGGGCGGGTGGCCTCGAACAGGTGGAGGTCGGTGGCGCTCGGCTCGGTCGTGGGCGGCGCGAGCGGCGCGGCGAGCGGTGTGGCACCGGGGGCGGGCGCGGGCGTGGCGGAGGGGGACGCGGAGGCCGCGTCCGGCGGGAGGGCGCGCAGTTGCATGGTCGCGTCGGCGGCCGGCGGCGCGACCGGTCGGTCCTCGGCCGGGGCGGGGCGCGCGGCCCCTTGCCCGGCTTCCGGCTCGGGGGTGTGCCCGGGTTCGGGGCGGTGCTCGGGTACGGCGTCGGGTTCGGGTGCGGCGTCGTGCCCCGGTGCGGCGTGCGGCGCGGTCGCCGGTGTTTCCTCGTCGAACTCCACGTATGGGCGTATGCGGAGCGGATGGAAGTCCTCCACCGCTGCCGCCTGAGCCGTACGGGCGTCCCGGAGGGCGTCGGACGCGCGCGGACCGCAGGCGCAGGACGGAGTGTTGTCCCTGTTCCTGGGCGCACCGCACTGCGGGCACGGGGTTCCCGTCGGATGATCCACGCGTAGGCCCTCCCCTCGTGATCTCCAGAGATTATGCAGATCTCCTCCACACCCCGATGCACAAGCCCCCGGAATGCGGCCTTCCGGAGGTCTCGGCAGGCGGCTCGACGGGCTGTTCGACAGGAGAAAAACGGTCATACCGATCACGATGGACCCGGAAACCAGAACCTGTGGAGGTCGCCATGGCCGGGGACGCGCACGGCAGGACGGAGCGGGCGGGCAGCACGAGGCCCTCACCCGGTGCCGGTTCCGGACCGCCGCCCGCCGCCGCAGGGCCGCCCGCCGCCGCGGGCCCCCCGGAGCAGGCGCCCAAGAACCTCGTCGTCTCGATCAGCGCCCTGCTGCTCGGTCTGCTCCTCGCCGCCCTCGACCAGACCATCGTGGCCACCGCGCTGCCCACCATCGTCAGCGAACTGGGCGGTCTGGAGCACCTGTCCTGGGTGGTCACCGCGTATCTGCTGGCCTCGACCGCGGCCACCCCGCTGTGGGGCAAGCTCGGCGACCAGTACGGCCGCAAGCGGCTGTTCCAACTCGCCATCCTCATCTTCCTGCTGGGCTCCGCGCTGTGCGGCGCGGCGCAGGACATGTCCCAGCTGATCGCCTTCCGCGCGCTCCAGGGGCTGGGCGGCGGCGGACTGGTCGTGCTGTCCATGGCGATCGTCGGCGACCTCGTCCCGCCCCGTGAACGCGGCAAGTACCAGGGCATGTTCGGCGCGGTCTTCGGCACGACGAGCGTCCTCGGGCCGCTCCTCGGCGGACTGTTCACCGAACATCTCAGCTGGCGCTGGGTGTTCTACGTCAACCTGCCCCTCGGAGTCGTCGCGCTCGCCGTGATCGCGACGGTGCTGCACATCCCGCGCAGATCCACCCGGCACGTCATCGACTACCTCGGCACCTTCCTCATCGCCTCCGTCGCGACCTGCCTCGTCCTGGTCGCCTCCCTCGGCGGCACCACCTGGGGCTGGGACTCGCCGCAGACCGTCGGCCTCGCGGTGCTGGGCGTCGTCCTCGCCGTCGTCTTCGTCGCGGTGGAACGGCGGGCGGCCGAACCCGTACTGCCGCTGAAACTGTTCCGGATCCGCACCTTCGCGCTCTCCGTCGTGATCAGCTTCATCATCGGCTTCGCCATGTTTGGCGCGCTGACCTATCTGCCGGCGTTCCTCCAGATGGTCCACGGGGTGAGCCCGACCATGTCCGGCGTGTACATGCTGCCGATGGTGTTCGGCACGCTGTCGGCCTCGACCGTCTCCGGACAGATCGTCAGCCGCACCGGCCGCTGGAAGGTGTTCCCCATCGCGGGCACCGCCGTCACCACCGTCGGCCTGCTGCTGCTCCACCAGCTCGACGAGCACAGCTCCACCGCCGTGATGAGCACCTTCTTCCTCGTCTTCGGCCTCGGCCTCGGGCTGGTCATGCAGGTCCTGGTGCTGATCGTGCAGAACGCCGTCTCCTACCAGGACCTGGGCGTCGCCACCTCCGGCTCGACCTTCTTCCGCTCCATCGGCGCCTCCTTCGGCGTCGCCGTCTACGGCACGATCTTCGCGAGCGGCCTCGAGGACCGGCTCACCGACGCCTTCCGCGGCGAGCGGCTCCCGCCCGGCGTCTCCGTCGACGCGCTGCAGGCCGACCCGCGCGGCATGGCGGACCTGCCGACCGCCCTGCGCCCCGAGGCCGTCCACGCGTACGCCGCCGCCATCACGGACGTCTTCCTGTACGCCGTTCCCCTCGCCCTCCTCGGCTTCGCACTCGCCTGGCTGTTCAAGGAGGACAAGCTGCGTACCTCGGCCCCCGCGCCCGACGGCACCGGGGCGCCGGCCGGCCGGTCGGCGGAGCGGCCGGCCCCCGACGAGGCGGGCCGCGCGCTGTCCCTGCTCGGCACCCACGAGGGACGGCGCGAGATCTACCGGACGACCACCGTCCGCGCGGGCTGCGACCTGCTGCCCGCGACGAGCTGGCTGCTGCTGGGGATCAAGGAGGGCGGCCCGGTGGAAGCCGCTCTGCTCGCCGAACGCAGCACCCTCCCGCCCGCCGTCGTCCTGGAGGCCGCCCGCCAGGCCGAGGCGCGACACCTCGTCGCACGCGAGGGCCCCGACCTCGTCCTGACCGACGACGGGTGCGCGGTCGTGGAGCGGCTGGCGCGGGCGCAGGAGGAGTTCCTGGCCGAACTGCTCGGCGACCGGTGGGGGCCGGACCGGCCGACCGACCTGGTGCGGCTGGCGCACGAGCTGACGGAGGAACTGGGCGGCTCGAGAGCCGGAAACCCGCACGACGACAGCCCGGAAGGCCCGCACGGCGAGCGGCCGGAGGCACCCGTCGGTTGAGCCGGGTGGTCCGGACGGGGGCAGACGGACGGTCTGGGCGGGTGCAGGCGAGGGCAGGCGGACGGTTCGGGCGGGTGGCTCAAGCGAGGTGCTTGGCGAACCAGCGCTCGGCGTACGGCCCCGCGTTGTGCGGCTCGGTCTCGGTGAAACCGAGCCGGGCGTACAGGGCCCGGGCCTCCACGAGGTCCGAGCGCGTGTCGAGGATCAGCCGGGTGGCTCCCGACGCGCGGGCCGCTTCCTCGGCGGCGCCCACCAGCAGCGCCGCACCGCCCCTGCCGCGCATCGCCTCGTGGACGAAGACCCGGGTGAGTTCGGCGGTCGCGGCGTCCAGCAGCCGGACCCCCGCGCTGCCCGCCGGCTCGCCCGCGTACCGCGCGACCAGCAGACGCCCCCGCGGCGGCACGAGGTCGGCGCCCGACTGGGCGGCGACCTCGCGCTCCAGCTCCGCCGGGTCGGTCCGGCGCCCCTCGTGCAGCAGATACCAGCGGTCGCTGACCTCGGTGTAGTACGCCCGCCAGAGCGCGGCGGCGACGGGGGAGCCGGGGTGTTCGGGGCGGATGGTCCACGTCATGACCGCATTGTGCGTCCCTCCGCGGCCGGACGCACAACTCCTGTTTACGGTCCGGTCTTTCGGCTACCCGTTCGGCGAACCGGCGCGCGAGGAGTGCCGGTTGGCCGACACACCGGAAGGCATCCATGTCCACTGGCCTGATCATCGCTTTGATCGTGATCGTGGCGGTCGTTGTCGTCGCGGCGGCCGTACTGTACCTGCGCGCCCGCGGTCCGCACCGCGGCGCGCACCTGAAGCGGCGCTTCGGACCCGAGTACGACCGGGCCGTCGCCCGGCACGACGGTGACGCCGAGGCCGCCGAACGTGAACTGGCCCAGCGCGTACAGCTCCACGGCGACCTGCGGACACGACCGCTGGAGCACGCCGAACGGGAGAGGTACGAGGCGGGCTGGACGGCCGCGCAGGAGCGGTTCGTCGACTCGCCGAGGGAGGCGGTCGCCGAGGCGGACCGGCTGCTCGCCGAGCTCGCCGCCGCCCGGGGCTTCCCCGGCGGCGGGCAGTACGAGGAGCAGCTCGCCGCGCTGTCCGTGCACCACGCCCGGCACGTCGACGGCTACCGGCGGGTGCACCGGGTGGCGCGGATCCGTGTCGACGGCACACACGGCCCGAACGGCACCCACGGCACGCACGGAGGCGGCGCGGGCACCGAGGAGATGCGCGAGGCGATGGTCGAGGCGCGCGCCCTCTTCGACGAGCTGGTGCGCCCGTCCCGCCACGACGGCGGAGACCATCGCACCGGCCCGCACGGCACCCGTGAGGAGACGGCCGCACACGGCCGCTCCCCCCACATGCCGTCGTTGCTCCACCGGCGACAGACGAAGGAGAGCTGAGCGAGTTGACCGACACGACCCGGCGCCCCGGCGACACACCGACGGGCGAGGCGCCCCCCACCACGACCATCCACCCGACCAGCCGAACGACCGCTCCCGGGACCCACGACGGCCTCCCCGGGGACGTGCACGGTGACCCCCGCCGTGACGTCGACGAGGAGGGCGCCCGCCACGGCGGTGACCCCGGCCCCGAGAAGGCGGACGGCGTCCGTCTGCTCCCGGACGACCACCGGCACACGCTCTCCGAGCAGTTGCAGCACGCCGTGGCCGGGTTCGTGGACGCCCCGCGGGACTCCGTGGAGCAGGCCGATCATGTACTGGAGGAACTCGCCGCCCGCCTCACCGACGCGGTGACCGACCGGCGCCGCACCCTGCGCCGGTCCTGGCGGACCGCGGACGGGGGCGAGGGCCCGGACACCGCGGTGACCGGCCCCGGGACCGACACCACGACCGGTACCGGCACCGCGGCCGACACCGAGCAGTTGCGTCTGGCCCTGCGGGACTACCGCGGGCTGGCGGAACGGCTGCTGCGCACCTGACCGGATCCGGGCAACCGGCGGGCTGTCAGGCGGGCGGGCCCTGCTGCCCGTCCCCCGCCGCCCCCGCCCGGCGCTCCCGCCACTGCCGTACGACGTCCTCGACGTCGTACGGCTTCTTGCCCAGCGGGGGGCCGGGCGGGGGCTTGAACATCATGTCGCGGATCTTGGCGTTGACGTCCGTGATGATCTTCCGGACGATCCGTTCGGAAGGGGCCGCGTAGGCCGCCGCCAGGGCGTCCTCGGCCTCCTTGCGCAGGGCCAGCGTCGGCGGCAGCACGGAGTGGCCCTCGCGGGCCAGCTTCCGCCTGACCCACCACAACTCGTCGTACGGGGACTCCATGTCGGCGGGCAGCGGCTTGCCCGCCCCCGGCAGCCGTTCGAACTCGCCGCGCGCCTCGGCGTCACGGATCTGCTTGTCCACCCAGGACTCGAAGTCGACGCCCGGCGGCTTTCGCTCGGTCATACGGCCATTGTGCCCACCGGGCAGACGCGGTGGAACCGGGCGTTTTATCATTCGGCGGCAGCGGGCGAGTCGTACCGGTCGCCGCGCCAGGCCGTCGTGGCCACCGCAGGGGCGGTCCCCCGGCCCGCCAGAACGTCTCAGGAGGAGCGCACGTGCTCGAACTCACCATGGCCGCCGTGTCCGCGGAGGAATCGGGGGCCACGGCCGGCATGCTCATGGCCGAAGCGCCGAGCGAGCCGGGCGCCGTGCTGCGGGTGGGGCGGGACAGGTCGGTGTGCCGGCTCTCCACGCCGGACGACTGGCTGTTCGTGTCCAGGGTCCATCTGGAGTTCCAGTGCGCCCAGGACGGCACCTGGTATCTGAGCTGGCTGCGCGGCTCGCTGCCCGAGCCGTCCTCCGAGGTCCGGCTGACCGTCGGCGAACAGGTCCACCCGGTCGCCTACGGCGGCAGCGTCGCGCTGCCCCGGGGCGGCAACGGCGAGGTCGTCATCCTGGACCGCGCCGCCCCGCGCAGCGTCAACGTGGGCTTCTACCACGAGGTATGAGGCCGGCGGGCACCGCGAGGATCACCCGGCTCACTCCAGCACCCGCGCCAGCGCGAAGCCGTCGTAGCCCTTGCCGCCGACCGTCTGGACCGCCGTACCGGTCAGCCGCGGGTGGTCGGCGATCAGGTCGAGGGCGGCGCGGGTGCCCAGCACGTCCGGCGCGGTGCTGTCCGCGTCGATCACCCGGCCGCCCCGGACGACGTTGTCGAGGACGATCAGGCTGCCCGTGCGGGTGAGCCTCAGGGCCCACTCCAGGTAGTGCGGGTTGTTGACCTTGTCGGCGTCGATGAAGACCAGGTCGAACGGGGGAGGGTTCTCGTCGGCCAGCCGGGGCAGCGACTCCAGCGCCGGGCCCACCCGCACCTCGACGAGCCGGTCCAGGCCCGCGCGGCCGATGTTGCGGGTGGCGACCTCGGCGTGGCGCGGCTCGTACTCCAGCGTGATCAGCCGCCCGTCGGCCGGGAGGGCGCGGGCCAGCCAGATGGTGCTGTAGCCGCCGAGGGTGCCGATCTCCAGGATGTACCGGGCACCCTGCGTCCGGGCGAGGAGCTGGAGCAGCTTGCCCTGGTTGGGGGCGACGGCGATGGGCGGGAGCCCTGCGGCCTCGCTGTCCCGCAGGGCGGCCGCCAGAGCCTCGTCGTCGGGTGCGAGACGGGCGGCGAAGTAGTCGTCCACCGCGTGCCAGAGCTGCGATTCGCCCATTCCCCTGTACCTCTCCTCTTTCTCTGGTTTCTCCGGCTTATCTGGCTTATCTGGTTTCTCCGTCCGGCCGGTGAGGCCGACGCCACCGACCCTCCCATGTGACCCCTCTCGCGTCCCTGCGGGCAACCCGGCCCCCGGCCGTCCATCGCCTTCCGGACCGAAGCCTGACCGAAGGCGGGACCAAAGCAGGACGGACATCAGGTGAAGCGGGGGTTGCCTGCGTCTCCTTCCGGGGGCGGCGCGAGCCTCATAAGGTTTGCGGAGGTACCCCCACGCGCGGGACGTGCGGGACCAATGGGGCGGGAGGCCGACGAGGCGTGGCGAACGCGGAACACAGGGGGCGACCGGCGGAGACGTTCGGAGCCACGACCGTCGACGGTGCCCGGACACGTCTGCACACGGTGCGCCTCGGACTGTGGCTGCTCGCCGCCGTCCTGGCCGTACGACAGGTCACCGCCGTCCTGACCACCCCGCGCGGGGAGCGGCTCATGGACCTCGAGACCTGGTTCGGGCACGACGGGGTGCTGCGGGTCAGCGGCTCGCTCTACGAGTCGACCCGCTTCACCGGCACCCCCTTCGGCGGGCTCGTCCTCAAACCGCTCAGCAGATCCGCCGAGCAGGCCCTGGGCTGGGGCTGGACCTTCGGCACACTGCTGCTGGTCGTCGCCCTCGGTCTGGTCGCCGTCCGTGCCCTGCCCCACCCGGTCGGCCGGCGCACGGCCCTGCTGGCCGCACCGGTCGCGGTCAGCCTGCTCATGCTGTCGCTGCCCGTGCGCAACACGCTGTGGCTCGGCCAGACCAGCGTCATCCCCGTCCTGCTCGTCCTGCTCGGCTGCTTCGTCGCCCACGGACAGCGGACCGGCGGGGCGCTGATCGGTGTCGCCGCCGCCCTCCAGCCCACCCTGCTGCTCTTCGCCCCGCTGCTGTGGTTCACCGGCCGCCGCCGGGCCGCCGCGGCCTCCGGCGTCGCCTTCGCCGCGGGCACCGCGCTCGCCTGGGCCGCGATGCCGCAGGACGCGTACACCTACTGGGTGCACCACATGGCGGGGGTGGGCCTCGGCGGCCGGGCCGACGACCTCGCCAACCAGTCCCTGCACGGCGCCCTGCTCCGCCTCGGCCTCGAAGGCCCCCTCGAGATCGGGCTCTTCCTGCTGCTCGGCGCGGCCGTCGCGGCGCTCGGCCTGCGCCGCGCCGTCCGCTACGCCCACGACGGCCAGTTGCTGCTCGCGGTCGCGATCACCGGCTGCGCCGCCATCGTCGTCTCCCCGACCGCGTGGCAGCACCAGCTGCTGTGGGTGCTGCTCGCCCTCGTCGGCACCGTCGGCAGACGCGCCGGCGACCGGCTGCTGTGGCCGGTGGCCGTCGTCCTGGTGATGACGCTGCCCGCCCAGATGATCCTGCCGAACCTGGCGGTCCTCCACCCCGTCCGCGACAACGCGGTGCTGCTCACCGCGCTCGCCGCCGCCACGGTGATCCCGTTCCTGTCGCGCACCTCGCCGTACTACGACTCACCCGTCCCGACCCGGTACGCCCCGCCCGTGCCGGCCCGCTGCCGCTACGTCCCGCTGCTGCCGTTCCTGCGCCGGGTCCTGAGCCGCCCCAACCTGCTGCTGGAACTGCTGCTGATCCGGGTCACCTACGCCGCCTACTCCAAGGTGCGGCTCGCGGCGACCGGCGGCAGGGAGCGCGCGGAGGAGCACGCCCAGCAGATCCTCGACCTGGAGCGCGTGCTCCACCTGGACATCGAGCACGCGGTCAACCACGCCGTCGTGGAGATCGGCTGGCTGCGGCACTTCTTCGACTTCTACTACACGTCGTTCCACTTCCTCGTCCCGCTCACGGTCCTCGGCCTGCTGTACTGGCGCCGCCCGGTCGACTACCGCTGGGCCCGCGCGAGCCTGGGCTTCGCCACCCTGCTGGCCCTGCTCGGTTTCTGGCTCTACCCGCTGGCCCCGCCGCGCCTGATGCCGAACCTCGGGATCATCGACACCGTGCACGGCGTCCAGGACTTCTCCCAGCCGGACTACGGCACCCTCACCGCCCTCACCAACCAGTACGCGGCGATGCCGTCCCTGCACTTCGGCTGGTCCCTGTGGTGCGGCGTGGTCATCGCGCTCATCGCCCCGAAGCCGTGGATGAAGGCACTCGGCCTGCTGCACCCCCTGTTCACGGCCGCCGCGATCGTCGCCACCGGTAACCACTGGATCCTGGACGCGGCCGGCGGCGCGCTCGTCGTCGCCGCCGGCTTCGGCCTGACCCACCTCTTCCAGGGCCCCCGCGCCCGCACGACCACGCCCCCGGCACCCGGGCCCGAGGACGCCCCGGCGGTACCGCACCAGGCGGCGAGCCCGGAGCGGTCGGAAAGCCCGGAGCGACCGGAGAAGGAACGCGCCTGACCGGGCCGACGGCCGGGCCGCCCTCCACCATCTCGTCCTCGGCACGCCGACTCTCCCGGCGCTGTCAGGTATCGGCGTGAACACGGCGAAGGCGGCGGCCCCGGGGATCGGGGGGCCGCCGCCTTCGGTATGCGGGGGTGGTGCGGGTGGTGCAGGGGGGGCTGGTGCCGGGTGGGTCAGTACCAGTTGTTGGACTGCCAGAAGTCCCAGGCGGCGCAGGGGCTGCCGTAGCGCTCGTTCATGTAGCTGAGGCCCCACTGGATCTGGGTGGCGGGGTTGGTCTTCCAGTCGGAGCCGGCCGAGGCCATCTTGGTGGCGGGCAGGGCCTGGACCAGGCCGTAGGCGCCGCTGGAGGCGTTGGTGGCGGTGTGGTTCCAGCCGCTCTCGCGCTGGACGATGTTCGAGAAGCACTGGTACTGCGCGGGGTCGCCGACGATCTGCTGCGCGGTCGCCTGGGCCGAGCCCGTGGCCGTGGGGGCCGCCTGCGCGGGGGTGGCGGCGATCAGCGTGCCGCAGGCCGCGGCGGCGAGAGCGGCACCGGCGAGGGCCTTCTTCGGAGTGGCGACGGCGCGGAGGATGGAAGCGGCGGACACGTGGGGCCTTTCTTCGGGTGCAGGGCGGTCGCCGTGGGCCCGGTCCCGGACCACAGGGGGTGCGGGGTGAGGCATGCGTCGGCGCCGCGGCCCGTGGGGGCACGTCGGCGCCTGGCGACTGCTCCACAGAAACAGCTCGAGGGTTCGTCACGCAATGCCCGTGTTTACTAGCCGTGGTCGCATTTCGTGTGCATTGCCGGAATGTGGTCCGCAGGTGTGCGCGCAGGTCGGGGCGGGTGGGGGAGGGGGGGCGGGGGCGGGCCGAGGGCTACGAGGCCGCTTCGTATGTGATCCGGGCCATGTGGGGTGGTTCACCGTGGCGGGCCGTCGTCGTCACCGTGGGCGTGCGGGGCGATTACTCAGGGATGCCCCGTGAAAGTGACCGGCGTCTCGAAAGCGGCCCGGCGGGTGGCGCGGCGCAGGGCGCGGAGGACCGGGGCGCCCAGGGTCAGGGCCAGGACGACGGTGAGCAGGGCCCGGCCCAGGTCCCAGCCGAGGGACGTGGCCAGGCAGTACGCCACGAAGCGGGCCAGGTTGGCGGGGACCGACGCGTCCGGGTCGAAGGAGATGTTCGAGGCGAGGGCGGCCATGAAGGGCCAGCCCGCCATGTTCATCACCGTGCCGTAGGCGAAGGCCGCCAGAAAGCCGTAGGCGGCGAGCATCCACAGCTCCGCGCGGCCCCGGAGGCGGTCCGGGCCCGGGAGCAGGCCCGCGCCCATCGTGAACCAGCCCATCGCCAGCATCTGGAACGGGAGCCACGGGCCGACCCCGCCCGTGAGCAGCGCGGACGCGAACATCGTCACCGAGCCGAGCACGAAGCCGAAGCCGGGGCCGAGGACCCGGCCGCTCAGCACCATCAGGAAGAACATGGGTTCCAGACCGGCCGTCCCCGCGCCGATGGGGCGCAGGGCCGCGCCCGTCGCCGCCAGGACGCCCAGCATCGCGACCGCCTTCGGGCCGAGGCCCGACTCCGAGATCGTCGCCGCCACCACCGCGACCAGCAGCACCAGCAGCCCCGCGAAGAGCCACGGCGCGTCCTGCGCGTGGGCGTTGAGGGTGGAGGCGGGCGGGGCCAGGAAGGGCCAGCCGAAGGCGGCCACGCCCACCGCGCTCACCAGGGCCAGCGCCAGCAGCGACCGCGGTCCCAAGCGGACGGCCCGCACCTGGCGCTGCGCGCCGGTGACGGTGCCGGTGGTCGGGGTGCGTGCGGGGGTCATGACAGGGCCGCCCGTACCTGGGAGACCGTGAGCCACTGCTGCGGGGCCAGGATCTTCGCCACCTGGGGGGCGAAGGACGGGGACGCGACGACCACCTCGGCCGCCGGCCCGTCGGCGATGACCTCGCCCTCGGCGAGCAGGACCACCCGGTGGGCGAGTTCCGCCGCCAGTTCCACGTCGTGCGTGGCCAGGACGATGGCGTGGCCCTCGGCGGCCAGCCCCCGCAGCACGGCGACCAGGCGGGCCTTCGCCGCGTAGTCCAGGCCGCGGGTCGGCTCGTCGAGCAGGAGCAGGGGCGGGCGGGCGGTGAGGACGACGGCCAGGGCGAGGGTGAGGCGCTGGCCCTCGGACAGGTCACGGGGGTGCGTGTCGTCCGCGACCCCGGGGAGCAGCTCCGACAGCAGGGCGCGGCAGGTGCCCGCCTCCGCCTCCGCGTCCCGGTCCGCGGCGGCGCACTCCGCGCCGACCGTGTCCGCGTACAGCAGGTCGCGCGGCTCCTGCGGGACGAGCCCCACCCGGCGGACCAGGTCGCGGGGGCGGAGGCGGTGGGGCACGGCGTCACCGGTGCGGACCGAGCCGGCGGAGGGTTCGACCAGACCGACCAGCGCGCCGAGCAGCGTCGACTTCCCGGCGCCGTTGCGGCCCATCAGGGCGACCGTCTCGCCGGGGGCGACCGTCAGGTCGATGTGGCGCAGGGCCTGGACACGGCCGCGGCGGACGGCGAGGGAGCGGGCTTCCGCCACGGGGGCGGGCGCCGAGGCGTCGGCCCTGGTGCGTGTGAACAGGCGCCGGCCGGAGGGCACGGGAGCCGGAGCCTTCCGTGCGGGCTCCTGCTGCGCCGCGGCCCCGGCCAGCCGCTCCCGCAGCCCGGCCGCCCGACGGCGCGCGTCCCGCACGGTCAGCGGCAGCGGGGACCACTCCGCGAGCCGGCCCAGCGCCACCACCGGCGGGAACACCGGGGAGACGGCCATCACCTCCGCCGGTGTGCCGAGCAGTGGGGGCTCGCCCCGCCCCGGCAGCAGCGCCACCCGGTCGGCGTACTGGATGACGCGTTCCAGCCGGTGCTCGGCCATGAGGACGGTGGTGCCGAGGTCGTGGACCAGGCGCTGGAGGACCGCGAGGACCTCCTCGGCCGCCGCGGGGTCCAGCGCGGACGTCGGTTCGTCCAGGACCAGCACCCGCGGGTGCGGGGTGAGCACCGAGCCGATGGCGACCCGCTGCTGCTGGCCGCCGGAGAGCGTCGAGAGGGGACGCCCGCGCAGGCCGGCCAGGCCCAGCAGGTCCAGGGTCTCCTCGACGCGGCGCCGCATCACCTCCGGAGGCAGACCCAACGACTCCATGCCGTAGGCGAGTTCGTCCTCGACGACGTCCGTCACGAAATGGGACAGCGGGTCCTGGCCCACCGTGCCCACGACGTCGGCGAGTTCGCGCGGCTTGTGGGTGCGGGTGTCGCGGCCGGCCACCGTGACCCTGCCGTGCAGAGTGCCGCCGGTGAAGTGCGGTACGAGGCCGCTGACCGCGCCCAGCACGGTGGACTTGCCGACCCCCGACGGGCCGGCGAGCAGGACGAGTTCACCCTCCGGCACCTCGAAGTCGACGCCCCGCACGGAGGGTTCGGGCAGGCCGTCGTACGTCACGGAGACGTTCTCGAAGCGGATCACGACGGCTCCTTGCCGGTGTCCTCGGGGGCGGGTGTGACGAAGGCGGGGAGCAGGCCGATCAGTACGGCCGCCGCCGGCCACAGGGGGAGCGTGGGCGCGACCAGCGGCACCACACCGGGGTGCAGGGCCGCCGGATCACGCGCGGCGGCGAGCGCCAGCAGCGCCGCGACCGCCGCGCCGGAGCCGGTGACCAGCCAGGCGCGGGCGTCCCAGCGGTCCGGGCGGTAACGGGTGCGCAGGGAACGCCGGCCGCCCAGCCACAGGCCCGCGAGCGCGGCGGCGAGACCGGCCAGGAGCACGGGCAGGCCGTGGACGGCGCCCTCGGCGGTGAGCAGTCCGTACGTTCCGGCGCAGACGCCGAGCAGCCCGCCGAGGGTGAGGGCGGCGGTGGTGCGGCGGATCCCGGCCGGGACCTGCGCGCTGCGGCCGTAACCGCGGGCGTCCATCGCGGCGGCGAGCGCGACCGAACGCTCCAACGCGCCCTCCAGGACCGGCAGTCCGACCTGCAGCAGCCCCCGGACACCCCGGTCGGGACGGCCCCGCAGCCGGCGGGCGGCGCGCAGCCGCTGGACGTCCGCGATCAGGTTCGGCGCGAACGTCAGCGCCACGACGACGGCCACCCCCATCTCGTACAGGGCGCCGGGCAGGGACTTCAGCAGACGGGAGGGGTTGGCGAGGGCGTTCGCGGCACCGACGCAGATGAGCAGCGTGGCCAGTTTCAGGCCGTCGTACAGGGCGAACGTGAGGGCCTCGGCCGTGACCTCGCCGCCCAGGCGGATGCCCTGCGCCCAGTCGGGGAGCGGGACCTCGGGCAGATCGACCAGCACACGCGTGCCGGGTACGGGGGAGCCGAGGACGATCGCGAAGAGCAGGCGGACGGCGAGCACGAGGAGCGCCAGCTTGACGAACGCGCCGTAGGAGCGGGCCCAGGGCGCGTTCGGGCGGCGGGTGGCCACGACGTACGCGGAGACGGTCACGAGGAGGGCGAGCAGCAGCGGGTTGGTGGTACGGGTGGCGGCGACACCGAGGGCCAGGGCCCACAGCCACCAGGCACCGGGATGCAGGGCACTGCCCTGCCGGCGGCGCGAGGCGGGGGCGCCCGGCGGCACCGGACGTCCGGTGCCGGTGCCGGTGCGCCCCCGTGGTCGGGCGCCGCTAGCCACGACGGCGTACCTGCCAGACCGCCGCCGCCCCCAGCAACGCCACCACGGCGATCCCGGCGACCAGACCGAGCGAGGGGCCGCCGTCGCCCTCCGAGGAGGACGAAGACGCCGTCGGCGCCGAGGACTTCGCGCCGTCCTCCCCCTCCGACTTCTCGGGCTTCCCGGGCGCCGGTGCGCTGCCGCCCGACACCTGCTCCCCGCAGCCCTTCTCCGGATAGCCCGCGATCGCGCACAGCAGGGCGTTGCTGTCGTAGCGCAGGGGCTTGGCGACGGAGGCCAGGGCCTCGGCCGTCGTGGCGTCCGAGGGGACCCGGGCGCAGGCGGTGCGGCCGTCCGGCGGGGTCTCGCCGGACGGGGCGTCGGCGGCGATACCGAAGTCGATGACCAGGGCCACCCGCTTCTCACCGTCCTTCGCCGGGGTCTTCGCGCAGATCGCGGCGAAGTCGGCGGCGCCCCGGGGCCGCGTCGCGTCGGCGGAGTCCTCGCTGACGGCGAACCGGAAACCCTGGACGTCGCCGTCGGCGGGACGGGCCGTCGAGGGCCCCTGGGTGGCGTACGTCCACGCGTCGCCGTCCAGGTCCCAGAACGACCAGTACCGGTAGCCGGCGGCCTGCGCCTGGCCCACGCCCGCCAGCAGCGGCAGGAGCGCGGCCAGGAACAGCACGGTGGCCCGGCGGATCACGACTGCTGCTTCCGGCTCCGGCCGCGCAGCAGGAAGACGGCGCCGACAGCGGCGACGAGGCAGACACCGACGATCGAGAGGGTCCACCGGAGGCCGGACCCGGAGTCCGACGCGGCCTTCGCGGCCTTCTCGTCCTGTCCGGCCTTGTCGTCGTTCGCCGTCCGCGAGGACTCCCCGGCGGCCGGCCCGGTCGCCGAGAGCTGCTTCACCAGGTCGGTGCCGCCGAAGGCGCGCGGGTCGGTGCCGGTCGCGTGGGCGGCGAAGATCAGCTGGGCGTAGGCGGCGGGGCCGCTCTGGGCGGCCCAGTCGGCGGCGTTCTCCGCCAGCCAGGCCGCGGACTTCGCGGCCTGCCCGGTGGCGCCCTGCGCGGCGAGCGCGACCACCGCGTCGGCGGTGTTGCCGTAGTCGGGCTGGTCCTCGGAGCCGGGGAGGGCGGAGACGAGGTGGTCGTCCCCGGCGAGTACGCCGGCGAGGTGGGCGGCGCCGTTGGCGGCGGCCTGCTCGGGCGTGTCCGCCTTCTCGCAACCGGCGTCCGCCGACTCGCCCTTGCCGGGTTCGACCACCAGGCCCGCGCCGAGGGAGCCGGCCACGCCCGCCGCCGTGGCGTCGGTATTGGCGACCAGTTCGCCCTTCTTGCCCGGCTGGAAGGCGAACGCGCCCGCGCCGTCACCCTCGTCGTCGCACGGCAGCGCCAGCTTCAGCAGGGCGTCGTAGGGGGACTTGCCGTCCTTGACCGCCTCGGCCGGCTTCTCGCCCGTCGCGGCGAGCGCGCCGATGACCACGGAGGTGGAGTTGGCGTCGCTGTCCCCGCCCGCCATGTAGCCCCAGCCGCCGTCCTCGTTCTGCACGGACTTCAGCCAGTCGACGGCCTTGCCGACGACGGCGTCGTGCCCGCCGAGGGCGGCGAGGGCCTGGACGGCGGCGGCGGTCTGGTTGGTGTCGACCATGGTCGTGGCGTCGCACGCCGTGCCGGTGTCCGCACGGTACGGGGCGAACGAGCCGTCGGCGCACTGCTGCCCCGCCAGCCAGTCGACGGACGACTTCGGCGGCTCGACGCCCACCGTGTGCTGGGCGAGCAGGGCGAGCGACTGCCGCCACACGCCGTCGTACTGCGGATCGCCGTCGCCGTACAGGGCGGCGGGCAGGGGCTGTTGGGACGGTGAGGGGGACGGGGACGAGTCGGCGGCGGCCGGTACGGCGGCACCGATCACGGCGACGGCGGCCAGAACCGCTGCGCTGCTACGGACGTTCATGATCGGCGGATGCCTCTTTCCCACTGGGGAGCCAGGCAGCACGGGACATCCCGGCGGCTCGGCTCCGTAAACCTCGACGGTGCCGCGCCCCGGCGGGCCGCCGGGCGCGTGAGCCGGTCACGAACCGTCCGGGGCGTTCCGGCTCGCCGTCCCGGGGGACGGCTCACGGTTGCGGGTCAGCGCCGGAATTGCACCGGCTTTCCCCCGTACGGGTGATGACGACGCCGTCACTCTACCCGTACGTAAGAAAGTGGTCGGAAGTGGCGTGAACCGAGGCGGCCGAGGTCACGTCGCCATGGACCGGCCCGCCCCGTCGGTCAACCGTTCACGCGCAATCGGTCCATGGACGGCCGAAGGGTGACCGGTCAGGGGAGTGAGAGCGGCACGCGGCGGCTGACGGAAGGGCGTCGAACGTTTCGACTTCACGGCGCTCCATCCTTCGGTGCCGTCCGGTCGATCAGTCGGCACGCCGTCTCGATGTCGATCCTGACCTGGGCGATCGAGGCGCGCCCCGACAGCCAGGTGATCAGGGCCGAGTGCCAGGTGTGCTCGATGACGCGGACCGCGGCGAGCTGGTCCGGTGTGGGCTCCCCGAGGTCCATGGCGTCCAGGATGATCATCGTCGTCCGGCGGGAGACCTGGTCGACCTCCGGGCTCACGCTGCGGTCCGCGAAGGTCAGCGCGCGCACCATCGCGTCGGCCAGCTGCGGCTCGCGCTGGAGCGCGCGGAAGGCCAGCATCAGGGTCCCGGTGACCCGTTCCGCGGCCGTGTCGCCCGCCGGGGGCTTCTTCCGCAGGGTGCGGTGCATGCGCTCCAGCTGGTCCTGCATCGTGGCCACCAGCAGGTGGATCTTGGACGGGAAGTAGCGGTACAGCGTGCCCAGCGCCACCTGTGAGGACTCCGCGACCTCCCGCATCTGCACCGCGTCGAAGCCGCCCCGGCCGGCCAGCCGGGCGCTCGCGTCCAGGATGCGGCGCCTGCGCGCCTCCTGCCGCTCGGTCAGGGGTGAGGTGGGGGAGGCTCCGGTGGCACCGGCGTCCATGAGCGCCGCCTTGTCCGCCTCGCCGGACTTGTCGGTCCTGGAGGTCCTGGCGGTCCTGCCGGCCTTGTTCGGCTTGGGCGGCGTCGCCGCCTCGGCCGCCTTCTCGGTGTGGGCTTCCGTGGGCATGGGCCCCGTTCCGTGACCGTCGGTGAGGGGTGGTGATCGGACAGCATGGCACGCGTCCCGTCGTGGCGTGAATCACCTGATCCACTGCTTCCGGCGTCCCTACCTGCCGGTAGATTCGGAGCCGCGGAACGATCAACTCTGAAACTTGTTCCAGGTTAACGTCCCGACGTAGAGTCGCGGGACCGTGCAGGGAGAAGGGGGCCCAGGGTGACCGCTGAGGCCAGTCAGGCCGGGCCCTCGCGGGGTCCCTCCGCCGCCGCCGACGGCATGCGACCGCTCCGCATCGCACTCCTCACCTACAAGGGGAACCCGTTCTGCGGCGGACAGGGCGTCTACGTACGCCACCTCTCCCGCGAACTCGTCCGCCTCGGGCACCAGGTCGAGGTCATCGGCGCCCAGCCCTACCCCGTCCTCGACGAGGGCCACGACGGACTGAGCCTCACCGAGCTGCCCAGCCTCGACCTCTACCGCCAGCCCGACCCCTTCCGCACCCCGGGCCGCGGCGAGTACCGCGACTGGATCGACGCGCTCGAGGTCGGCACGATGTGGACCGGCGGCTTCCCCGAACCGCTGACCTTCTCCCTGCGGGCCCGCCGCCATCTGCGGGACCGGCGCGGCGACTTCGACGTCGTGCACGACAACCAGACGCTCGGCTACGGCCTGCTCGGCGACCTCGGCGCACCCCTGGTGACCACGATCCACCACCCCATCACCGTCGACCGGCAGCTGGAGCTGGACGCCGCCGGGAGCAGACGGCGCCGCGCCTCGGTGCGCCGCTGGTACGCCTTCACCAGGATGCAGAAGCGGGTGGCCCGCCGGCTGCCCTCCGTGCTCACCGTCTCCGGCACCTCCCGCGACGAGATCGTCGACCACCTGGGCGTACGGCAGGACCGGATCCACGTCGTCCACATCGGCGCCGACACCGACCTGTTCTCGCCGGACGCCTCGGTGCCCGTCGTGCCGGGCCGGATCGTGACCACGTCCAGTGCGGACGTGCCGCTCAAGGGCCTGGTCTTCCTCGTCGAGGCACTGGCGAAGGTCCGCGTCGAGCAGCCCGAGGCCCACCTCGTCGTGGTCGGCAAGCGCCCCGCCAAGGGGCCCGTCGCCGACGCGGTGGAGCGCTACGGGCTCGAGGGCGCCGTCGAGTTCGTCAAGGGCATCTCGGACGCGGAACTGGTCGACCTCGTGCGCTCCGCCCAGGTCGCCTGCGTGCCGTCGCTGTACGAGGGCTTCTCGCTCCCGGCCGCCGAGGCCATGGCCACGGGCACGCCGCTGCTCGCCACGACCGGCGGCGCGATCCCGGAGGTGGCCGGCCGCGACGGTGAGACCTGCCTGGCCGTCCCGCCCGGCGACGCGGGCGCGCTGGCCGCCGGACTGAACCGACTGCTCGGCGACCCCGAACTGCGCGCGCGGCTCGGCGCGGCCGGCCGGGAGCGGGTGCTGCGGCACTTCACCTGGGCCCGCGCGGCCGAGGGCACGGTGGCCCGTTACCGCGAGGCGATGGCCGGCGCGGGGACCGCAGAGGCCGCGGCGACCGCGGGCGCCGGTCCTGTCGTCGCCGGTCCCGTGGCGGCCCCGGCGCTCGTCGTAGAAGAACCCGTCACCTCCCACCGCGAAAGCAGGGCCACGTGCTGACCGTCGACTTCTCCCGGTTCCCGCTCGCCCCGGGCGACCGTGTCCTGGACCTCGGGTGCGGAGCCGGCCGGCACGCGTTCGAGTGCTACCGGCGCGGGGCGCGGGTCGTGGCACTGGACCAGAACGGCGAGGAGATCCGCGAGGTCGCCAAGTGGTTCGCGGCGATGAAGGAGGCCGGGGAGGTGCCCGCCGGGGCCACCGCCACGGCGATGGAGGGCGACGCCCTCGCGCTGCCCTTCCCCGACGCGTCCTTCGACGTCGTGATCATCTCCGAGGTGATGGAGCACATCCCCGACGACAAGGGCGTCCTCGCCGAGATGGTCCGCGTGCTCAGGCCCGGCGGCCGCATCGCGGTCACCGTCCCGCGCTACGGGCCCGAGAAGGTGTGCTGGACCCTGTCCGACGCCTACCACGAGGTCGAGGGCGGCCACATCCGCATCTACAAGGCCGACGAACTGCTGGCCAGGATGCGCGAGGCCGGCCTGCGCCCCTACGGCACCCACCACGCGCACGCGCTGCACTCGCCGTACTGGTGGCTGAAGTGCGCCTTCGGCGTGGACAACGACAAGGCGCTGCCGGTGCGGGCGTACCACAAGCTGCTGGTCTGGGACATCATGAAGAAGCCGCTGGCGACCCGCATCGCGGAGCGGACCCTGAACCCGGTGATGGGCAAGAGCTTCGTGGCGTACGCGACCAAACCGCATCTGCCGCGCACCGAGGCCGGGTCAGGCGCCGATGCCGACACGGGGGCGGGCACCGAGACCGTGGCGGCGGCCAAGTGACCACTTCCCGGACAGAACACCTCGTCCTGCCCGGGGTCCTCACCGCCGGGCAGGCCGCCGCGACCGTCGCGGGCATCCTCGCCGTGCAGCGTGAGGACGGGGCGATCCCGTGGTTCCGCGGACACCACCTCGACCCGTGGGACCACGTCGAGGCCGCCATGGCGCTGGACGCCGCGGGCGCCCACGAGGCCGCCGAGCGGGCCTACCTGTGGCTGGCCAGGCACCAGTTGGCGGACGGCTCCTGGTACGCGGCGTACGCCGACGGCGACCCGCTCGACGTCACCGACCGGGGCCGGGAGACCAACTTCGTCGCCTACATCGCCGTCGGCGTCTGGCACCACTACCTCTCCACCGGCGACGACACCTTCCTGGACCGCCTGTGGCCCACCGTGTACGCGGCGGTGGAGTACGTGCTGAAACTGCAGCAGCCCGGCGGGCAGATCGGCTGGCGGCGCGACGACGACGGCACGCCCACCACCGACGCGCTGCTCACCGGCTGCTCCTCCGTCCACCACGCGCTGCGCTGTGCGCTGGCCATCGCCGAGCAGCGGGAAGAGCCGCAGCCGGACTGGGAGTTGGCGGCGGGCGCGCTCCGGCACGCGATCCGGCACCACCCGGAGCGGTTCCTCGACAAGAACCGCTACTCGATGGACTGGTACTACCCCGTACTGGGCGGCGCCCTCACCGACACGGAGGCCAAGGCCCGGATCGCGGAGGGCTGGGACCGTTTCGTCGTCCCCGGACTCGGGGTGCGCTGCGTGATCCCCAACCCGTGGGTGACCGGCGGGGAGTCGGCCGAACTCGCCCTGGCCCTGTGGGCGACGGGCGAGTCCGACTGGGCGCTGGAGATCCTCCAGTCCATCCAGCACCTGCGCGATCCGGAGAGCGGCCTGTACTGGACGGGGTACGTCTTCGACGACGAGGCGGTCTGGCCGGTCGAGCTGACCACCTGGACGGCCGGCTCGCTGTTGCTGGCCGTCGCCGCGCTCGGCGGCCACGAGGCCACCTGCGCGGTGTTCGGCGGCGACCGCCTCCCCCGAGGCCTCGACCCGGACTGCTGCGCTCTGGTCTGAGAGGCTCAAGCGCGGAGAAGGGGCCGGGGAGGTCCGGTCAGCGCCGGTGGAGGCGGTCGGCGATGGCGTGGCCGATGAACAGGTGGACGACCGCGGCCGGTCCGTATCCGGCGCCCACCCGCGCCCACTCCGCGTCGAACGTGCTGTGTTCTCCGGGGGACACCCCCAGACCCCCCGGTCACGCGACCGGCCGCTCGGGCGGTGGCCGGGTCGTGGGTCGGAGGGGCGTGGGGGTGTGGATCAGCGCCGGTGGAGGCGGTCGGCGATGGCGTGGCCGATGAACAGGTAGACGACCGCGGCCAGTCCGTATCCGGCGACCACCCGCGCCCACTCCGCGTCGAACGTGAACAGGTCACGCGACCAGCCGGCCAGCCAGGAGGCCGCGTCATGGACGAACTGCACCAGGTCGTTGGCCCGGTTGGCGTCCAACAGGTACATCAGAATCCACAGTCCGAGAATGACGGCCATGATGTCCGCGATCACCGCGACGACCGTCCCCGCGGAAGTGGAACCCGTGCGATTTCGAGGGGACATGATGTCCGTCTGGCCCCGGAATCCCGATGCAAACCCGGACGACGGTCAACACCGGGAATTCCGCGGGAATTCAGCTGCACGACAACGGCCCCCCGCCCGGCAGGGCGAGGGGCCGTACGGCATGGAGCGGGGTCAGCCGCGCTGGATGCCGGAGGTGTCCTGGAGCACGCCGCGGCGGCCGTCCTGCGTCTGGGCGACGAGGGCCGCTCCGCGCTGTTCGACGGCCAGGTACCAGGTACCGGGGGCCAGTTCGGCGATCGGCGTCTGCGAACCGTCCTCCGGGAACAGCGGCCGGGGCACCGGGACGGCGAACCAGAACGGCGAGAAGTCGGCGACGGGCGGCGCGGCCGGCTGGCCGGGCTGCTGACCGCCGAACGACTGACCGGGCTGGCCGGACTGCGGCGGGCCGCCGAAACCGGCCTGCTGCGCACCCGGGTAGCCGTAACCGGCGGGCGGCTGGGCGCCATAGGGCTGCGGGGCGGCGGGACGGGGCGCCGGAATGAGGGCACCCTTGAGGGCGGGGACCAGGGGGGTGGCGACGGCGGCCGCGGCCAGGAGCAGAGCGGCGATCAGGCCGAGGATCAGGCCTGCGCCGGCTTCGGGCTCCCTGCCGCCGAGACCGGAGAGGACATCATCGAACGCCCCAAACGGGTCGATGATCGTCCAGAAAGACGTCCACGCGGCGAAGATCGTCAGAGCCACGCCGAACTGACCCAGGTCAAGACCGGCGACCTTCGGCGGCTGGGGTAGCACACGGGCCATGACGATGAGAGCGGCACCGGCGATGCCGGCGATGTACAGGCTCATCACCAGACCCAGGTTGTCCCAGGCATTGGGGATGTCGCCTTCGTCGCCGCCGAACGTGTCGAGGAACGACGCGATGAACAGCAATACCGCTGCTCCGATCACCACGCCGTCGCCTCGAGTGAGGGAGCGGATATTCACTTCAGGTCCTTCTGGGTCGTCTCGTCGTCGGTAGAGGCGTCGCTGTCACCACCTCGCCCTCGGGGCCCGGTGTGAAGCGCGGGGGTGACCCCTCATCGTGGGAACGACACTATCGTCCGCACGATCGGGCTGTCCGCCTGGATCAGCGCGCCGATCCCTACCCGCGCAGGAAACTCACGATTCCCTCAGAGATTCCCTGCGCCGCTTTCTGCCGCCAGGCACCGCTGGTCAGAAGTGCCGCGTCCTTGCTATCGCGCATGTTGCCGCACTCGACGAACACCTTGGGAACCGTTGACAGATTGAGACCGCCCAAGTCCTTACGCGTGACGAGACCGGTGCCGTCGCCCACGTAATTGGAGGGCGCGTTGCCGGTGACGCGTACGAAGTTGCCCGCGATGCGTTCACCGAGTTCACGGGAGGGGCCGACGATCGCCCGGGTGTCCGCAGCGCCGGAGTGCACGGAGCCGGGGAGGATCACATGGAAGCCGCGGTTCCCGACGCCCGAACCGTCCGCGTGGATCGACACGACGGCATCGGCCTTCGCCTTGTTGCCGATCTCGGCCCGCTCGTCGATGCACGGCCCGAACGGCCGGTCGGCGTCCTGGGTCAGCTTCACCGCGGCGCCCTGCTCCTCGAGGAGTGCACGCATCCGGTGGGCGACGTCCAGGGTGAACTTCGCCTCGGCGTAACCGGCGTTCGTGGACGTGCCGGTGGTGTCGCACTCCTTGGAGTTCGTCCCGATGTCCACCTGGCGGTTGATCTCGGCGGTGTGCCGGAAGTTGCCCGGATTGTGCCCGGGGTCGATGACGACGACCTTCCCCTTGAGCGGCCCGGACCCGGCGGGCGCGGACGAGGAGGCGCGATCGGAGGGGGAGCCGGAAGTGGCGGAGCCGCCCGGCTTCCCGCCGTCCGGGTCGCCGGACTCGCCCGACGCCGAGCCGCCGGCGGAGGACGGCGCACGCGACGAAGCCGACGCCGAGGACCCCGCGGACCCCGACGCCCCCGCGGCAGCGCTCCCGCCGCCCTTGTCGTCCCCCGAACCGCCCACGATCGCGTAGACGGCCCACCCGAGCAACGCCCCCGGCACGAGCGCGGCCAGCGCCACGGTCAGGAGCCTGCTCCGGGAGCGGCGGGCGGGGGGCGGTTCGAAGCCGGGTCCGGTGTACGACACCCGGCCACCCTAGCGGCCGCCGCGCACCGCCATCGTTCCCCTGGGGCGGCCTTTGAGCCTCCGCGCCTCAGATCCCGTGCCCGGTACGGCGCAGGACGCGCAGCGAGCCCGTGGCCGAGACCTCCGTGAAGGCGCCGGATGCCAGGGCGCGGAGGTGGACGCGGTGGGGGGCCTGACCGGTGAACTCGTCGACCGGGTCGGGAAAGACGTCGTGGATGACGAGCAGGCCGCCCTCGGCGACGTGCGGGGCCCAGCCCTCGTAGTCGGCCGTGGCGTGTTCGTCGGTGTGGCCGCCGTCGACGAAGACCAGGGCGAGGGGGGAGTTCCACAGGGCCGCGATCACCGGGGAGCGGCCGACCAGGGCGACCACGTGGTCCTCCAGGCCCGCCCGGTGGAGCGTGCGGCGGAAGGTGGGGAGGGTGTCCATCACCCCCAGCTCGGGATCGACCGTCTCCGGGTCGTGGTACTCCCAGCCCGGCTGCTGCTCCTCGCTGCCCCGGTGGTGGTCCACGGTGAGCGCGGTGACCCCGGCCGCGCGGGCGGCATCGGCGAGCAGGATCGTGGAGCGGCCGCAGTAGGCGCCGACCTCCAGCAGGGGCAGACCCAGCCGTCCCGCCTCGGCCGCCGCCGCGTACAGGGCCAGGCCCTCGTCCGCGGGCATGAAGCCCTTCGCCGCCTCGAACGCGGCCAGGATCTCGGGCTGGGGTGCCGGGGGGTTCGGCGTCGGCATCGGTTCCGGCGTCCTCTCGGTGGTACGCGTCCGGTCGTACGCGTCTGATGGTGCGCGTCCGGGGTCGTACGTGTCTGGGGTGCCCATGCTGCCGTACCCGTCGGGGACGGCCCGACGGGGGCCCCTGCCGCCGTCCCCGGGACGGCTTAGGTCGGAAGGACCAGGACCCGCCCCGGCGAATTCCCGATGCAAGGGGTGCTCGCCGGTTGAGACCATGACGTCCATGCTCGAAGTCCCGGACACCACCGTCACCCGCACACCCCGTCGCAGCACGCCTCCTCCATGGCTGGCGGTGGCGCTCGCGTGTGCCGGGCAGTTCCTCGTCGTGCTCGACATCTCTGTGGTCAACGTCGCGCTGCCGTCGATGCGGGCCGGCCTCGGGCTCAGCGGGCAGGGCCTGCAGTGGGTGGTGAACGCGTACGCCATCGCCTTCGCCGGTTTCATGCTGCTCGGCGGACGCGCCGGTGACCTCTACGGACGCAAGCGGATGTTCCTCCTCGGCCTCGGCCTGTTCACGCTGGCCTCACTGGTCGGCGGGCTGGCCCAGGACGGCTGGCAGCTGCTGCTGGCGCGGGCGGTGCAGGGGCTCGGGGCGGCCGTCCTGGCGCCCTCCACCCTGACCATCGTCACCTCGGCGGTCTCCGAGGGCGCCGCCCGCGCCCGCGCCATCGCGACCTGGACCGCCGTCGGGGCGGGCGGTGGCGCGGCCGGCGGCTTCGTCGGCGGGGCGCTCACGGACACGCTGTCCTGGCGGTGGGTCCTGCTGATCAACGTGCCGATCGGGGTGGTGCTGCTGGCCGGAGCCGCCTGGTGGCTGGCGGAGGGCCGGGCCGGGGACGGACGGCGGCTCGACCTGCCCGGCGCGCTGCTCGTGACGGCCGGCCTCGGCACCCTCGCCTACGGCATCTCCCAGACCGAGGCCGAGGGCTGGACGGCGACGCCCACCCTGGTACCGCTGCTCGCCGGACTCGCCCTCATCGCGCTGTTCCTCCTCGTCGAGGCGCGGGCCAAGGCCCCGCTGATGCCGCTGGGGCTGTTCCGGGTGCGCTCGGTGTCGTCGGCGAACGCGGCGATGTTCCTGAGCGGCGCCGCGATGTTCTCCATGTGGTTCTTCATGACCCTCTACGCGCAGAACGTCCTCGGCTACACCCCGCTCGCGGCCGGGTTCGCCCTGGTGCCGAGCTCGCTCGCCGTGGTCGTCGGTTCCAAGGTCGCGCCCCGGCTGATGCGGCTGGCCGGGGCGCGCGCCGTGGCCGTGCTCGGCACCTTCGTCGCGATGACCGGCTTCGCCTGGCAGTCGACCATGACGGCCGACGGGACGTATCTGACGGCGATCATGTTCCCCGGCATCCTGATGATGCTGGGCGGGGGGCTCGCCGGGACCCCGCTCGCCGCGCTCGCGACCTCCGGCGCGGCCCCCGAGGAGGCCGGCCTGGTCTCCGGACTGATCAACACCTCGCGCACGATGGGCGGCTCGCTCGGTCTGGCGGTCCTGTCGACGATCGCGGCGACCCGTATGGGAGGCAGCACCACCCCGGAGGCCCTGACCGAGGGGTACGCCCTGTCGTTCCGCACGGGGGCGGTGGTGCTGGCCGCCGGCATGGTGCTGATGTGGCTCTGGCTGCCCCGGAGAGCCACGGCGGCGCGCTGAGGGAGCGGCGGGGGAGAGAAAGTGGGCGTCGGGCCGGTCGGAGAGGCGCCGTGACGGCCCGCGGCGGGGGCCGGCACGGGTGTTCCTCCCTGCCCCGAACGGCCCCCTCGGCGCCGGTCGCACCGGCCCCTCCCAGGGGCCGCCGGAGCCTTCGCCGAAGCCCCAACAAGCCCTGCTGACCTGGGACTTCACGCTTCCTGGGGATACGGTCGCCGTATATGGAAGGGGGCCCGGATGGACCGGAGCACACGCACCGTGGACGACGTACTCGACCTGCTGGACGGCCTGTTCGCACCGGAGGCCGACCGGTGGACTCGGCAGGGCGCCGACTGGTGGGACGGCTTCTACGCCGACCGCTCCCGGCCGGTGCCGTTCTTCGTGGCGAAGCCGGACGAGAACCTGGTGTCGTACGTCGAGCGGGGCCTGCTCACCGGGGGCCGGGCGCTGGACGTGGGCTGCGGCCCCGGCCGCAACGCGCTGTATCTGGCCGCGCACGGCTTCGAGGTCGACGCGGTCGACCTCTCCCCGGCCGCCGTCGGCTGGGCACGGGAACGGGCCCGCGAGACGGGTGCGCGCGGCGTCCGGTTCCACCGCGGCGACGCCTTCGCCCTCACCCGTGACGGCGGGGAACTCGCCGGGCCGTATGACCTGGTGTACGACTCCGGCTGCTTCCACCACCTGCCCCCGCACCGCCGGATCAGCTACCTCGCGCTGCTCGACCGGGTCCTCGCCCCGGGCGGCCGGTTCGCGCTCTCCTGCTTCGCGGCGGGCGCGATGGGCTCGGAGCTGTCCGACGCGGAGTTCTACCGGGGGCAGGGCGGCCTCCGGGGCGGGCTCGCCTACACGGACGAGTCGCTGCGCCGGATCTTCGCGGACCTGACCGGGATCGAACTGCGCCGCATGCGGAAGGAGCCGGAGGACTCACCGCTCTTCGGGGAGGACTTCCTCTGGACGGCACTGTTCCAGCGGAACGCATGACGGCAGCACCGGGGCGGAGCCGTGGGCCGTGAGCGGTGGCGGCGAAACGCTGTCAGGGGAGTCGGTGGAGTCGACGGTGGCGGTGGTGGCGGCCGCCGCCACGGCGGCGAGGGCGGGATCGATCACCGTCTCCCCGGCCAGCACCCGGTGGATCGCGGAGGCCAGCTCCCGCACCGACCCGTCCTTGACGAGGAAACCGGCGGCCCCCGCCGCCATGGCCCGCCGCAGCCGGTCGGGCCCGCCTGCCGTGGCGAGGATCAGCACCCGGCAGTCGGGCACCTGGTCGCGCAGTGCGGCGGCGATGTCCAGACCACCCGGGCCGTTCGGACCGGGCGACCCGAGGTCGAGGAGGGCGACGTCGGGGCGGTGGGTGAGCGCCGTGTCCACGACCGAGCCCCCCGCCGCCACCTGGGCCACGACCTGGATGCCCTGCTCCATCCGGAGCAGTAAGGCGAGCGCCCCGTGCCTCGTACCGGGATCCTCCGCGAGCAGGACCCGGACGGAGGTGGCGGGCCGGTGGTCCCGGGGCATCTCGTTCACGGACGAAGCGTAGGACGAACGGGCGGAATGCGCCGCTTCACGCCCCCACGTCTTCGGCCGAACGCGTTCCAGAACCGGGAGATCCCATCTGGGGGGCATCCCCGCCACCGACATCACTGTCGAACACCTCTGAACCGGCCCACGGCCGAGGGGACCTGCCGGACGTGGAACGGCCCCGCCCGTCGTGCGACGGGCGGGGCCGGTTGCCGATCCATCTGGAACCTGACATGCCGTCAGGCAGCCTGTCCCGACTGCTCGTTCTCCCCTGCGGGCCTGCGGTGACGGCCCCGGGGGGCCACCGTGGAGTCCTGCTGGGAAACCGGTCCGCGGTGCCTGCCCCGTCCGGCAGTGGTCTGCCCGCCGTCGGCGGTCTGCGGCTGGTTCGTGCTGGCATCGTTCATTGGAAGGAACTCACCCCGTAAAACTGATCTTTCCTGCAACCGGGTGAGTCTAACCGGCGGGCCACGGTGCGTATCCAGGCGACCACGCCGACCGCCGCTACTTCGTTACAAGCGATGCCAGAGGCGCCTGTTGCAGGGGGACGGGGCGGGGCGCGGGGACGGTCGTCCGCATCGCGGGGCCGACCGCGGGCGCGGGCGCCGGGGGCTCCGTCTCCGACGGGGCGTGCGGGTCGTTCTCCCCACGCCGCGGCTCCGGGACCGGCGGGTACAGCAGGGCCACCGCGCACGGCACCGCCGGTGTGGCGCAGGGCAGCCGCAGCACCCCGTCCGCCGTCCACAGCCCGGTTCCGGCCAACCACCCCTCGGGCGCCGGAAGGTGGCGCATCTGCCGCAGGCCCGGCCGCCACACCCCGACCCAGCTGCCGAGCGCGCCGTCCACGCCGTCCGTGCTGTCCGCGCTGTTGATGCGCAGCGCCACCGCACAGCTCTCCGGCGCCAGCACCTGGCCGGGCTGGATCGCGAACGGCGTGACCGTGCAGTCCGGCAGCCGCAGGCACTCCGGGAAGCGCACCGGCAGCGTGCTGCCCAGCACCCCCCAGCCCAACCGGGCCCGGCCGGGTGAGGGCGCGTCCGAGCGGATCAGCAGCAGCCCGCTGTCCGGGTCGGCGAGCAGGACCCGGTCGTCGCTCTCCGGGGCGAGCTGCAACAGGGGCGACACCTCGCCCCCGCGGCCCAGGTCCACCACGACCGACTTGGTGCGCCCGCCGGTCTCCCGGTCCAGGGCCAGCATCCGGCCGGTGCGGTCCAGCCACACCCCGCCCGAGCAGCGGCCCGGGATCTCGGCCACGCGTTCGGGCCCGGAGGCGCCGCCCGCCACCAGCCACAGGGCCGTCGACCGCGGGCCCACCGCCACGGCGTACGCCCGCCGCCCGCACGGGGCGGGCGGCAGCAGCCGCAACCGGGTCCCCTCGTCCGGGCACGCGATCGCGCCGAGCGACAGCTCGCCGGTCCCGGGGCCGGCCGGGTACAGGAGGGAGAAGGCGTGCTTCTCGTAGCGCCTCCCGCCGTGCGGCCCGTCCGCAGGCCGGTGGACGAGGACCCGCCCGTCGCCCAGGGGCTGCACCTCGGCCCCGGGCTCCTCGGGCCGGCCGCCGGGCAGCGGTACCGCGTAGGGCTCGGGGCCGTCCAGGGTCCAGCGCTCCGGGACCAGGGAGCCGTCGACGGGGGCGAGGCGCGCGGCGTAGGAACCGTCGGCGGTGAGGACGCAGCCCGGCGCGGGTCTCCCGTCCCCGTGTTCCGTACCGCCCTCGCCCTCTCCCTCCGTACGGGACCCGTGCTCCGTGTCCGCGTGCCCGGTGTCCGAGTGGCCCGTCGAAGGCTCGATCGCACACATCGTCATCGTTCGGTCACCTCCGGCGACGAACGTAGTTTTCGTACGCGCGGGCGGAGGACCCGTCGGCCCCCGCTTCACACATAAGGGTGTTCCAGGAACGATTCACCTGAGGAAACGACGGCTTATGTGCTCGCCGGTATCGGGTCCGTTCCAGGTGCCCGCACCGGTACTACGGCGCCAAAGGGGCAGGTAGCCTTGCGCTTGTGCCCCGTCTGTCTGAAGTCATCACCGCGCTGGAGACCCTGTGGCCCGCCGAGCGGGCCGAGTCCTGGGACGCGGTCGGCACCGTCGCGGGGGACCCCGACCAGGAGGTCACCCGGGTCCTGTTCGCTGTCGACCCCGTCCTGGAGATCGTCGACGAGGCGGTGAAGCTGAACGCCGACCTGCTGGTCACCCACCACCCGCTCTATCTGCGCGGGACGACCACCGTCGCGGCCTCCACCGCCAAGGGCCGCGTGGTGCACCGGCTCATCAAGAACGACATCGCGCTGCACGTCGCCCACACCAACGCCGACACGGCCGACCCCGGGGTGAGCGACGCCCTGGCCGGCGCGCTCGACCTGCGCGTCGTACGGCCGCTCGTGCCGGACACCACCGACCCCGAGGGCCGCCGCGGGCTCGGCCGGGTCTGCGAACTGGACCACCCGCTGACCGTCCGCGAATTCGCCGCTCGCGCCGCCGCACGCCTCCCCGCCACCGCGCAGGGCATCCGCGTCGCCGGCGACCCCGAGGCGCTCGTCCGCCGGGTCGCCGTCAGCGGCGGCTCCGGCGACAGCCTCTTCGCCTACGTCCGGGCGGCCGGCGTGGACGCGTACCTCACCGCGGACCTGCGCCACCACCCGGCGTCGGAGTTCGCGGCGGACCATGCCGCCCACCGTCCCCTCGCGCTGCTCGACGCGGCGCACTGGGCCACCGAGTGGCCCTGGTGCGAGCTGGCCGCAGCCCAGCTCGACGAGATCTCCGACCGTCACGGATGGGGTCTTCGGGTCCATGTCTCCGCCACGGTCACCGACCCCTGGACCGCCCACGCGGCGTCCTTCGTCGACCCGTCGCCCACCACCCCTTCGGGGAGCGCTTCGCGCGCTCCTTCCTCCTCCGATCCCTCTGGAGCCCCCAACTGAACGCCGCGTCCGCCGACCAGATCCGACTCCTCGACGTCCAGGGCCTCGACGTCCGGCTCCAGCAACTCGCGTACAAGCGCAAGTCGCTCCCCGAGCACGCCGAGGTCGAGTCGCTGACCCGGGACCTCGCCCAGCTGCGCGACCTGCACGTGGCCGCGCAGACCGAGGAGAGCGACTGCGCCCGCGAGCAGACCAAGGCCGAGCAGGACGTGGACCAGGTGCGCCAGCGCGCCGCCCGCGACCAGCAGCGCCTCGACTCCGGTGCCGTCTCCTCGCCCAAGGACCTGGAGAACCTCCAGCGCGAGATCGCCTCCCTCGCCAAGCGCCAGGGGGACCTCGAGGACGTCGTCCTGGAGGTCATGGAGCGCCGCGAGTCCGCGCAGGAGCGGGCCGCCGAGCTGGCCGAGCGGGTCACCTCCGTCCAGTCGCGGATCGACGACGCGACCGGCCGCCGGGACGCGGCCTGCGCGGAGATCGACGGCGAGGCCGCCACGGTCACCAAGGAGCGCGCGGTCGTCGCCGGAGCCGTCCCCGCGGACCTGCTCAAGCTGTACGAGAAGCTGCGCGAGCAGCACGGCGGCATCGGCGCGGCGAAGCTGTACGCGCGCAGCTGCCAGGGCTGCCGCCAGGAGCTCGCCATCACCGAGCTGAACGAGATCCGCCAGGCCGCGCCCGACACGGTGGTGCGCTGCGAGAACTGCCGCCGCATCCTGGTCCGCACCGCCGAGTCGGGGCTGTAGGGGTTGCTTCCGGTGCGGGAGTTCATCGTCGAGGCCGACGGCGGGTCACGGGGCAACCCCGGACCCGCCGGCTACGGGGCCGTGGTGAGCGACGCGGCGACGGGGGAGACGCTGCGGGAGGCGGCCGAGTACCTCGGCGTCGTCACGAACAACGTCGCCGAGTACTCGGGCCTGCTGGCCGGTCTGCGGGCCGCCCGTGAGCTGGACCCGGAGGCCACGGTCCACGTCCGGATGGACTCCAAGCTCGTCGTCGAGCAGATGTCGGGCCGCTGGAAGATCAAGCACCCCGGCATCAAGCCGCTGGCGGCCGAAGCGGCGCGGATCCTCCCGCCCGGCCGGGTCACCTATGAGTGGATCCCGCGTGAGCAGAACAAGCACGCGGACCGCCTGGCCAACGAGGCGATGGACGCGGGGGTGCGGGGTGAGGTTGGGGTCTCCCCTGCTCGAACGGAGTCGAGAGCTTGGGGAAGGAGCGCTTCGGACTCGCGCGCCGCGCTGGACACACCGGAGGCACGGCCCGTGATGCCCGAGCCGTCCGGGCTGCCCGAGCCGTCCGGTCCGCCCGGGGACGCGGCCGCCGGTGCGGCACGGGCGCGTGCGGCTGCGGCCGTCGCCGGGGTCGCCGGTGCCGACGCCGGTGCGGGAGACGCCCCTGCCGGACACGCCCCTGCCGGGAAGGCGGCAGCCGACCTCCGGGCCGCGCAGGCCGTGGCCGCCCCCGGCACCGAGACGGCCGCCGCCCGCACTCCGGCGCCGTCCGCCACCCCCTCGTCGGGCTGGGCGCCCGCCGACATGGGCCCGCCGGCCACCTTCGTACTGCTCCGGCACGGCGAGACCCCGCTGACCCCCCAGAAACGGTTCTCCGGCAGCGGCGGCAGCGACCCCTCCCTCTCCGACATCGGCAGGGAGCAGGCCGAGCGGACCGCCGCCCACCTCGCCCGGCGCGGCACCGTCCAGGCGATCGTCGCCTCGCCGCTGGCCCGCACCCGCGAGACCGCCGGCATCGTCGCCGCCCGCCTGGGCCTCGACGTCGCCGTCGACGACGGGCTGCGGGAGACCGACTTCGGCGCGTGGGAGGGTCTCACCTTCGCCGAGGTGCGCGAACGCCACCCCGGCGACCTGAACGCCTGGCTGTCCTCCCCGGACGCCGAACCCACCGGCGGCGGGGAGAGCTTCGCGGCCACCGCGAGCCGGATCGCGGCCGCCCGGGACCGGCTGACCGCCGCGTACGCGGGCCGTACGGTCCTGCTCGTCACCCACGTGACCCCGATCAAGACCTTCGTACGCCTCGCCCTGGGCGCCCCGCCCGAGGCCCTGTTCCGGATGGAACTGTCGGCGGCCTCGCTGTCGGCGGTGGCGTACTACGCCGACGGCAACGCCAGCGTCCGGCTGTTCAACGAGACGTCCCACCTGCGCTGAGACCGTCTGCGCCGAGGCCGTCTGCGCCGAGGTCCGCCGCCGCGCGGGCCAGCCGTTCGATCCGGGCCCAGTCCCGAGCCGCCACCGCATCCGCCGGGAGCATCCAACTGCCGCCCACGCAGGCGACGTTGGGCAGCGCCAGATAGTCCGGTGCGGAGTCCGGGCCGATCCCGCCGGTCGGGCAGAAGCGGGCCTGGGGGAGCGGACCGGCGATCGCCTTCAGATACGCCGTGCCGCCCGCGGCCCGCGCCGGGAAGAACTTCATCTCCCGCACCCCGCGCTCCAGCAGCGCCACGACCTCCGAGACCGTCGACACCCCCGGCAGGAACGGCACCCCGGACGCCCGCATCGACTCCAGCAGTACGTCCGTCCAGCCCGGACTGACCAGGAACCGCGCCCCGGCCGCGACGACCTCGCCCACCTGCCCCGGTGTGATCACCGTGCCGGCCCCGACCAGCGCGTCCGGCACCTCGGCGGCGATCGCGCGGACGGCGTCCAGGGCGGCGGGCGTCCGCAGGGTCACCTCGATCGCGGGCAGCCCCCCGGCGACCAGCGCCCGCGCCAGCGGTACGGCGTCGGCGGCGTCCTCCACCACGACGACGGGCACGACGGGCGCGAGATCCAGCACGGAAGCGGAGGGGGCCGAGGAGGGCAGGGATGAACTCATGGACGCCATCCTGCCTTCACCGAAGCACCCTGCGCAAAGGCCGTTGCGCAGGGTGCAATGAAACGACGTGGGTCAGTGCACCTCGTCCACCAGCACATCCAGCGCCCAGGGCGTCCCCGCCCGCTCCGGCGCCTGCGCCTCCACCACGTACCCGAGGTCCCGCAGCGCCTCCACCAGGGAGGCGGGATCCTCCGGCGCGGTCCCGGCCGTCAGCAGGCTGCGGACGATCCGCCCCTTGGTCGCCTTGTTGAAGTGGCTGACCACCTTCCGGGTCGGTGCGTGCAGGACCCGTACCGTCGCCGTACGCGCGGCCACCTCGCCCTTCGGCTTCCACGCCGCCGCGTACGCGGCCGACCGCAGGTCCAGCACCAGACCCCCGCCGGCCGCCTCCGGCAGCACCGAGGCCATCGGCGTACGCCAGTACGCCCCCAGCGCCCCGAGCCCCGGCAGCCGTACGCCCATCGAGCAGCGGTAGGACGGAATCCGGTCGGTGACCCGGACCGCACCCCACAGCCCCGAGAACACCAGCAGCGAGCGGGCGGCCCGGCGCTTGGCCGCCGGATCGAGCGAGGCCGGATCCAGGGCGTCGTAGAGCACCCCGGTGTAGATCTCCCCGGCGGGCCGGGTGCCGGCGGTGCGCAGCTCCACGTTCTTCGCGACCTCGCCCCGCAGCCCCTGGCTCAGCCCCAGCACCTCGCGCGCCTTGTCCTCGTCACCGGCGCACAGCTCCACCAGCTCGGTGAGAACGGCCTCCCGGGCCTCGGCCAGCCCCGGCAGCGACAGGGCCTGAGGCTTCAGCGGGGCGCCGCGGCCGGAAGCGGCCTTGCCCTCGGACGGCGGCAGCAGGACAAGCACGCGTTGCTCCTCACGGTAGAACCCAGCCGACAGCGTACGGTGCCGGGCGCTACGCCTGAGTGGCCTACGTCTGAGGGGCCCACCGCCCCGCCGCCAGCGCCCGGACCAGGGCGTCGGGCTCGTCGGCGTGCAACCGTACGATCCGCACCTCCCGGGGCCGCCCGAAGAACGTGACGTGGGTGACCGGCTCCGTGAGTTCCAGCGTGACCGTGGTCTGCGAGCCGACCTCGACGTTCAGCTCACCGTCGGCCCGCTCATGGCTCATCCGCAGCTCGCGCCGGACGGAGGCGATCCGCTCCAGCGGTATCCGCAGGTCGACGTGGACGGCGCGGCGGATCCGCAGCGTCCCGGAGTCCGGGTCCAGTACGTGAGGACGTACGACGTCGGCGGCATGCAGCCCCACGACGATGACGACGGTGTACACATCCAGGAACAGCACCACCGCGTGGACCGTCGGCCAGTCGAGCAGCAGCAAGGACAGCACCACCGTCTCGACCACGCACACGAACGCGAACCCGAACATCACCGCGCCGTGCCCCCGCGCGTACCCGAAGGCCGTCCCGCCCCCGGCGCCATGAGTCCGCCGCGCCAGCCACAGCAGCAGGCTCACCATCAGCCGCAGCTCGTGCCGGACGAGGGCCCGGACAACGCCCCGGCCGACCCGCACGCCGTCCGTCATGTCGTCCGCTCCTTCATGATGATCCGCAGGGTCCGGCGGATCGCCTCCGCCTGGGCCGGGGGGAAGTCCGCGTACATGGCGCGCAGGAAGCTGTCGTCCTGGTCGAAGGAGGCACCCTCCGGGAGCAGACCCGGGGGCAGGGACTCGGCGAGGACGCGGGCGGCCTCGTCCACGCGGGGGTCGTCCGGTGCGGCGTCGACGAGTTCGTCGAGCAGCGCGTAGGCGGCGAGCGCACGCTCCACCCCGCCCGGCACCTTCATGAACCCGGTCAGCAGACCCATCAGCTGCTCCCGCTGCTCCGGGGGCGCCGCGGTCTCGATGAGGGCGAGCACCTCCCGGTCCCTGGCCGCCATGGGCGAGTCGGACAGATCCGCCACCTCCCGGAACAGGGCGGCCAGTTCGGGGGAGACCGGCCCCTCGGTGGTCAGCCCGCCCTCCGTCTCCAGCAGGGCCCGCAGCCGCGCCCGACGGTCCCGGATCGCGGCCTCCTGCCGGGCCAGGTCCTCGTCCAGCTCGGTCAGCACCTCGGCGAGGTCCTTCCCGGCGTCGTCCGCGAGCACGTCCCGCACCTCGGCCAGCCCGAGCCCCAGCTCGGTCAGCCGCCTGATCCGCGCCAGCACGACGGCGTGCCGCAGCGTGTAGTCCCGGTACCCGTTGGCCCGCCGCTCCGGCTCCGGGAGCAGCCCCAGATGGTGGTAATGCCGCACGGTCCGCGTGGTGACACCGACGGCCGTGGCGAGTTCTCCGATCCGCATGCCCCCCAGTAGAAACGTTGACGCCGCGACAGGGTCAAGCGAGCACGGTCGAGCGCGCGCAGGACGACAAGCGGGGGCACCTGGGAGAGCCGTGCTGTCGGTCCGGTGCCGATATCCCCGGTTGTGCCCACCCGTGGACACGGGTCAGGGGCCCGCAGCGAGAGCTGCTGGGCCCCTGAGAACCGTAGTGGGGTCCGCCCCCGACCCCGGGAGTTACGCCGCTAGGCTGCGCTCAATGGTCTGCGGGGTCTTGGTGGGCTTTCTGGCGAGGTAGCGCTCGATCGAGTCGTCGAGTTCTTCGAGCCACGGTGTGTGGTGCTCGGCGGCCAGGGTGCCCGTCATGACCGAGCGGTAGGCACGGTCGCGGTAGCCCATGATGTCGGCCTTCTTGTCGCGCTTCCACGCGAGGAAGATCTCGACGACCCGGTCGAGGTCGAACTCGGGGTAGTCCGTCTGCCGCAGCAGATCACGCACGTAGTCGGCCTGGAAGCGGACCTCTTCGGCGTCCGAGGAAAGCTTCTCGAAACGTTCCCGCCACTCGGCGATGGACGCGGCGCGTTCGGTCTCCGACGGCAGCTCGGCGCGGCCCAGGATGAGGTCGCGTACGTACCAGGCCTGCGCGTCGAACATGTTGAAGGTGAACCACTGGTCCTGCGCGCCGAGGTAGGCCAGACGCGGGTTGTCCTGCCACACGACACCGCGGTAAAGGCCGTCCGGGTACACGTTGTTCGGGGAGGCCAGCGCGAGCTCGTCGGACAGGAACGGGTACTTGTGCAGGTAGCCGGTGCACAGGACGACGGCGTCGACGTGCTTCGAGGTGCCGTCGGCGAAGTGGACCGTGTTGCCCTCGATGCGCTGGATGACGGGGCGTTCCTCGAAGCCCTCGGGCCAGTCGTAGCCCATCGGCGCGGAACGATAGCTCGCCGTCACCGAGCGTGCGCCCATCTTGAACGCCTGGCTGCCGATGTCCTCGGCCGAGTAGCTGGAGCCGACGACGAGGACGTCCTGCCCCTTGAAGGCTTCCGCGCCGCGGAAGTCGTGCGCGTGGGCGATGTACCCGGGGAAGGTCTCGATGCCAGGGAAATGCGGCACGTTGGGGAAAGCGAAGTGGCCGCTGGAGACGACCACGTGGTCGAACTCCTCGGTCGTCGTTTCTCCGGTGGGGAGATTCTCGACCGTGAGCGTGAAGACCTCACGCTCGGCGTCGTATTCCGTCCAGCGCACGACGGTCTGGAAACGGATGAAATCGCGCACGTTCGTCTTCTTCAGCCGGGCGGCGATGTAGTCCCACAGAACCGGGCGCGGCGGGTATGAGGAGACGGGGCGACCGAAGTGCTCGTCGAAGGTGTAATCAGCGAACTCCAGCGCCTCCTTCGGCGCATTCGACCACAGATTGCGGTACATGCTCGAGTGTACGGGCTCGCCGTACTCGTCGAGTCCGGTGCGCCAGGTGAAGTTCCACTGGCCACCCCAGTCAGCCTGTTTCTCGAAACAGACGATCTCGGGGATGTCCGCCCCCGCGCGCGCTGCGGTCTCAAAGGCCCGCAGCTGAGCCATGCCCGAGGGGCCGGCACCGATAATCGCTACTCTTTTTCTGTTCGTCACGTATGTCCTTTTATTCTCGCCATGTGGCCCCGCGTCCGCCCTCACGTTCACGGGCAGGGGGGAGCCGTCCGGTCGCCAGAATCCGCACGTATCGACCGGTCCAGAGAGGCAGCTTTCCTTCGACCGTAGCAGAATTGGCTCAATTGCGCTAATTTGCTGTCGCAATCAACGACGCCAACCCGTCGGAGGTGCGTGCTGCGGCAGCCGGTCCGGCCGTGCGGCTACAGGTCGACCTCAAGCCTCACTTCCGGTGGATGAACTGCAGCTTTGTCGCCTTGTCGGGTGCGACGAGGTCACCTGCCGGGCTGGCCGTGAAGGCCGTCGCCCTGCATGCCTTCACCCTTTGGACTTCACATCGGCAACGCGGTGGAAAGGGTGGAGGGCGCCCTGGCGGAAATGTGCCCGACCGTAGATCCTTCCCGGTCTGCGCGATCTCATTCCTCCGAGATGTAGAAGGAAGTGGATCCGCAATCTGGTTCTCCGCCTTGTCCGAGTGAAGGTGCGTCAGGGGCGCCTCAGTCTGAAGCCCGGCGACGAGGAGATCTTCGTCGGTACCGTCAGGGTCGGGGTCGGGTTGTCCGCGTCCGGGCGCACTCGCGCTGTCGTCATACGCGTATTACGGTGCTTCCGTGGCGAAGACACGGATCAGTATCAGCCTGGAGCAGGGTCAGGCCGACCGCATCAGGCAGCACGCGGAACGGGCGGGCCTGGACGTCTCGGCCTACCTGGTGCATGCCGCGACGCGGCAGATGGCCGAGAGCGATGCCATAGAGGAGCAGTTCGCGGAGGTGGACGCGCTCATCGCCCGGGCGGAGCAGGCGGCAAGTGGGCTGCCCGCCGAACCCGCCCCGGGACCGGCCGCGGAACTGACGGAACAGGAACGCCGCGAGGTCGAGGAGGCCCTGGATCTCGCCCACGGCCGGGACCGGCACGACCGCCGTCCGGGACACGCCGCGTGAACGCACGGGTGCCGGTCTACGACACCGGCATGCTCATCGCGCTCGCCGACCGCAAGGCGAAGGCGGTGGCTCTCCACGAAGGGCTGCGCACGGTCCCGCACCGGGCGCTGGTGCTCGGCCCGGTCCTCGCCCAGGTGTGGCGCCCTCAGCCGGCTCTGGTGCACGCCCTGTCCGGGGTGCTGAAGGACTGCACCGTCCCGCGGGCCCGTACGTCCGAGCCGCCCCTGCGCGAGACGAGAGCGGGCCGTTCGGAGTGTCTGGCCTGTGCGACGGGCCCGGACCTCGCGGACTGGCGGCGCATCGGCACCGCTCTGGGACGAGCGGCCCTGCCGGCGAAGGAACGGCCGGACGCGGTGGACGCCTGGGTGGCCCTGGCGGCGGCCCGGCACGGCAGCGCGGTCGTCTTCACCGCCGACCCGGGGGACATCGAGGCCTACTTGACGGTCCTCGCGCCGACGGACGTGCACGTGGTCGCCGTCTGACGGCCGGGAGCCGCGCTCCGCCCCGGCCAGGTGGCCGCACAGTGCCCGCAGTCGAGGGCTTTGGGCGTGGCCTCAGGTTCGCCCGCTGTGCGTGTCCGGACCGGAGCCCTCGTAGACACATTCGGCCCAGACCGTCTTGCCCCCAGGTGGATACGGCTCGACGCCCCAGCGGTCGGCGAGGGCGGTGACCAGGAGGAGGCCGCGGCCGGATTCGGCGTCCGGGGGTGTTCCGCAGTCCGCGGGCGGTGACGGGAGGCGCTCGCCCCGGGCATCGGTGACGGCGATGCGGAGCAGACCGGCCGTGGTGTCGAGGGTGAGGGTGAGCCGGAAGTCGCGGCTGTCGACACGGCCGTGCAGGGCGGCGTTGGCGGCGAGTTCGCCCACGATCTGCTCGGCGCGTTCGGTGACGCCGGGTGACATCGGCCAAGCGCGGAGCTGCTCGGCGGCGAGGGGGCGGGCGAGCAGGGCTCCTCGGCGGGTGGACGACAGGAGCTGGGTGAACATTTGTACGGTGGAGCCAAGTTGGGGTTTGGTTGCGCTCATGGGGCCACGGTGACGGGTGCGCGTGGGTGCATTCCAGAGGTGCAGTCCGTACGGTGCGTCAGCGTACGAGCACATTCCGTGGACGGTGCGACGGTTCGTGCGTCACGCTGGTGGTGGACGCGGGCTCCAGAGGCCTGACTGCTTCGGGTTCAGCCGTCCGGGCGGTTACGACGGCTGTCGTCTCGTGCGCCGTCCCCGGTTGTACGGCGGCCAGAAGGTGCAGAAAGGTGTGCTCGTCGATGACCGGCACGCCTTCGGCGTGTGCACGTCGGGCCTTTGCCGAGCCGGACGTTGCCTCGTTGGTGACCAGCACGCTGGTGTGGCGGCTGACAGAGGTCATCATGTTCAGTCCGGCGGCAACCGCCCGCCCGACCAACTCCGCCCGGGCATGGGCGGTCTCACCGGTGATCGCGACCTTCATTCCCTGCCGGAGCGGCCCGCCGGGGGTCAGCCGTCCCGGATTGCGGTAGGCGCAGGGAGACTTGGGCGGCTTCGGCGTGAACTGGGACTCTGCCCGGGGCGGGCAGGTCACCAGTGGCAAGGGAAGATCGAGCCGCGCTGCTTCGCGCAGTGACGCTCGCAGGATCCCGGCCAGTACACGGGTGTCGTCCAGCGCATCGTGAGCACGTTGCTGGGGGACGCGGTAATGGGCAGCGAGGGTGCCGAGTTTCATGTCGTCCGTCGGCGGATCCACCTGGCGGTTCAGGGCCAGGGTGCAAAGCCGCTGCGACACCGGCAGCCACATCCGCGCACGGGCGAACTCATGGGCCAGGAAGTCGTAATCGAACTGGGCGTTGTGAGCGACCAGGACCCGGTCCTGGAGCATCGCGCCGATCTGCCCGGCGACCAGGTCGAAGGTCGGTGCGCCATGCAGCCGCTCGGTGGTCAGCCCGTGCACATTCACCGGCCCGGGATCGCACCCCGGGTTGAGCAGTGTCGAGAACTCTCCGGTCTGCTCACCGTCCGGACCGATCGTGATCACCGCGATGGACAGCACTCGGTCACGCCTGGCTGTGAGTCCTGAGGTCTCCACATCGACCAGTGCCCAGTCGTGGGCGTAGCCGTCCGTGGCAGGCGCGTCGAAGGAGGTGGAGACGAGACTCATGGTGCTCATGATGATGCGATATGGGACCTTCCTTCAACCTGCATGCCGTTTTACCCTCATCTGGAAACCCGTTGGGATCGGCTCCCACGCGGTGGTCGGGAATGCGGCTTGTCGGTCGAAGCGGATTCTTTGTCTGTCTCGTCCTCGGCCAGGAGGCGGGCCGAGCCGGTGTCCGGGCCCATGTCGTGCTGGATCTGTACGTCCTTGCTCTTCCACCCCGTCCACCACGGTCGGCGAGAATCTGCTCGGCGGAGCTGCGGGAGTTGAGAGCCTGTACACAGGCATCGACGGCCTCGCGGGCCTTGTCGGAGGATGCCGATACTGAGGACGAGGGTGCGGAGTGGCGAAGGTACGGGAGCAGGCCAGCTGGACCAGGGCGCGGCTCGGGGTCTGCGGGCCCTCCGTCGACCTGCTCACCGCCCGTTTCGACCGGCACGAGTACGCCCCGCACGCCCACGACGAGTTCACGGTCGGGGTCACCGTCGGCGGACTGGAGGCCATCGCGTACCGCGGCGGACGCATCGTCTCCGGACCCGGCACCCTCGTCGTCCTCGAACCCGGCGAGATGCACACCGGCGGCCCCGCCGCCTCCGACGGCTACGCCTACCGCGCCCTGTACGCCGCCCCCGCCCTGCTCACCGACGGAACCCACGGCACCGGTCTCCCGCACTTCCGCGAGCCGGTCCTCCACGACCCCGAACTGGCCGGCGCCCTGCGCCGCGCGCACACCGAGGTCAGCGCCTGCCCCGACCCCCTGGAGGCGGAGTCGAGGCTGCCCTGGCTGCTCATCGCCCTCGCACACCGCCACTCCACCGCCCGTGCGGACGCCGGTGCGGTCCCCGGTGCCGGGCGCATCGCCCTGGCCGTCCGCGAGCGTCTTGCCGAGGAACTGCTCGCCCCGCCCTCCCTCGCGGCCCTCGCCACCGACCTCGGCCTGTCCCGCTACCAGCTGCTGCGCGCCTTCCGTACGACGATGGGGATACCGCCCTACGCCTGGCTCGCCCAGTACCGGGTCACCAGGGCCCGCGGCCTGCTGGAGGCCGGGCTGCGCCCCGCCGAAGTAGCCGGACTCGTGGGCTTCGCGGACCAGGCCCACCTGACCCGGTGGTTCCGCCGCGTCCTCGGGGTGACCCCGGCGGCGTACCGCAACAGCGTTCAAGACCCGGGACACTGACCCGGCCGAGACTCGCCGCATGACTGCACGCGGCTGGTTCCTGTTCTCCCTGATGGGAGTGGTCTGGGGCATCCCCTATCTGATGATCAAGGTGGCGGTGGAGGAGGTGTCCCCGTCCGGGGTCGTCTTCACCCGCTGTGCCCTCGGCGCACTGCTCCTGCTGCCCTTCGCACTGCGGCAAGGAGGCCTCACCGGGACCGTTCGCGCCCACTGGCGCCCCCTGCTCGCCTTCGCGGTCATCGAGATCATCGGCCCCTGGTACACCTTGACCGACGCGGAACGCCACCTCTCCAGCTCCACCGCCGGCCTGTTGATCGCGGGCGTCCCCATCGTGGGCGTGACGCTCGCCAGGTTCTTCGGCGACACGGAGCGCCTGGGCGCACGCCGCCTCACCGGCCTGGGGCTCGGCCTGGTGGGCGTCGGCGTCCTCACCGTCCCGCACCTGACCGGCGGCGACGTCCGTTCGCTCGCCGAGGTGCTGGTGACGGTACTGGGCTACGCCATCGCCCCGCTCATCGCCGCCCGCCATCTGAAGCAGGTCCCGTCCCTCCAGCTCACCGCGGTCTGCCTGACCCTGGCGGCAGTCGTCTACGCCCCGGCCGCCGTGCTCACACGGCCGGCCGAGCTGCCCTCCGCCGGGGCACTGACCGCCCTCGCCGGCCTGGGCGCCGTCTGCACGGCGATCGCCTTCGTCGCCTTCCTGGAGCTGATCAAGGAGGCGGGACCGACCCGGGCGACCGTCATCACGTACGTCAACCCGGCGGTCGCGGTGACGGCCGGGGTGCTCCTCCTGGGCGAGTCCCTGACCGCGACGGTCCTGGCCGCCTTCGCCCTGATCCTCACCGGCTCGGTCCTGGCGACGGCCGCGGCACCGAGGCCCCGTTCACGCCCGGTACCATGGCCGGTACGGCAGACGAGCCGGGCGGGCGGCCGCGTGGAGTCCTTTGCGGGGCTTCCCGAGGAACGTCCGGGCTCCACAGGGCAGGGTGGTGGCTAACGGCCACCCGGGGTGACCCGCGGGACAGTGCCACAGAAAGCAGACCGCCCGGCGCTTCGGTGCCGGGTAAGGGTGAAACGGTGGTGTAAGAGACCACCAGCGCCTGAGGTGACTCAGGCGGCTAGGTAAACCCCACCCGGAGCAAGGTCAAAAGGAGCGCCGTGAAAAGCGCTCTGCGCGGACGTTCGAGGGCTGCCCGCCCGAGTCCGCGGGTAGACCGCACGAGGCCGGCGGCAACGCCGGCCCTAGATGGATGGCCGTCACCGGAGGGCCCGCGAGGACCCACCGGAACAGAACCCGGCGTACAGCCCGACTCGTCTGCCGCCCCAGGTCGCTGACCTGCAAGAGCACCCTCGATCCCGGCGATGAAGTGCACATGCGTCATGGTCGGCTGTGCGTACCGCCGAGTGCTTCGAACGTGCCTGGAAGACGGTTGCGCACCGTGCGGCCCTGGACCGGTCGGGCGGCTCTGGTCCCGCCCTTCGGCCGCTTCACCCCGTGGGCGGTGTCGACGGCTCGCGGGGTGCTTCCCGCTCGGCCGTCAGGAGGCGTCGGGGCGGGACTCGTAGTGCAGGGCGTGGAAACGGCCGGCTTCCTCGCGTCCTGCGGGGTCGCCGCCCAGTGCCCGTACCGCCGCGATCGCGTACCGCTGTTCCTGCTCGTCGGTGAAGAGGCGCTGCGGATAGGTGCGGGAGGTGTCGAGGGTGGTGTTCAGACCGTGGGCGGCCAGGGCCTGGACGATCGGCCGGTACGACACCGTCCGCAGCACGAACGCGCTGACCCACACCGGCCTTCGGACGCCGTCCAGCAGCGCCGTGAACGTCCGGGCGGTGACATAACTGCCGCCGCCGGTCAGCGTGATGAGGCCGACCTCGGCGAGCGCGCGGTTCAGCTCGGGGCCGGGCGGGCCCTGTTCGAGGTCGTCGGCGAAGGCGGCGTCCAGGAGCCCCGCCTCCAGCGCGTAGTGCACGGCGGGCGCCGAGACGTCCAGGCCGAAGACCGGCACCGCGTCCGGTCGGCGCCGCTCGGCGTAGAACCCCCTGTCCCGCGCCGCCAGTTCCGCCGTCGACAGCGTCCGGCAGGCGGGGGAGGTGTAGCGCTCGTACATCTCCGCCAGCGTCACCTCGTGGTTGAGCAGCGCGGCGTTGATCCCGTACGAGCAGCACACGTCCAGCACCGCCGGCCCGTGCGGCCGGCCGTCGTCGAGCGCGGTCCGTTCGGCGGCGACCTGGCGGAAGACCGGCTGGGCGTGGTGCGGGATCTCGTACTCCAGCGGGGCCAGCCGCCCGAAGTACGTGCGCGGATCCGGCCGGTCGTAGATGTCGTCGAACCGCGACTTGCCGCCCCCGGAGCCCCCCGAGCCCTCGGTGCCGCCAGAGCCTGACCCGGCCATGCCGTACTCCTCCTCACGGAACACGTCTGTACTTCCATCATGTCCCGCTTACGGCGGCTCAGGACGTCTGCCGCGCACGAGGCTCGCGAGGGCACCCGATCGCTCCGACACGGCAGCCGAACGTTCTCACGGCGGCCCGGGGGACGGCGGGGGCGCCGACGGAAGCCGTGAGTGTCGGCGGAACCGGTCGATGTCGTGCGCGGTGATGATTCCGCTCAGCCGGCCGTCGTCCATCACGAGGATCGGAAGGAGGGCCCCGGCGGTGCCGAGTCGCTCCAGGACGGAGTTCAGCAGCTCGTCCGGTGCGGCGAGCGTGCATCGGGACAGCGGGGTCGCGACGTTGCGTACCCGCAGCGACGCCCGCTTCTCGGACGGCAGGTCGACCAGTCGGCGCAGTTGTACCACGCCGCTGGGGTGGCCCTCGAAGTCGAGCAGCGGCAGCGCTGAGTGCCCCACCTGCGAGGTCACCTCGGAAAGGAAGCGGTCCACGGCCAGCCAGTCGGGGCCGGTGACCACCGGAGTGGTCATCGCCTGCCTGACCCGTACGCCCCGCAGGGCTGTGACCAGCTCGGCCCACCGGCGTTCGGCCGCCGCGGCGCCCGCCACGAACAGGCCGACGACGATCAGCCACAACCCCGCCGGCAGCCCCCGCGCGAACGCCAGCCAGCCCAGGACGACAAGTGCCATGCCGACGACCTGGCCACCGCGCCCTGCCGCTCGCTGAGCCCGCTCGCGATCGCCCGTGCGCCACCACAGCAGGGCCTGCGTCAGCCGGCCTCCGTCCAGGGGCGCGGCGGGCAGCAGGTTGAAGAGGCCCAGCAACAGGTTCGTGCCACCGAGCCAGCCCAGTACGGCGACCGGGATCCGCCAGCCCAGCGTGGTCGCGACCGCGGCGGCCGCGCCGATACCGACGGCGCCGAGCAGCAGGCTGGCGAGCGGCCCGCTGACGGCGACCAGGAAGGCCGTCCGTGGTGTCGTCGGCTGGTCCATCCGAGTGACCCCGCCCAGCGCCCACAGGGTCATGTCCTGCACGGAGATCCCCGCCCTGCGAGCCGTCAGCGCGTGCGCGGCCTCGTGCACCACCAGACTCGCCAGCAGCAGCACGGCTCCGGCCACTCCGGCGACCGCGTACACCACCGGCGCCAGCCCCGGCGCGTATCCGGGCAGTGTCCGGGCCGCCAGGCCGTACGCGAGGAGCAGCATGAGCAACGGCACGCTCCAGTGCGCCCGCAACGCCAGGCCCCGAACACTCCCGAGCCGGATCGAACCCTTCATCGCCCTCACCGCCGACGACTTCCGCCCCCGACTGCACCACTTTTTCCATCTTCCATGGTCGGTCGTCGGCCCCCGTAACAGGAAATGGTCCGTGCAACCAGGTCTGCGAGCCGGGATCAGTGGCGGCGGCGTCCCAGGCAGGCGGAGACCGTGCCGCGGGCCTACGGTGGTCGAAGGGCTCGGCGAGCCGGCAGGGGTTGCGGAGGAGGCTGCGATGGAAGAGCACTTCGTCTGGGTGACGACGCGGCGTATTCGGCCGGGCGCCCTGGAGGACTTCGAGAAGGCGTGGCAGCCGGAACCCGCCCCGCAGGGGCTCCGCCGCGCCTACGCCTACTGGTCCGAGGACGGACAGGAGATCACCGGGGTGTCGTTCTGGGACTCCCAGGAGACCTGCGACGCGTGGCGGTCCTCCGAGGCGGAGGCGCAACGGCGTGCGGCCATGGCCCCGTACGTCGCCGAGGAACGGGAAGGCTTCTACCGCGGCCGCGAACTCGGCATCCCCCAGCGGTAGTACTGTGCCGAGCCGCTCCGGCGGCATGACGCAGCGGGTTTCCGTGCCCCCGACGCGCAGTGCCGTGCGGACCGGTACCTCTGTCGTCTGCGGCAGGCGTCATGACGCGGCAGTGGATCAGGCGGGCCGTCCGCGGGAGACGACGGCGGCCACGGCCGGTCCCGCCCCTCGTGCCGCCACCCCGGCCTGGAGCGAGGAGGGAAGGGAGGGAGTGAACATGGCACGGATCCTCGTGCAGGGCGACGACCTCGTGGTGTGCCTGCCGTGGTGGGAAAAGGCCGCCGCGCGCCGCGGAAGCGTGCGCGTGCCGCTGGCGGCCGTACGCCGGGTGACGGTGGAGCCCGCCTGGTGGCGGGCCCTGCGCGGAGTGGTTCTGCGCGGCGTCTGGATTCCCGGCGTGCTGTGCGTCGGCACGCGGTGTCACCCCGGTGGGCAGGACTTCGTGGCCGTACGGCCCGGGAGGCCCGTGGTGTGCGTCGAACTGAGGCCCACGGCTCCCTTCAGCCTCCTGGCCGTCTCGGTGCGGGACGACGCAGAGGGCATGGCGGAACGGCTGCGGCGTTGCACGCCGGACAACGACGCCTCCACCCCTTGGCGGCAGCCCCTTCCGGCCGCCGAGGAGACGGAGAATTCCTGGAGGGCGCTGGCCAGGGAGCCACGCCGACGACGGAGACGGCCGCGGCCGGCGTCGACGGTGAGGCGTAGCCACGCCCCGAAGTCCCTTCAGGTGCGCGCCGCGGACCGCCGACCGGTCCATGGGCGGCGAGGGGGTGCGGCGACAGTCTGTTCGTCGAGTTCGTCGAGTTCGTCGAGGGCGGCGTCCCCGCTGGCCTTGAGGTGATTCCGATGCCGACCATCGAAGAGGCGGTGCGGACGGCGTACTCGGTAAGTGTCGAAGAGCTCAAGGCGAAGGATTTCCTGGAACAGGTTCCTCCCCTTCTGTTGCAGTACAGGTTCGATCCGATTACCGGCCGTCCGTTGATTCGTACGCCGGATGGGCCTTTATCGGCACCAGTGCCTCGGCTGATTAATCGCAAGCTCCCGCCTGGAGGATCGCCTCGGCTCAAGTAAGTGGCACTGGTCCCTCGATTCCATTGTCCGGACCGCCGGCTCGTCCGGAGACGGCTCCTGGCTCCGGCGGATTTCCGTCGAGGCGGGAGTGTTTTCGGGAACAGGCCATCATGAGGTGACGAGCCCCGTGCGCTGCAGCGGAGGGGTCGCCGCGAATGCACCCGTCAGGTGCCCTGGCAGGCCTGCAAACCACCGTCGGGTGCGCAGTGCCGAGAAACTGTCGGAAATCGGTTTGCCGGGTTTATTTCGCGGACCGCCTGAGATATCATTTCTCACATGGCGAATGCTAGCCGAGGCAAAGTCGTTCCTGGCGGCGTCGGGCGTCATCGGGCAGTGACTTCGCCATGATCGGGGAAATACTGGTCCTGGGTTTCGTACTCAGTCTCGACAATTTCCGGGTATCGATCGCGCTCGGTACCGTCCCCTTCGGTCTGAAACGCGCGGTGCAGGTCGCGCTGACCTTCGGGCTGTGGGACGCGATCATGCCCCTGGTCGGGCTGTTGGTCGGTCGCCGGATCGGGGAGTTCGTCGGGGGCGTCGCCGACCTGGTGGGCGCGGCCGCGCTCGGCGGGTACGGTCTGTACCTCGTCATCTCGGCCCTTCGGAACCCTGAGCCGGACGAGCTGGACCAACCGTGGGCGCTGTTCGGTATCCCGTTGACGCTGAGCCTGGACAACCTGTTCGCCGGGGCGAGCCTGGGGCTCCTCGGGCTCTCGCCGTGGTTCTCGGCCACTGTCTTCGGCGCCATGACGGCGGTGATGTCGCTGGTCGGGCTGCGGCTCGGGCGGGCCGCGGCGCGCCTCATCCGGATCCGCTCGGACCTGCTGAGCGGGATCACCCTGATCATCGCCGCTGTGGCGCTGCCGTTGGTGTTCGGCGGTTAGCCCGGTGTACGCGGGGGACCAGCGGAGGACCGTCGGCCCGCGAGTCGGCGTTGGCGGCCTCGACCGCCCGGGCGACCAGGGCGTGGTCGGGCGACAGGTGGCAGACCGGGTCGGTGCGGGCCGCGTCGCCGGTGAGCAGGAACGCCTGGCAGCGGCACCCGCCGAAGTCCAGCTCCCGCCGGGGGCAGCTCCGGCAGGGCTCCGGCATCCAGTCCGTCCCCCGGAACGCGTTCATCACCGGGGACTCGGCCCAGATCCGCTCCAGCGAGTCCTCCCGCACGCTGGCCCGCGGCAACGGCAGGGAGTGGGCGGCCGGGCAGGGCAGTACGTCGCCGTTCGGCGTCACGGTCAGCTGCCGGGAGGCCCATCCGCCCATGCAGGGCTTCGGGTAGCGGCTGTAGTAGTCGGGAATGACGTAGATGATGTCCATGCGGTCCCGCAACCGCTCGCGGGCGGCCCGCACGACGACCTCGGCCGCCTCGAGCTGGGCCCGGCTCGGCAGCAGCGCGTCACGGTTCCGCCAGGCCCAGCCGTAGTACTGGGTGTTGGCCAGCTCCACCCGGTCGGCGCCCACCTCCTCGGCCAGCTCGAGCACCTCGGCGACGCGGTCGATGTTGAGCCGGTGCAGCACCACGTTCACGGTGAGCGGCCAGCCCAGCTCCTTGACCACGCCCATCGCCTCGATCTTGCGGTGGAAGGACGGGGTCCCGGCGATCCGGTCGGACACGGCCGGATCGTCGGACTGGATGCTGATCTGCACGTGGTCCAGGCCGGCGGCCCGCAGCTGCTCGGCCCTCGGACGCGAGAGCCCGAGGGCGCTGGTGATGAGGTTGGTGTAGAGGCCCAGGCCGTGGGCGTCCGCCACGATCTCCACCAGGTCGCGCCGCAGCAGCGGTTCCCCGCCGGACAGGTGGCACTGCAGAACCCCCAGGTCGCCGGCCTCGGCCAGCACCCGCCGCCACTCGTCGGTGGCCAGCTCGTCCTGGTAGCCGGCCAGGTTCAGCGGGTTGGAGCAGTACGGGCAGGCCAGCGGGCAGCGGTAGGTGAGCTCGGCGAGCAATCCGAACGGGCTGTCCAACGGGCTATCCATCGGCGATCTCCAGGTAGCGCCGGGCGATGAGCCGGGTCAGGAACCGCCGCACCTCGTCGTCGGGGACGGTCCGGTAGCGCGCGCCCAGCTCGGCCACGATCTCGGCCACGGTGTGCCGCCCGTCGCACAGCTCGAGGATGTCCGCGCCGCTGCCGTTCAGAACCACCACCGTCTCGGGGAGCTGCAGGGTCTGACGCTGCCTGGTCCGGCAGAAGGTCAGTCGGACGTGGTGTGCCAACCGGGGCCGGTCCGAGCCGGACACCCCGACGCCGGGTCGGGTGCCGGTTCCGGTCCGGGTTGTTCCGGTCCGGGTTGTTCCGGTCCGGGTCGTTCCGGTCCGGGTCGGGTCCATGGCGGTCACTCCGGGTAGGCCTGGTCGATGGCGTCCATCAGGCTCCACAGGACGTCGCACTTGAACGACAGCGCGTCGACGGCGCGCGCCCGGGACTCGGCGGAGAGGCAGTGCGCGGTGACCACCTCGAGGGCGTGCTCGCAGTCGCGGGGGGCCTGCTCCAGGCGGGCGCGGAAGTAGGCGAGGCCCTCGGGGTCGATCCACGGGTACCACCGCTCGAACGCGGCCAGCCGCGCCGCCATCAGGTCGGGTGCGAACAGTTCGGTGAGCGAGGACGCCACCGCCTCCACCCACGGGCGGGTCCGGGTGAAGTTCACGTAGGCGTCGACGGCGAACCGCACCCCGGGCACCAGGTGCCGGTGGCCTTGGACCTCCTCGCGGGTCAGCCCGGCGGCCTCACCGAGGCGCAGCCACGCCTCGATGCCGCCCTCGCCGGCGGCGGTGCCGTCGTGCTCGACGATCCGTCGGATCCAGCGGCGGCGGACCTCGAGGTCGGGGCAGTTGGAGAGGATCGCGGCGTCCTTGCGGGGGATGTTCTCCTGGTAGTAGAAGCGGTTGGCCACCCAGCCCCGGATCTGCCGGCGGCTCAGCCGTCCGGCGTTCATCCGGACGTGGAACGGGTGCTGGTCGTGGTACCGCCGCGAGTGGGCCCGCAACACCTCGACGAAGGCGTCGGCACCGGTTCCCGTGGTTGTCGTGGTTGTCGTCGTCACGGCTCTACACCTGGACCTCGAGGCCGTCCATGGCCACTTCCATGCCGCTGTCCTCCACGGTACGCCGCTCGGGCGCGTCCTCCAGGAGGACCGGATTGGTGTTGTTCATGTGTACGAAGATTGTCCGCCCCACGCCCAGCGACGGGAGCTGCGCCAGGCTGCCGTCCGGGCCGTCGATGGGCAGGTGACCCATCTCCCGGGACGTTTTGCCGGCCAGGCCGAGCCGTACGAGCTCGTCGTCGCTCCAGCACGTCCCGTCGATCAGCAGGCATGCGCAGCCCTTGATCTCCACGCGCAGCGCCGGCGTCAGCGATTGCACCCCTGGCAGGTACACCAGGGTCCCCCCGCTGCGCTCGTCGGTCAGCCGGTAGCCCACGACGCGGCCGTGGTCCACCCCGGCTCCGAACCGATCGCGCTTGGTGGTGGGCACGTCGAACGCCCGGCAGGACAGCCCGTCCGCCAGGGCGAGGTCGGCACCGGGGCTCACCGCCCGCCACTCGACCGGACAGTAGCGCTCGAGCGTGCGCAGAATCCCCGAGCCGACACACAGGGTCTCGCGCACCGCCGGTGTGGCGTACAGCCGCAGGGCGCGGGCCTCGCGCAGCAGAAGCAGGCCCAGCGTGTGGTCCAGCTCGGCGTCGGTGAGCAGCACCGCCTCCAGCGGCGTCGTCCGGTCGTCGTGCGGGTGCAGGCCGGAGAAGGCGTTGATCTGGGTGCGGACGTCGGGCGAGGCGTTGATGAGGAACCACCGGCGGTGGTCGGTGCTGACCGCGACCGAGGACTGGGTGCGCGCGAGGCCGACCCCGGAGCGGACCGCGGCGCACACCGGACAGCCGCAGTTCCACTGCGGGGAGCCACCCCCCGCCGCCGAGCCCAACACCCTCAGCAACACGCCGGCACTCCGTCCATAGAAGATCCGGGTCCGTCGTCGGCCCGGCCGTCCGTTGCCGTCCCGAGTCCTCGGGCGGCGCCGGACCGGGTCCGGCGCCGCCCCGTGTCACTCGTCCTCCAACCGAGCGACGTACATGGTCACCTCGGCCGCGACTCCGATCTCGTCGAACTCGGGGGTTTCCCACACAGCGAGCTGGGACTCCATGGATTCACCTCCTCACTGCCCGAATTGCGGCAGGCTCCGGTCACGCACTACGACGATTCCGGAAGGGCGAAGGCGATCAGGGCGCTTCCGTGCCCCGCGCCGAGCATGCCGGGGAGGAACCCCTCGGCCCATCCGCCCCAACCGACCGGCACGACGACGTACTGCCTGCCGTCGACCATGTAGGTGGTCGGGTTGCTGTGGTGACCGCTCCCGCACTGGAACTGCCACAGCAGCTCCCCGGTGCGGGCGTCGAGCGCGTTGAACTCCCCGGAGGGTTCACCGGCGAACACCAGGTCACCGCCGGTGGCCAGCACCGAGGCGCACATCGGGAGGTCGTTGCGCCAGCGCCACTTCTCCTCGCCCTCTGCGTCGAACGCGCTGACGGACCCTGCCATGTCCTCGATGTCCACCTGAACGCCCGCGCCCCAGTACGGAATGCTCTCCTTGAACTCCCGGCGCCGCCGGGTGGCCGTGGCGCCGGTGTCCTGGACCGGGACGTAGAAGAGCCCGGTCTTCGGGCTGTAGGCCGCGTGGGTCCATTCCTTGGCGCCGGCCGGACCCGGGTAGAAGTGGACCGGATCTCCCTCCTTGTCCGGGTACACCTTGGCCGTCACCTGGCCCTCCCTCGTGATCGCCCCCCAGGTGATGCGGTCCACGAAGGGGGTGATCCGGACCCTCTCGCCGTTCGTGCGGTCAAGGACGAAGAAGTAGCCGTTCTTGTCGAAGTGCCCGAGCAGTTTGCGCCCGTCCTGCTCGAACAGGATGCACTCGGCGATGCTGTCGTAGTCCCACACGTCGTGCGGGGTGCACTGGTAGTGCCAGCGGATCTGACCGCTGTCCACGTCGACGGCGATGACACTGTCGGTGAAGAGGTTGTCGCCCTCGCGGACGGCTCCGTCGAAGTCGGGCGCCGGGTTGCCGGTGCCGACGTACAGCAGGTTCGTCTCCGGGTCGAAGGTGCCGGTGACCCAGCAGTTCGCCCCGCCCCGTGCCCAGGCCTCGCCGTCGGCGGGCCAGGTCTCCGAGCCGGGCTCCCCGGGCTTCGGCACCGTGTAGCAGCGCCACTGGTGCTCGCCGGTCTCGAGGTCGAACGCGTCGAGGTGGCCGCGTACGCCGAACTCGCCGCCGGAACTCCCGACGATGACCATGTTCTTCACGACCAGCGGGGCGACCGTGGCGCTCTCCGCGGCCCGGACGTCTCCGTAGGTCTTTTCCCAGACCCGCTTGCCGGTGGTGGCGTCGAGCGCGAGCACACGAGCATTCGCCGTGACGAAGAAGACCTTCCCCTGGGCCACGGCGACCCCACGGTTCACGTTCCCGCAGCACAGGGAGACGTCGAAGGGGACCGCGTGCTTGTACCGCCAGATCTCCACACCCGTCTTCGCGTCAACGGCCCAGAGCCAGCCGTCCCAGCCGGAGACGAACATGATCCCGTCGACGACGACCGGGGCGGCCTCGAACGAGTAGGTCGACGCGCCCGCGATCAGGCCGGTCGTGCCGGCCTGGAAGACCCATGCCGGGGCGAGGCGCTTGACGTTCTCCGTGTTGATCTGGTCCAGCGGGCTGTACCGCTGCCCGTCGTAGGCGCCGTAGTAGGTGAGCCAGTTCTGGGGTTCCTCGCGGGCATTGAGGATGCGCTCGTAGGTGACGTCGGCCACCACCGGCGGCGCGACGTCCGCCCCCGGGGTCTTGTAGTTCAGGGTTCCCTGGTCGACGGCCTCACCCGCGTCCACGTATGCGACAGTCATTGCCTCCTCCTTCCTACGGCCGCGGCTGTTCGGGACGGTCGAGGCGAGCCTCCGGCGGAGCGTCCCCCAGGACGACGATGGCCCCGGTCAGCCCCCGGCCCTCGTCATTGCCCGTGGGCGAGCTGAACCAGTAGTAGCCCGGCCCGTCGAGGTTGAGGGTGGCCCGTCCTCGCGAATGGTTCACCAACCAGATGAACTTCCGGTCGCCATTGCTCGGCAGGAGCGCGCAGTGCGTGTTCAGGTCGTCATTGACGAGCTCGAGTTCGATATCGCCTCCATGGGGCATGACCAGAATGGAGGGATCCCAGATCAGTTCATCCGGGTTGATGCGAACGGTGGCCTGCATGCGGCCGTCCGATCCCTCAGTGGCCTGCCCGATGTTTCCGGTTGCCAGCACTTGACCCAGCGCTGCTTTGTTCTGTGCGGCCAACCCGATCTTGTCCAGCAGGTCGGCTCGCTCCTGCGCGGTCGTCATCGGGGCTTCACTCTCCTCGTCCCGAATCTCCAGGTCCACTTCGCATAGGCCGCGCTGACGGCGGCACGCCGCGGCCGGTCGTACACCTCCATCCGGAAAAAAGCTCTCCGAATTGATTTCGGAATTTCTTTTCTGCGTCGCCCCATTCCCGGCTGTAATCGGCGGTCAAGGGGTGTGCCACCCCGGATGAATCACGCCGGAAAGGGTGTGGAATCCTTATTCCATAAGTACGTTACGCCGGGCGAATCACACCGACAAGGGTGAGCGCCGTTTCGGTCCGGCTCACGCCGTTCGTCCGCGAACAGCTACCGTTCGTACCGGATGTGCCACCGTTGGGAGGAGCCGGGCCGCACCGCGTCGGGGCCGGTGGCAGCTCCGGTCGATCGTCGCCGATCACCACCGGCTGACCGGTCACGACGCCTCTCCCGGTGTCCGGGCCCCGAGGGAGGGTCAGGCGAGGTCGTACCGGTCGAGGTTCATGACCTTGTTCCACGCGGCGACGAAGTCCCGCACGAACTTCTCCCGTGCGTCGTCGCTCGCGTAGACCTCCGCGACGGCACGCAGTTCGGAGTTCGAGCCGAAGACGAGGTCGACGCGGCTGCCGGTCCACCTGGCCTCGCCGGTGGCGCGGTCGCGCCCCTCGAAGGTCTCCGCGGCCGCGGAGGTCGGCTTCCATTCCGTGCCCGTGTCGAGCAGATTCACGAAGAAGTCGTTGGTGAGCGACCCGGGCGCCGAGGTGAAGACGCCCAGCGGCGACTGCCGGTGGTTGGCGCCCAGGACTCGCAGGCCACCCACGAGGACGGTCATCTCGGGCGCGCTCAGGTTCAGCAGGTTCGCGCGGTCGACCAGCAGGTGCTCCGACGGCAGCCGGCCGCCCTTGCCGCGGTAGTTGCGGAACCCGTCCGCGGTCGGCTCGAGCGGGGCGAAGGACTCCGCATCGGTCCACTCCTGCGTGGCGTCCGTGCGTCCCGGGGTGAAGGGGACCCGGACGTCGTGGCCGGCGGTCCTGGCGGCCTGCTCGACGGCGGCGGCTCCGCCGAGCACGATGAGGTCGGCCAGCGAGATCTTCTTGTCCCCGGCCCGGGAGGCCTGGGAGTCGTTGAAGGACTCCTGGACCCCCTCCAGGGTGCGCAGCACCTGTGCCAGCGTGTCGGGGGCGTTGACCTCCCAGCCCCGCTGCGGCTCGAGGCGGATGCGCGCGCCGTTCGCCCCGCCCCGCTTGTCGCTGACGCGGAACGTCGAGGCCGACGCCCACGCGGTCGAGACGAGCTGGGAGACCGACAGTCCGGAGGCGAGGATCCGGCTCTTGAGCGCGGCGATGTCCGCCGCCCCGACGAGCTCGTGGTCCACGGCGGGGACCGGGTCCTGCCAGCGCAGCGCCTCCCGGGGGACCAGCGGTCCGAGGTAGCGCTGGATCGGGCCCATGTCGAGGTGCGTCAGCTTGAACCAGACCCGGGCGAACGCCTCCGCGAGCTGGTCCGGGTTCTCCAGGAAGCGCCGCGCGATCGGCTCGTAGACCGGGTCCGACCGCAGCGCGAGGTCCGTCGTCAGAATCGTCGGGACGTGTGTCGTCGACGGGTCGTGGGCGTCCGGCACGGTGCCGGCCCCGCCGCCGTCCCTCGGGATCCACTGCCACAGACCGGCGGGGCTCAGTTCCAGGTCCCACTCATAGCCGAACAGGGTCTCGAAGAAGCTGTTGTCCCATGTCGTCGGGGTGGGTGTCCACGTACCCTCGAGCCCGCTGGAGATGGTGTCCGCGCCCTTCCCGGTGCCGTAGCCGCTCTTCCAGCCCAGGCCCTGCTCCTCGAGGGGGGCGCCCTCGGGTTCGGGGCCGAGGTGGGTGTCCGGGTCGGCCGCGCCGTGGGTCTTGCCGAACGTGTGGCCGCCCGCGATCAGCGCGACGGTCTCCTCGTCGTTCATCCCCATGCGCCGGAACGTCTCGCGGATGTCCCGGGCCGCGGTGAGCGGGTCCGGGACGGTTTTCGGTCCCTCCGGGTTGACGTAGATGAGGCCCATCTGGGCGGCGGCCAGAGGGTTCTCCAGCTTCCGGACGCCGCCGTGGCGTTCGTCGCCGAGCCAGGCGTGCTCGGGACCCCAGTAGATGTCCTCGTCGGGTTCCCAGACGTCCGCCCGGCCGCCGGCGAAGCCGAAGGTCGTGAAGCCCATCGTCTCCAGGGCGCGGTTGCCCGCGAAGATCATCAGGTCGGCCCAGGAAACCTTGCGGCCGTACTTCTTCTTCACCGGCCAGAGCAGCCGGCGTGCCTTCTCGAGGTTGCGATTGTCCGGCCAGCTGTTCAGCGGCGCGAAACGCTGCATGCCGGCGCCCGCGCCACCGCGGCCGTCGTCGATGCGGTACGTCCCGGCGGAATGCCACACCATCCGGATCACGAGCGGCCCGTAGTGGCCGAAGTCGGCCGGCCACCACTCCTGCGAGGTCGTCAGCACCTCGTCGACGTCCCGCGCCAGGGCGTCGAGGTCGAGCGTCCGGAACTCCGCGGCGTAGTCGAAGTCCTCGCCCATGGGGTCGGCCACGGCGGGGTGTTTCCGGAGGATCCTCAGGTCGAGCTGGTTCGGCCACCAGTCGCGGTTGCTCGCGCCCCCGATCGGGCGACCGGGGTGCCCGGCCGGGGCAGGGAGACCGAGGCCGCCCGCGCTCCCCACGTTCCTCTCGCCGCCGACGGCGTCCGGGCTGTCAGACACGGGATTCTCCTTCCGGGACAGAGGGTGTGCCGGGAAACTCAGAGGTCCAGCGCGCGCCGCACGGACGGCGCGTTTCGCCGGGAGACCGGCACCATCTCGTTCGTCCGGCCGTCCATGACCAGAGACAGCTCTCCCTTGGGTCCGCGCTCGATCTCCCGGATGCGGCTGAGGTTGACCACGTACCGGCGGTGCACCCGCAGGAAGCCCACATCCGCCAGCTCACCGTCGAGCTTGTCCAGGCTCGGAGAAGCGGCTCGCAACCGCCCCTGATCGGTGGAGAGCCACACGTCGTTTCCCTGCGATTGGGCGAAGGAGACTTCCGGCAGCCGCAGCAGCACCATCCGGTTGTCGCGCGTCGCGACCAGTCGGCGCGGCTGCATCCGAGGGTGCGCGGACCCCTCCGTTTGGGGGAACTGTGCCCCGTCGGAGGCACCGAACGAGACCAGGTTCCCGATCAGGTGTCCGGACGAGAAGACGGGTCGGATGCTGATCGGTGTCGGCTCGTCGGCGGGGTGGGCGAGAATCTGCGTCGAGCCGACCCAGTCAGGATCGTGGGCTGCCTGCCTGGTGGCATACCGGGCGGCTGCGATCAATTCCGGCAGACCGGCGTTCCATCTCAGCGTGGGATCGACCGCCGGGGTCGATGCCGGGACGCCCAGGAGCATGCTCGCCATGTCGTCGGCTATCACCACCTGGCCCGCGGTGTCCACTGCGGCGAGCGCCGCACCGGAGCGTGCCCTGGCCCGGGTGTAGGCCGCGACCAACTCGGCGCCGTTGTCCCGGGCGCGCCTCTTCAACGGGTACCGGGTCATGGTGACCGCGTTCGCCAGCCAGCTTTCCGCGGACGCGGGAAGCCGGCTGCGCCAGCAGCAGATGCTCAGGACCGCGATCGGTTCCCTGGTCACCACGTCACGCACCGCGATGCCCGCGCAGACCCAGTCGTGGAACGCCTGGCACCAGTGCTCCGCGCCCCTGATCGGTACCGGGCCGTGCGCCTCGAGCGCCGTGCCCATGCCGTTCGTGCCGACCGCACACTCGGACCAGCAGAACCAGGGCGCGAGATGGGACTCGCCGGCTCTGGCGAGCGTGGCCTGGTCACCCCACTCGGCCAGGATCCGGCCAGTGGCATCGGCGACGGTGACCACGCCACCGAGGTTGCCCACTTCATGTGCCACGGAGGCGGCACGAAAGCCCAGCTCGGCGAGGACGACATCGTGCTCGGGCGTACGGTCGAGCGCCGCGACGGCCACCGGAGCCTCTGTGAGGTGAGGATCGACACGGTATCGCTCTCGGCAGCGGTGCCAGGAGATCGCCACCAGGGGCCGGACGCCCGGGACCTGATCCTCGCCCCGCACGAACCGTTCCCACGCCGCGAGCACGGTGCCGCTGCCCAGGTTCGCCGGGATGGGCTCGAGTCGATGTACATCCCTCATGGTTCAGAACCGCCCTTGGTCCGTCCCCGACGCCCGACGGCGTGCGCGCGGTCCGCGCCGGTCGCCGTTCGTCGCGGCCGGCCTGCAGCGGGCCGGGCACTGCGTCGCGCGTCTTCCTGCTTCGTCACTCGTTCCAGGTGGTGTCACAGACCTGCACTCCCGCACCCCCCACCCTAGATACCGTCGTCGGGCTGCGCACGTACCGCTCCTGGCCGCATGTGTGAAATGCCGCTTCCTGGCCGGCCCCGGACAGCGCACCCGCGGGCAAGGTGCGAGGCTCGCAGCAGTCGGTCCACCCGGTGGACCGGTACTCGGAGCAGCGCCTGTGCCCAGCCGGACGCGCGAGGTCGCCGCCGGTACCGGCTTCCGGTGAGCCACGTGAGGTGCCAGGCCGGACCGAGAGCCGAGCCCGGAGCCACGTTGAGCTGAGCGTCCTGAGATCGCTCCCTGTCGCTGAGCCGTGCACGGTCACGTCCACGCGTAGGTGGTGCGGTGGTCAGGTCGGCTGGGGGCGGCCGAAGAGCAGGTCGTAGCCCGGCGGCAGCTGGAGCAGGAGGCGGCGGACCAGCTCCTCGCCCGCGACGTCGGCCACCACGCTGAGGACGGCACTGACGTCCCACGTCGCGGTTTTTTCGGTGGCGCCCTCGATCCAGGCCGCGGTCGCCCGGACGAATCGCTCCGGCGAAAGCGGTTCGTGCGCCTGGAGGGGATTGAGCAGAACCAGCGCCAGCGTTTCCGGCAGCCGGGCAGCCAGCTCGGCGCGCACTTCGCCCACCAGATGAGCGCCCAGCAGGCCGAGAACGACGCGGGAGGATCGTTCCGCCTCTTCCTGGGCAGGGTATTCGCCGCGTTCTTGGACCGCAGAGACGAACGCGTCCCAGTGCATGTGCATGACGTCCTCCGAGGGGTGCCGACCGACGGCAGGCGGGGGATGCGGGCGGGAGTCCCCGGCCCGGGTTCCCGCCCGCCTCGTACCGCGGGTCCAGCCGCTGGTCTGTTTGCGCGCATCGCCGCCGCTGATGGCGATCCTGCGGGGCTCGGCCTGCTCGGCGACCGGGATGCGCAGCCGCGGCACACCGGCCTCGTAGGAGGCGTCGACGCGTTCGGTGTCCAGGGTTTCGCCGAGGAAGAGCCGGCGGCTGAAGGACCCGGCGGGCCGCTCCGCGATCACGACCTCGCTGTCCTGGCCGACGCGCGAACGGCGTTCTGCCCTGGAGCCGCTGAGAACAGCCACCACGCGTTGCATCGGGCGGAGACGAAACCGGTGCGCCGGCTGTCACGGAAGGATCGCGATGGCGCTGGACCAGTTCAGGCCGAGCCGTTCCTGGGACGCCATGTGCAGGAACTGGAAGGCTTCCAACTCGCGGGCCCGGCGCAGCGGTCCCACGTCCAGGGGGCGCAGCCCCGCGGAGGAGACCAGGTCCGCGACGGTCTGTTTCGCCGCCTCGTCGTCTCCGGCGATGAAGACGTCCAGCGGCCGGCCGGCCACCTCCCCCGCGGTGAGCGTCCCGGCGAAGGTGGTGTTGAAGGCCTTGACGACCCGGCTTTCCGGCACGGCGGCGGCGATCTGTTCGGCGGCGGAGGTGCCGGGGGGTACGACGAGTGAGTCGAAGGTGCTGAAATCCACCGGGTTGGAGATGTCCACGACGACCTTCCCCGCCAGGGTGCCGGCCCACGCGACGGCGACGTCGCGTCCGGCCGGACAGGGCAGGGCGAGCACCACGATGTCGGCATCGGCCGCGGCCTCGGCGTCGACCGCCGTGGCGTCCGCTCCCGGAGTGGCCTGGCTCAGGGCCGTGGCCAGCTCCTCCGCCTTGGCTTTCCCGCGGTCGTGCAGCCGGACGGAGTGCCCGCCCGCCAATGCCCGGGTACCGATGCCGCGGGCCATGTTCCCGGCGCCGACGATGGTGACGATCATGCGCTGCTCCTCGACGGACGTCACGTGCCTTCCACCCTCGCACCCCCGGACAGCCCCTGCCACCGATCGGGCTTCTTCCGGCTGATGCCGCATGCCGGGACGGTGGCGAGGCGCGACGGCACCCGCGCGGCGGACGCGCGCAGACGTGCCGAGCATCCGCCGGTCTCTGTCACCGGCTCGGTCCGTGGTGCGGAGCGCCTCTCAACGGCTTCTGGAATACGGCGGCTTCGAGCTTACGGCCGCCCGGTCGAGCCGTCCGTGTTCATCCGGTCACAGTCCGTAGACTGGGTGCGCCGGTGTGGCCGGGGAGGACCGTGACGAGAGTGTGGGGATACGAGAGCGCCGATGAAGCCGCTGGACACCAATACGGACCCGCGTGTGGTGGGACCGTTCGAACTGCTCGCCCGGCTCGGCGCGGGTGGCATGGGCGTCGCCTATCTGGCGCGCGAGATCCCGCTGGAGGGACTCTCCGACGAGATGGTCGCGGCCTACCGGCTGGTCGAGCCCGATCACGATCGCGGCCGTGACGAGGCGGCCGACCCGTCGCGGCTCGTCGTGGTCAAGACGATCCAGCCGCACCTGCTGGACCAGCCGCACGCCCGCGAGCGGTTCGCGCGGGAGATCGACGCCATCCGCGCGGTGGCCGGCGACCGGGTTCCGGCGCTGCGCGCGGCGGACCCGGAGGCCGGTGAGCCGTGGTTCGCCATGGACTACGTCGCCGGGCCGTCGCTGCACACTCTGGTGCGGGAGTCAGGCCCCCTCCCCGTCGGGCCGTGCGCGGCGCTCGGTCTGGCCCTGGTGGACGCGTTGGCCGTCATCCACGGGACGAAGCTGCTGCACCGCGACCTCAAGCCGAGCAACGTGGTGCTCGGCCCGGACGGGCCGGTGGTGCTGGACTTCGGCCTGGCGGTGCTGTCCGAGCGCCAGTCCAGCCAGGCGCTCACCCGGACCGGCGACCGCCTGGGCACGCGTCCCTACATGCCCGTCGAGCAACTGCGCGACAGCAAGCACGTCGAGGCAGCCGCCGATGTGTACGCCCTCGGCGCCACCCTCTTCTTCGCGCTGACGGGGCGGGCACCGTACCCCTACATGCCGTTGATGGTGCCCCCGACGTGGGAAGGCGTCGATCCGGCCTTTCTGCCGCTGCTGGGCCGGGTGATCGACGCCGAACCGCTCCGGCGTCCGGATCTCGACGGTGTGCGGGAGAACCTGTCCACCCTGCTCACCGACGCCGGCCTGACCCTCGGACAGGCGGCGGAGCAGCTCCGGGAACGGGTCGTCGCCGCCGACCTGACGCCGAAGCTGCCCCCCGAGGCGCTCAAGGGGCGTGCCGACCCCGTCGTACGGGAGCTGGCGCAGAAGGCGGTCGACGAGGGCGAGGCGCCGGACGCTCCCTGGGCGGAGGAGGACCCGGGCTTCTACGGTCTGGTGAACACGGAGGACATCGCGTGGGTGGTCGAGGGGACGGACGACCCCGGCGACCACACGCCCACGCTCCTGGACGACGGCCGGGGGCGGACACCCACGGCGCCCACCGTGCCCACGGTCCCGCTGCCCGCGTCCGAGCACCGGCCGGGCGCCGGGCCCGCTGCCGCCGGTCCCACCCTTCCGCTTCCGCGGCCCGGGGAGGCCCCGACGGTTCCGGCGGACCCGGCAGGGCCCGCGGGCGCCGTACCGGAGACCGCGATCCACCCGCGGTGAGACCGGGCCGGGGCCGGAAGCCGACCGGGCACCCCGCGCACAGGAGAGCCCTGCCGCCCCGGAGGGACCGGCAGGGCTCTCACGGCCGTACGTGCTTCAGACGCTCCGCTCCGACAGGACCGACCCGACGAACCCCGTCCACACGTCACCCGTCACCGTGAGGACGGGCCCGGCGGTGGTCTTGGAGTCCCGGACGTGCACCACTGCCGCAGCAGCCGCGACCTCTACGCAATCGCCGCCCTCGGTTCCGCTGTAGCTGCTCTTGAACCAGGCGAGGCCGGAGGCGACGGTCGAGGACTCAGCGTTGTTCATAGCGATCTCAGCACCCCTTCGATGAACTCCATTGACTCTCGCGGACTGAGAGCCTGGGATCGGATAATCCCATAACGTGCGGCGGCCATAACCCCTCGTTCCGGGTCGGTCTGCAGCGAACCGATCCCCTCCGCCTCGGCGTACACGAACTTCTTGCCGTCCCTGCGCGTGACGACGGTGAAGGGCCCGTTGACCCCCGGGTTGTCCCCGCGGTCGATCGGCATGATCTGGATCTCGACGTTGCGCTTCCGGCCGATCAGCAGCAGGTGTTCCAGCTGTCCGCGCAGCACGGATCTGCCGCCGTACGGACGCCGCAGGATCGACTCGTCCAGCACGAAGCTCAATAAGGGGGTGGGACGGCGGTCGAAGATGTCCTGGCGGGCCAGCCGTGCCACCACCCGCTGCTCGATGGTCTCCTCGTCCAGGGGAGGACACCTCACGTTGAGCACTGCCCGCGTGTAGTCCTCGGTCTGGAGCAGGCCCTTGACCACCATCGTGTCGTAGGCGACCAGCTCGACGGCCTCCTTCTCCAGCACCGCCATCCCCTGGAAGAACACCGGATACTGGGCCCGCTCCACCTCCTCCTTCCACAGGCGCAGCAGCCCGTCCGCGTTCAGGATCTCGTCCGCGCGGTCGATGGTCGACGGGGACGGGATCCTGCGGCCCTGCTCGAAGGAGGCGACCGTGGAGGCCGAGTAGCCGAGGCGGTTGCCGAACTCCTGGCGGTCCAGGCCCTCCCGCAGCCGGAGCGTCTTCAGGGTCTGCCCGAAGGCGGTGACCACGCCCTTCGCCGCTCCGTCCTCCGGACGCCGCGGGCTCCCGCCGTTGCCGTCGCCGTTCTCCCACTCATCTCCGAGACTCACGACCGCTGTCGTGGCCGCGGGCCCGGCGCCGTCACCGGGGGCCGCCCTCGTCCCCGTCGTGTCGTCCACGCCCGTGCGTTCCGTCATGGCCCACCGCCTCCTCTGCGAGCACGCCCCGCCCGGGGCACCGTCACGCCGCACACCCCGTACCGGTGGAGGCACCGCGCGTACAGACGGTTCACGTCGGTGCGTCACCACTGGTCACGCTACGCCACCGAAGGCACCGTGATCGGTATGACTGGAAAACCCGTCGACCCCACCGACACGGTCCGCCCGACTCCCCCCACACCCCTCATCCCCACCCCCACGACCGGGGTGACCACCGCTCAGGACGCAGGTACGCACCAGGACCAGGATCAGGACCAGGAACCGGAGCAGGAACCGGAGCAGGACCCGGCCCCGCTCGTGGACCGCACCTTCGCGATGCGCTTCACCTCCACGCCGCGCGGAGCCCGCCTCGCCCGCCGCCTGACGGCGGTCCGGCTGGACACCTGGGGCATCCCGTACGGCACCGGCGCCCACGACGAGATCGTGCTGATCGTCGCGGAGTTGACCGCCAACGCGGTGGTGCACGGGCATGACCCCGGCCGGGACTTCCACCTGCGGGTGCACGCCCCGGCCGACGGCCGCACCATTCGCGTCGAGGTCTCCGACGCCCGCGCCGAACGGGCTCCCCGAAGCCCCGCCGGCGACCCGGAGACCACCGGGACGGGGACCGAAGAGGCGTCGGGCGGCCGGGGGTTGCTGCTCGTCTCCCGTCTGGCGGCCCGCTGGGACTGGTGCCCACGACCCGGCGCCCCGGGCAAGACGGTGTGGGCGGAGTACGCGATGGCGGTGCGGTAGGCAGCGCGTTCCCGGTGGGCGGCGAGGACTTCGGCGGGGAGCGGGCTGCGGCAGGACCCGCCGGACAGGCCTCAGCGGGCAGGTGCGGTCGCGGGGTGGGCGGACGGTCCGGGGCGGGTGAGTGCCTCCGGGGGAGTGAGCGTGCCGTGTCCCGCCGGGCAGACGACCACGGCCTCCACCGGCCGGCCGCACTCGCGGTGAGCGACTTCCAGCGGAGGCCCCTCGGGGTCCGCCGTATAACGGTCGCCCCACTGCTTGAGGGCCATCATCGCGGGCCACAGGTCCCAGCCCTTACGGGTGAGCCGGTACTCGTGGCGGGTGCGGCTGCCGGGCTCGCTGTAGGGGACGGTGCGCATGATCCCGGCCGCGACCAGCTTCCGCAGCCGGTCGGTCAGCACGCTCTCGGACAGCCCGACGTGCCGGCGGAAGTCGTCGAAGCGCCGTACGCCGTTCATGGCGTCCCTGACAAGCAGCAGCGACCACTTCTCCCCGACCAGGTCGAGAGTCCGCTGGACCGTGCAGTTCTCGGTGCTCGTCTCAAGCCACGTCATGCAGGAATGATATGCAGGCTTCGGTATTGACACCCAGATGTCGCGCCATCTAACTTCGAAAAAAGCAGTCAGGCGGGGAAGGGTGTTTCCGTGGAAAGATCACGCACGTTCGGCTGGGAGGACCCGGGCATCCTGAACGCGGCCATGGGGCAGGACAGCGGTCTCGCCGTGATGCGCGACTGGCTGGCCGGCCGCCTTCCCGACCCGCCGGTCGCCGCGGCACTCGGGATGACCCTCGAGGAGGTCGAACAGGGTCGCGTGGTGTTCGCCCTCGTCCCGGGCGAGGAGCACTACAACCCGATCGGCAGCGTGCACGGCGGCATCTACGCCACCCTGCTCGACTCGGCGGCGGGCTGCGCGGTGCTGTCGATCCTGCCGAAGGGCACGCGGTACACCTCGCTCGACCTGAACGTGAAGTTCCTGCGCCCGGTCACCGTCGACACGGGCAAGGTCCGGGCCGTCGGCACGGTCCTCAAGAGCGGTCGCCGCACGGCGTTCGCCCAGGTCGAACTCGTCGACTCGGCCGACCGGTTGCTCGCCCACGCCACCAGCAGCTGCATGCTCTTCCCCGCCTGACCGCCGCCGCGCGAGGCGTCCAGGACGAGACGCCCGATCGCGTCCACCGGGAGGCGGGCGGAGCGGCATGCGGCTACGGCAGGAGCGGCTCAGGGGAAGCAGGGGCGCGTCCTGCCCGGCTCGTCTCCTCTCTCCCCTCCCCGCCGGCCTGCTCCGCGTCGGCCCGGTTCTCGTTGCGCCACGTCAGCTGCACCTGGAGATGACCCTGCGCACCGGTGCGGGCCAGTACCGCGCCGACCTCCGCCTCCAGTCGGATGCCGAACTCCACGGTGACCTCGTCGGGGCGCTGGGGCAGGTCGCGCATGCGGCGGACGGTGAGGGCGGCGGCACTGCGGACCTGCTCCAGTGCCGTGGTGAAGGAGCCGGTGGCGCGGGCGACCAGATCGGAGGGGGTGGCGGCGTCCACGACTCCGCCGCCGACCCGTTCGATGTCCGCGACGACGAAGTCCCCGTCACCCAAGTCGAATTGCACCAGCATTCCGTTCGCCTCCCCCTCGGCCGTCCGACCACCGTAGCGATCAGGGTGACGCAACGGGAACGCGGACGCCACACCGCCGGGCTGATCGAAAGATTCCAGCCGCAGTGGCCGCCACAAGCTCTTTCGGCACGGCTGCGGGCCCGCCACTATGGGAAGAGGTGCGTCCGCGCGCGCCGGATCACCAGCAGGAGCCGACAGGGGGAAGCCTGACGTGAGGACTTCTACGACCGACATCGATAGCGGGCTTGTCGATCTCAGCGGTTGTGGTCTTCGGGAAGCAATGGCCCTGTCCGGCGAACCGATAGCCCAGGCACAGGAGACACTGCTCGCGGAGCTCACCCGGGAAGCGGCAGGACAGAATGCCGGCGGCCCGTATCCCAGCCCGTTCTCCACTGCGCGGTGCGACGGCCCCGAGGACTGAGCGCTCGATGTCCGGGACGACATCAAGACCGGCCAAGGGCACGCCACGGCACCGCATTCCGGTGGCCGACCTCGACGCCGTGGCGGCCGGACGCGTGACGGGGAAGACGGCCGCCCGTCTCTTCCGGATCGAGCGCAGCCGGCGCATGCTGATGCTGCGCGGGGTGACCGCGGCACTGGTTGCCGCCGGTGATCCCGGGCCGCTCCCGCCCGCCACGGAGGCGGTCGGACTACTGCTGCGCGCCGAAGCCGCCGATGGCCGGGTCGTCTCGGAGCTCCTCGCCCATCCCGCGGTCGGTGTGTGGGCGGTCGGCCTGCTGAACCGGCTCCGGTCGAAGGAAGCGGCCGACGCGCCGGGGCGGCCACTGTGGCAGGACGCGGGGTATCTGCACGCGCTGGCGGGCGCCGCGGCCGTCCGGGCCGGGGTGAGCGCGGTCGTCCGGGTCCCGGCCCGCAACGGCACGGTGTGTCTGCCCACCCTGGGGCGGGCCGAGTTCCCCGGTCCGCACGTCGAGTACGCCACCGCCGTACTGGACACGAGCACCCCGGGCGGGGGAGAGACGGCCACACTGACGCTCGGTACGCGCGTACTGCGGCTGTCCGAGGAGCCCGGGCGGCCGGGTGAACGCTGGCATCCCGTGCGCCCCCTGGTCTGGAGTCCGGGAGGCAGGGCGCACTCCCCCGTCCTCGACGACTCCGACCCCTACCGGGACTTCCGGGATCCCCACCCCGCGCGGGAACCCCTGACCGCCGCCGAGGAGGACCGGTGGCGTCGGCTTCTCGCCGAGGCCGGCCGGGTGCTGGCCGCACGCCATCCGGACGCCGGCGAACTGCTGTCCTCCTTCCTGCGCACCCTGACGCCCCTCCCGCGGATGCCCCGCTTCCGCACCGCGAGTGCCTCGTACTCGGAGGCCGTCGGCGGTGTCCTCGCCTCCGAGCCGTACGACGCGACCGAACTCGCGGCCACCCTGGTGCACGAGGCCCGGCACTCCGTCCTCAACAGCCTCGCCCACCAGGTCGGACTCTTCCGACGGCCGGACCCGAAGGACCCCGACGAACCACTGCTGTACGCCCCCTGGCGCAGTGACCCCCGGCCCACCTCCGGACTGGTGCACGGTGCGTTCGCGTTCGCCGGAGTCGCCGACTTCTGGCGAGTCGAGCGGCACGCACTGCACGGGCACCGGGCCGACCTCGCACATTTCGAGTTCGCGGTCTGGCGGGACGCCGTGACGCAGGCACTGCGCTCCCTGAGCGCTCCGGAACCCCAGGCGTGCCTGACCGACTGGGGTCGCCGGTTCGTGGCCCGGCTCGCCTCCTGGACCGCCCCGTGGGCGCGGGAGCAGGTGCCGCCCCGGCCGCTCGCGACGGCCCGGGCGGAGGGCGTCGACCTGCGGGTCACCTGGCGGCTGCACCATCTGCGCGCCGACCCGGGCGCGGTGCGCGAGCTGGCGGAACGATGGCGGGCGGGACAGTCACCGCGCGGCATCGACGTTCCCGTGGAGCTGGGGCGGCCGGGAGCGGCCGGTGGGCGCGAGCCGCGCAGTGAGCTGCGCCGCGTGCTCCTCGCCGACGGCGAACCGGCGGGCGGGATCGACGGTGCGGACCGCCCGGCGGACCTGCTCGCCGCCGACCTGAGCCTGGTCGCCGGAGACACGGCGGACGCACTGCGCGGCTATCGAACCGTCCTCGCCGACGATCCCGGCGCGCACGCCGCCTGGGCCGGGCTCACGCTGGCCCTGGCGGCGGCGGACGCCACCGCCGCGACGCCCTGTCTGCTCGGCCGGCCGGAACTGGTCCGCGCGCTCGCGCTGGAACTCCACGGGGACGGCGCTTGCTCCGTGGATCCGGTGAAGCTGTGCACCTGGCTGAGTGAGTGACACCGCCAGGGCCTGTCCGGAGTTGCCCGTCGTCGCCCGAAGGGCGGCCCCGCGTCGTCCGGTGCGGTGCCTCGGCGTGCGGCCGGATCGTCCTCGTACTGGACGTACTCGGATGATGCGGCCGTGCGGCGAGTGGGGGTCCCCCTGCTCGAAGAGCTTGGGGGAGCGTGCCGGGCGGCGCGGGGCAGGCGGGCAACTCCGGACAGGCCCTGGGGGCCCGGTACCGGGGCCGTCCCTCCGTGCGCGGCCCCGGCACCGGATCCGGTGTCAGATCTGCAACGGGTCGATGTCGCAGTTGGCGGTGCGGCTCTCCTCCGCCGCCCGGCACGCCGGGTGGTCCTCGCCGAGGGACGTCCGGTAGCGGGCGAGGGTGTCGGCGTAGAGCTCCTCCGCCTCCTCGCGCCGCCCCAGTTGGCGCAGGCCCAGTGCGAGGTTGAGGGAGGCGGCCAGCACGACCGGGTGGTCGTGCTCGGTGCCGAAGCGGGCCCGCCCCAGCTCCATGCTGCGCCGCGCGAGGTCGACCGACGCCTGGACCTCGCCCAGTTCGTACAGGTCGACGGCGAGGTTCGAGGAGCAGGCGAGCGCGTTGGGGTGATCCTCGCCGAGCGTCTCCACCAGACGGTCCCGGGCCTGCGTGTTGATCGCGCGCGCCGCCTCGACCTGGCCGGACAGCCGCAGACAGATCGCCTGGTTGACGCGCCCGGCGACGGTGTGCGGATGGTCGTGGCCGAACAGCGCCTCGAAACCCTCGTACCCCTGCTGTCCGAGCAGCAGCGCCCGGTCGAGATCGCCACTCTGGCGTACGTCGATGGCGTGCGCCACCAGGGTGGAGACGGTCAGCGGGTACTTGTCGCCGTACCGGGTCTGGAACAGATGGAGGGCACGGCCGGACAGCTCCAGTGCCCGAGGATGGTGGCCGGCCCGCCGCTCGGTCACCGACAGCAGTCGCAGCGCGGCCATGGTGTGCGGGTGGGCCTCGCCGTAGTTGTACCGGTACCGGTCCGCCACGTCGTGGGCCTGGTCGCGGGCGGCCAGGTAGTGCCCGCCCTCCTGCAGGTCGAGGGCGACGGCGGCCATGGTGGACAGGGTGTTCAGGGAGTTCTCGCCGAACTCCTCCACCCTGCGGCGGTAGGTGTCCCGGTCCAGCGTGAGGGCCTCCTGCAACTCGCCGATGAAACGCAGGTTGAGCGCGTGCCGGTGCGCGGCCACGAGTGTGGTCACGTCGTTCGGGCCGAACAGCCGGGTGCAGGTGTCGAAGACGTGCTTGTCGAGCTCCAGGGCCCGGGAGAAGTTGCCGCGCAGGCGCAGATCCCAGGCGAGCATGCTGGTGACCTCGAGGGTGGACTCGTGCTCGGGACCGAGTACCTCGGTCATGCCGGCCAGGGTCCGCTGGTCCAGTTCGTACGCCTCCGAGTAGCGGCCCAGGATGCGCAGCGCGTCGGCGTACGGCTTGGCGGCGGCGAACACGTGCTCGGCGTTCTCACCGTCCTGGGCCCGCCAGGTGTCGTAGGCCAGCTTGGCCAGATCGGCGCAGCCCTGGTGGTCGCCCCACGAGAACATGTACTGCACTTCGTTGACGACGAGTTGACGCACCCACGGGTCGGTCGACTCGACGGCTCTGCTGTGCAGTACGTGCGGCAGCAGGTCGCCGTACTGCTGCCACTGGTGCGGGGCCTCGGGCTCGTCGGGGTCGCCCTTGGCGAGCAGCCGGTGCGCACCCTCGCGCATCTGCCGCTTCAGCTGCTCCGACATCTGGTTGATGAGCACGCGCTGCACCAGGCGGTGCAGTTGGACCGTGTTGGTGTTGTGGTTGATGCGGGCCAGCGCGTAGCGGTTGATCTCGCGGATGGCCCGGCCCAGTTTGATCGGGTCGCTGAGCGCCGCACTCAGCTCCGCCGGCACGGGGGCGTCACGCACACCGGTCAGCAGCCGCCGGGAGATCGGCTCCGGAGCGAAGAACGCGCACACCTGGAGGAGTTGGAGGGCGGCCGGGTGATTGCGCCGCAGCCGCTCCAGCGACACGTTCCAGGCGGCCGCCACGGTCAGCGGGTAGTCGGCCGGCGGGTCGCTGTTCATCAGCTCGTTGGCCTGTTGCTCGAACAGACGGAGGTACTCGTCGGCGGGCATACCGGTCTCGGACAGCCATACGGCCGCCTGTTCGATGCCCAGGGGCAGGTCGCCCAGAGTTTCGGCGAGCCGGTCCGCCGTCTCGTCGTCCAGTGTGGGGGCACGCAGCTGCAGCAGTGCCCTGCTCTCCTCGCGGGTGAAGACATCGACCTCCAGCGGACGTGCGGAGGCGGCCCACTGGGCGTTGCGGGAGGTGACAAGAATACGGCCCGGCCCGTTTGTCGGAAAGAATTCGCGCACGGCCTCGGGATTTTCTGCGTTGTCGAAGACGAGAAGCCAGTTCTTGTAGGGCTCGCCGATACGCAGTGCCTCTATCACCGCGGGAACGGCGCTGTTGGCCTCCCCGCTGCCGACGCTCACACCGAGCCGGCCCGCGAGCATCACCAGGAACTGGCGGATCTGCTGTGGCTGCTCGGAGGGAATCCACCAGACGACCTGATACTCGTGGAGGTGGCGGTAAACGTATTCGACCGCCAGTTGGGATTTGCCGACGCCGCCCATTCCCTGGAGCGCCTCGGGCAGCACTGCCGTGGTGCCCTCCTGCAACCTGCGGTGGAGATCCTCGAGAAGCTGGACACGGCCGGTGAAGGCCCGGTTTCGGGGAGGGACGTTCCCCCAGACGGGTGGCGGCTTCTGCAGCCCGTCACTCCTTCGCCCGACTTCGGCGGACTGCAAGCCGGTCACTTCAGCGTTCCTTTCTTCTTCGGAATCCGGTACATCGGCCGCCATGACCAACGGGGTGTTGCCGTCGGAGGTCGCTTCCTCCGACACCTCGGCGAGTGATGGCGAGGAGGGCTCAGCGGCCACGGCGAGGCGGTTGCTGAGCTCGTTCAAGGCCGTCGCATAGGGGCCGGCCATGGCCGCGAATGCAGGAAATACAGAGGAAATCCATGGTGGTAAAGCTTCCACGGGGAAACGGGAAGCGCGACTCGGATCGCGGACGATTCCCCCGAGTTGACCGAAGGTTTGGCCCAAGGGGCCCTGAACCGCGGAGGCGAGGGAATCGAACATGAGGGTCATCGCCCACGCCGTTTCCCCCTTGGTCCCCTCGGACAGCAGTTCCCGGCGCAGTTCGGTGCCGAGCTCCAGCTCGGACCGCACCAGGGCGGGCGCCTCGGTGTCGCCGGGGACCCGCCGCAGGGTGCCGGAGAGGAGCAGCTCGGCGACATGCCAGGTGCGGGCCTCGGGCAGCAGCCGGGCCTGCACCATCCGCAGGACGGCGAGGTTCAGCAGCGGCAGCGCCGCGCACAGCCGGGCGAGGCGGTAGGCGGTGGGGGAGAGCTGAGCCCGCAGCGCGCGGGCCTGGACGGCGGGCGGCGCCAGGCTCCGGGGCCGGTCCGGGCGTGCGGCCGGCCGCGGGACGGCGGCCGTCGGCGACACCCACAGCGCCCGGGTGGCCCATGCGCCGGTCACCTCGCCCGCGGTGAACCGCGCCCACCGGCCCAGCCCTTCGGGCGTCAGCGTCACCACCGGTACGGCGATGCCCCGGCCGGCCGTGCCGGGCTCCGGAGTGAAACCGTCCGCGAAGTCGTCCAGGAAGTCGTCGGGGCCCAGAGAGATGTCGTCGTGCCTGATCGACCAGGTGGCGTTGGGAGCTGCCGGACCCGGCGCGGTGAGCCGGACCCGGTGGGCCTGGGTGCCGGTGCGGGCCCACACATGGTCGGGCAGGACGTGCACGACCGCGGTGGGTACGGCGCGGGCCCAGCGGACGAGTGCGCGGTTCGCGCTGCCGTCGGCCCAACGAGCGGCCTGCAGATCGGTGAGCACCAGCAGCACCTGGCGTCCGTCGCCCGGAGGCGCCGGATCGGCGGAATGCGGGCCGGCGGGCCAGTGGAGCAGGCGTACGTCGCGGAACGCGCCGGAACCGTGCAGCGTCTCCTGCAGACGCTCGGCGGTCGGTGCCCACAACCGCATCGACTCCCCGGAGTCGACCAGCAGCGTCAAGGTCAGCCAGCGTTCCTCGGCGGGGCGCTGCAACGGCAGCCAGACCCCCTGCTCGGCCGCGGTCTCGGCGGTGCGCTCCTCGTCCAGCACCTGCCGGTGGAGTGAGGCGACCCGCCGTTTGAGGGGCAGCACCGACTTCTCGATGGACCGGGAGTCGTCCAGGGCCAGCTTCCTGCCCAGCTCCACCAGCAGACCCTCCAGCCGTTGCGCCGGCTGTCCGGCCGGTCCGGGCCCGGACCGGCGGGAGGTGCCGTACGGCTCCGCGGTCCCGGCGACGGGTGCGGAAGCAGGTGCGGGCGCGGGTGTCGGCGACGGGCCGTGGTCGTCGGGACGGAGGGTGTCCCGGGGGTCGGAGTCCGGTGCACGGGTCGCCTCCGGCGGGCGGACCTCGCCCGCCGGCGCGCGGTCGAAGGCGCCGGCGGCCACCGTCGGTGAGCCGGGCGGGGGTGCCCCGGCGGCCTGGAGGATCAGTCGCTCCCGGTGCATCGCCAGCCAGACGGCGTCCCCGGCTTCGTCCCAGAGAGGTGTCGTACCGTCCGGACCGGAGCGCAGCCCGGAACGCGAAGCGGCACCCGGCCTGACACCGTCATGCGCCCCGCCGCCTCGGAAGGGCGAATGGATCATCCTCCAGTCCCTGCTCCGTCGAGGCGGCGCCACAGCGCGTGCAGCAGCTCGTTCCAGGAGTTCTGGTCGGGGCCGGCCGGAGTGGTGCGGAGGAACTCCGAACTCAGCAACTGGTCCGCGGCGAGTGTGCCGCCGGTGCGGGACCGGGCCAGGAAGTCCCGGATCATGATGCTCCGGGTCTCGTCGCCGTCGGACAGATGGGCCGACAGCACTGCCGCGAGCTGACCGGCGTCCGGTGGGGGCAGTTCGAGATACAGACAGCGCCGTAGGAAGGCCGGCGGCAGGACACGCTCGCCGTTGCTGGTGATCACGACGACGGGGAAGGCCGCACAGCGCACCAGCCCGTGGTGGACGACCGCCGTACCGTCCGGGTCGTCGGTGTGCACCTCGACGTCCGGCGTCCGGGAGCGCATCCGGGCCAGCTCGGGGACCCGGTACTCACCCTCCTCGAACACGCTCAGGAGGTCGCCGACGAGATCCACGTCGGCCTTGTCGATCTCGTCGATCAGCAGCACCCGGGGGGCGGAACGGGGGAGTAACGCGGTTCCCAGCGGCCCGAGTTGGATGTAGTCACCCACATTGCGCAGTGCGTCGGAGTCGGGTTCGGCGGGCGGTTGCCCCATCGCCTCCGGCTCCCCGGCCGGCTCGGACACCGCCTGCACGGCGGGGCCGCGCAGGGCTCCGCGGGCGGCGGCCTCCTGCACCCGGCCGATGGCGTCGTAGGCGTACAGACCCTCTTTGAGGGTGCTCCGGCTGGTGATGTTCCACCGCAGGACCCGGGAGAGCCCCAGCTCACGGCTGATGCAATGGGCGAGGCTGGACTTGCCGATGCCGGGCGGGCCCGTGACGATCAACGGGCGGCGCAGTAACAGGGCCGCGTTGACCAGGTCCCTCTCCCGTGCCGAGGCGGCCCGCGGCACGGTGCCGTCGACCGGTCCCAGCCGACGGGTGAACTCCGCCTCGTCCTGCGGTGGCGGCTCCTCGATCAGTGGCCCACCGGTGAAGCGCCGCCACGGCGGGGGAGACGGCAGGAGACCGATGCCCGGTGTGTCCTCGCGCGGCCGGCCCGTACCCCGGTAGAGGTGCCAGGCATCGGGATCGACGACGGCGTCGTCGGCCGCTGCCGGATCGTGCAGACCCCTGTCGGCCATCGACCGTCCCCCCAAACCTGAGTCGTGCGCGGAGCGGTGCACGTCTGTACAACCGAGCTACTCTCACCCAACGCCTCACGCTCACCGGTGAGTTCGCGTGCGCCCGGAAGCGCGGGGGGTTCAGCCCGCCGATTCCGGAACCTCGGGGAGGCGGCTCGGATCGTCCCACAGCACAGCTATGCGAGAGCGCATGACGCCCTCGTGCCCATCGTCCCGTGTACCGGGAGAGAAGTGCAAGCGCGTCACATGGTCGAGTAGCGCATCCCAGCCGCCCGCATCGGAGAGAGTGTGCACGGCGGCGTACTCCCGGTCGCTGAGCGCCCCCTGGTGCGCCCACAGCAGTACCGGCAGACCCACTTGCAGCCCCAGCATCAGTTCACGACGGCCCGCCTCGTCGTCGGGCGGTGAGCCGAGCGTCATCAGGGAGATGGACGAATCCTGCTTCAACTTCACGTACAGCCTGTGCTGTTCGGAGCCATCTCCCTGTTCACAGCGGTGTACGTTCGCTCCGCCGCCGTTGGTGAGCACCTGCCAGCGCTCGTTCCAGACGCGATGGAGATGCAGGGCGTCCATCCGCTCCAGACTTCTTATGACGACCTTGTACTCCATCCCGAAGGGCGCCGCGAAGGCCGAATCCCCTCCCGTCGCACCGAAGGGGGCAGCGCGCGGCCATTCCTCGACGGGTGTGTTCACCATGTCCACCGGAAGGATGAACTCCAGGACGACACCTCCCCGGTGATGGCGCAGCCGTGCCTCCTCCTGGTCGACCAGGGCGGCCACCCGGGCCGGGACCTGGCTCAGCGGCAGCCGCCGGTCGTCGCGCTGACGCGGCTGCCAGGAGTCACCCGTACTGGTCCAGCAGGTGAGCCACACATGCTCGGAGGACTCCTCGCACGGATGCAGCCGGATCACGAGATAGGCCGTGCCGTCCGCCGCCTGCCGCCAACGGCCCGTGCCGCGCCGTACGTCGCTGAGCAGCCGCATGGCCTCCACGCCCTCGCCCGTCGAGGACCGTACCTCCCGGCTGAGCCACTGGCGCAGGGCGTCGCCGAGCTCGGGGCCGACGACGTACCCCACCTCCTGCGCGAAGCGCACGCACCGGGAGACGCCGTCCGACGGCACATTGCAGTTCTCCAGCAACTCGTACGCCTCCCAGGCCGTGCGCACGCCGGAGGGCAGCGGGCCGAAGCCGTCACCGGCGGCGAACGCGAAGATCCGCTCCAGCTCCGGAACGCTCTGCCGGTCCAATCCGCCCAGAAGGGAAGCGAGTTCACGTCGCTGCCTGGAGTCGCCCAGGTGCGGGGCCGGACCGCCGGCCAGTGCGGCCGCCTGCTCCGAGGGCAGGTCGTAGTGAGCCAGGAACCGCACCGCTCCGGTGAGTTCCCGCCAGCCTTCGGGCACGCTGCCGAACACCTTCACCATTTCGACCAGATGGAGCTTCCTCTCGTCGAACTCCGCGACGGACAGGCGCTGTCCGAGGCGTTCCAGGGCGGTCTCGATGCACAGGCGACGCGAGCGCACCGTGTCCAGCACCGGCACCTTCATGAGCGCGTCGACGAGTTGTGTGGCCCGTTCGCCACGGGAGACCTGGTGGCCCGGGGAGGTGATCCACAAGGGGTGCTCCGACATCTCAGGCATCACCGTCCAACCGGTCCGGCCACAGGGCACGTGCCGTGCGGGCGAAGTCCCGCGCGGGGACGGTGTCGCCTTCCAACTGCCTCACCGCACGCGCCAACTCACCCGGCCCGTCCGGAAAGTCGCCACAGCGGCGCACGAGATGGAACAGCTGCAACCGCGGCACGTCGTCACGCGGCACCGTGCCGGAGATCCCGACGGGCAGTACGGACAGCAGGGCACGGGCGCCGGCGGCGGCCGCTCCCGTCGCCATGAGCGCGTCGACGAGGTCCCAGGCGTCCACGGACCCAGGACCGGCCGCACCGGCCGGAGGCGGTGCGAACGGGGTCCCCGCGAGCAGCCCCAGCGGGATCATCCACGCGACGCGCGTAGGGACGGGCCCGCCCCCGTCCAGTACGGAGGCCACCACACCGATCACCTGCCGCTGGTCCTCGTCCCACACTCCCGCACCGCTGAACCCCCGCTCGATGCACGCCCCTCGGCCGCCGTCGCCGTCGAGCTGCAGCCAGCCCGGGTGCGCCCCGCCGGCTGCCACCGTCCTGGCACGCGCCCACACTCCGTCGAGCACGGTGGCGGGATGCCCGTACACGAGGACACTCGCGCCGTCACCGACCGGTCCGCCGCCGACGGGCGCGGGAGCGGCGCCCGCGGGCAGCGCCCCGTCCAGCGTCAGTACGGCCAGATCCCCGGCGGGCGGGTCGCGGAACCAGCCGCCCGGGGCCACCCGGGCGGTCAGGCGGCTTCTGGGAAATGCCGGGAGGTCCACCGGGAACGCGCCCTTCGGGGCCTCGTCCAGCCGACGGCACCTCAGCGCGGCCTCCACGACATGGGCACAGGTCACGGCCAGCCGGTCGGTCAGGAGCACAGCGGCACCGGCGACGGCGGCCCGTGCGGGCCGGGCAAGTTGCCGGGGAACCGTCCCGGTGTCGGGCGGACCGGAGATGCCGCCGCCGGCCGGCCGCGCCTTCGGTGCCTTCCCGTCCTCCGGGGCGTCCGGGGCGGCGAGGACCCGCATCCGCCATGGCGCTCCGCCCGCCCCACGGGCATCCGAGTCCGGACGCCCCGATCCTTCACCAGTCATGTCCACGTGCCCCCTCACGCGTACGCCGGACAGCGTGTCGTGCCGCTGCACTGTCCGGGCCTGTCAGGTTAAGGCGTTCCCCGATGCGTGGGTACCGTACCCACCGCCCTGTGCATTGCCGAGTTCCAGGGGCCCGGGAGCCGGATCCGGCTCCCGGGCCCCTGGAACGTCCGGCGAGGGTGCCCGGCGGTCCGGGCGTCAGCGGTGGACCGGGCGTCAGCGGCGGACCACGTGCAGGTCGGCCTCGATCCGGGCCACGGTCGCCAGGAGGGCGGGCAGCAGGTCGCGGCGTACCGAGTCGACGGAGTTGCGGCTCGCGTGCACGGGGATGTTGACGGCGGCGACGACGGTGCCGTCCCCGTCGCGGACCGGGGCGGCCACGGTGCGCAGACCCACCTCGAGCTCCTGGTCCATGATGGCGTACCCCTGCTTGCGGACCCGCTGGAGCTCGGCGCGCAGCTGCGGCGGGGAGACGATGGTGCGGGGGGTCAGCGGGCGCAGCTCGCACCGGGCGAGGTGCCGGTCGAGCTGCTCGTCCGGGAGGTGGGCGAGCAACACCCGCCCGACCGAGGTGACATGGGCGGGGAACCGGGTGCCGACGGTGATGGTGGCGGTCATGATGCGGGTGGTGGGCACGCGGCTGACGTAGACGATGTCGTCGCCGTCGAGCACGCAGAGGGAGGAGGACTCGCGGACCTCGGCGACCAGTTTCTCGAGGTGGGGCTCGGCGATGTCGGGCAGTGAGGAGCCGGCGAGATACGCGTAGCCGAGTTCCAGGACGCGCGGGGTGAGGCGGAACAGCCTCCCGTCGGTGGTGACGTAGCCGAGGTCGGCGAGGGTGAGCAGAAAACGCCGGGCGGCCGCGCGGGTCAGGTCGCAGATGCGGGCGACGTCGCTGAGGGTCAGTTCGCGACGCTCGCCGTCGAAGGCGCGGATGACGGTGAGTCCGCGCTCCAGGGACTGTACGAAATGGGCTTCTCGTTCCTGATCACCCATCGGCGGCCTCCCCGTTTGTATGCCGAACATCGGTGCGGTGGCAGAACGGTATGGCCGCGACCGGCGGCCGTCAACTGACGGCGGGCGGCGGTTCCGGCGGGTTGTGCCGGGCGATGATCGCCCATTTCAGGGGTGGGTGACGGTTGTTGAAAGTTGCCCTTGTCAAGGGGTTGACCCGCCCTGGGGCGGACCATAGGTTCCCGGCAAGAACTTTCGTTCGGTCCGCGCACATCTGTCTGCGCACACATCGAGAAGTGCATCTTTTGGGGAGGCCTTGTGCGTCGTCTGTCAGCCGGAGTCGCTGCCGTCGCTCTGCTCACGCTCACCGCGACCGCGTGTGGGTCGTCCGATTCCGGGTCCTCCGGCAAGTCGTCCGACGGCACCACCGCCGTGAAGGTCGGCGTGATCCCCATCGTCGACGTGGCCCCGATCTACCTCGGTGAGAAGCAGGGCTTCTACAAGAAGCACGGTCTCGACCTCACGCTGGAGTCCGGCCAGGGCGGTGCCGCGATCGTGCCGGGCGTGGCCAGCGGCCAGTTCCAGTTCGGATTCAGCAACACCACCTCGCTCCTGATCGCCCAGAGCCAGAACGTGCCGGTGCGGGCGGTCGCCAACGGCGTCACCTCGACCGGGAAGGAGAACGCCGACGTCGGCGGCGTCGTCGTCAAGGGCGACAGCCCGATCAAGTCGGCGAAGGACCTGGCCGGCAAGAAGGTCGCGGTCAACACGCTGAAGAACATCGGCGACACCTCCGTACGGGAATCCGTGCGCAAGGACGGCGGCGACCCCGAGAAGGTCCAGTTCGTGGAGCTCGCCTTCGACCAGATGCCCGCCGCGCTGCAGGCCGGACAGGTCGACGCCGCCTGGGTCGTCGAGCCCTCCCTCGCCGTCGTCAAGGGCCAGGGCGGCCGGGTCGTCGCCTCCAACTTCGTCGACGTCTCGCCCGACCTCACCATCGCCCTCTACTTCACTTCCGACAAGCTGGCCCAGCAGGACCCGGAGCTGGTGAAGAAGTTCGCCGACGCCACCCGCGAATCCCTCGCCTACGCCAACAACCACCCCGACGAGGTCCGCGAGATCCTCTCCACCTACACCAAGATCCCCCAGAAGACGCTGGACGCCATGACGCTCCCCAGCTGGCCCGAGGAGCCGAACCGCGCCTCCATCGAGCGGCTGGGCGAACTCGGCCAGAAGGACGGCCTGTTCGAGAAGGCCCCCGACCTGGACAAGCTGCTGCCGTGACACAGGAAGCCATGACACAGGAAGCCGTGACACGGACAGCCGTGAAGACCGGCACCCCGGGCGGCGCCCGCCGCCCGGGACCGGGCAACGCCCTGCTGGGCCTCGCCGGCCTCGGCGGCTTCCTCGCGCTGGTCGAGGCGCTGCCCCGGCTCGGCCTGGTGTCCCCCGACTACCTGCCGCCCACCAGCACGATCGCCGCCGCCCTGGCCAGGGAGGTCTCCGACGTCGCCTTCTGGACGGCGCTCGGCGACACCCTCACCGGCTGGGCGCTCGGACTGCTCATCGCCACCGTCGCGGGCATCGCCGCCGGCGTGCTGATCACCGTGGTGCCGTATCTGCGCGAGGCGACGGCCAGCACCGTCGAATTCCTGCGGCCGATCCCCTCGGTGGCGCTGATCCCCCTCGCCGTCCTGCTCTTCGGCACCGATCTGCGCTCCACCCTGCTGCTGGTCGTCTACGCCGCCTTCTGGCAGGTCCTCGTCCAGGTCCTCTACGGGGTCCAGGACCTGGACCCCGTCGCGGAGGAGACCGCCCGCTCCTACGGTCTGGGCACCTGGGCCCGCATCCGCCACGTGCTGTGGCCGACCGCCCTGCCGTACGTCATGACCGGCGTCCGGCTCGCCGCGGCCGTCGCCCTCGTGCTCGCGATCACCGCCGAACTCATCATCGGCACACCCGGTCTGGGCTCCCGCATCGCCGTCGCGCAGACCTCCCACGCCGTCCCCGACATGTACGCGCTGGTCGCCGTCACCGGACTGATCGGCGTCCTGATCAACCTGGGCGCACGTGCCGTCGAGCGCCGCTCGCTGGCCTGGCACCAGTCCGTCCGGGGCGAGGTGACCCCATGAAACGCCTGACCCTGCGCACCGCGGCCCTGCGGCTGCTGCTCGCCGCCGGCCTGCCCGTCCTCCTCGCGACCGTCTGGTGGTTCGCCTCCGCCGGCAGCACCGACGTCTACTGGCCGCCGCTGAGCACCATCCTGGAGACCGGGCGCGAGGTGTGGACCGCCGAGCGCATCGCCGCCGACGTGGTGCCCAGCGTCACCCGGCTGCTCCTCGGCTACACCGGCGCGGCCGTCCTCGGCGTGGCACTCGGCATCGTCATCGGCTCCTTCCCGCGCGTACGGGCCACCACCGAACCGGTGCTGGAGTTCCTGCGCGCCGTGCCGCCGCCCGTCCTGGTGCCCGTCATCATGCTCTTCGCCGGGATCGGCGACACCATGAAGATCGTCGTCATCGTCTCCGGATGCGTCTGGCCGGTGCTGCTCAACACCGTCGAGGGCGTACGGGCCATCGACAGCGTGCTGTCCGACACCGCCCGCTCCTACGGCATCGAGGGCCGCGCACGCCTCGGCCACCTGGTTCTGCGCTCCGCCAGCCCGCAGATCTTCGCGGGCCTGCGGCAGGCGCTGTCGATCGGCGTCATCCTGATGGTCATCAGCGAGATGTTCGCCGCCAGCAACGGACTCGGCTTCGCCGTCGTCCAGTTCCAGCGCAGCTTCGCCATCCCGGGCATGTGGAGCGGCATCCTGCTGCTCGGACTGCTCGGCGTGCTGCTCGCCCTGGTCTTCCAGACGGTCGAACGCCGGGCCCTGGCCTGGTACCACGGCCTGCGCCGGTCCAGGAGGGCGTCATGAGCAAGGAAAGCGGCGTGAACGCCGGAAAGGGACAGCACATGCTCGACGTAAGAGGCCTGCGGAAGGTCTACGAGGGACACGGCCGGCACGTCGAGGCGGTGCGCGACCTCACCTTCTCCCTCGACGCCGGCGAACTGGTCTGTCTCGTCGGCCCGTCCGGCTGCGGCAAGACGACGCTCCTGAAGTGCATCGCCGGCCTGCTCGAACCCACCTCCGGGGAAGTCCTGCTGCAGGGCGACCGGATCACCGGCCCGCCGCCCGGCATGGCCGTCGTGTTCCAGGAGTACGGCCGCAGCCTCTTCCCGTGGCTGCGGGTGCGCGACAACGTCGAGCTGCCGCTGCGCCAGAAGAAGCACCTGACGAAGGCCCGCCGCCGCGAACTGGTCGAGCACGCCCTGCACGCCGTCGGTCTCGACGACGCCGCGGGCGCGTACCCCTGGCAGCTCTCCGGCGGCATGCAGCAGCGCGTCGCCATCGCGCGCGCCGTCGCCCACGAGCCCGAAGTGCTGCTGATGGACGAGCCGTTCGCGGCCGTCGACGCCCAGACCCGCGCCGACCTCGAGGACCTGATCCGGCGGCTGTGGCAGGAGCTCGGGGTGACCGTCCTCTTCGTCACCCACGACATCGACGAGGCCGTCTACCTGGGCGAGCGGGTCGTCATCCTGTCCTCGTCCCCGACGGTGGTCCAGGAACAGCTGACGATCGACCTCCCGGCCGAACGCGACCAGCTGCACACCCGGGCCGACCCGCGCTTCACGGAACTCCGTACCCGGGTCTACGAACAGATCCAGGCGGCGAAACGGGCGACGGGCGCCGTGCCGCCCCAGAAGACGGACGAGGCCGCGTCCCCCGCGCCACCCGCCCCGGCACCGGACAAGAAGCCCTGACCACCCCTGCCCCCGGCGGCCGGCCCACCGGGCTCCGGCAACACCCCGGAGCCCGGTCCGACGCCACCTCGTCCAGCGGCTCGCCGGCCGGCCCGCGCCCCAAAGGAATCGGACGCCTGCACCAAGTCGGGCGCCTGGGGAGGGCCGACGTACACCGTCGACAGCAAGGGACACGCCATCGCCAAGGGGATCATCTCCGGTGGCGGAGGCGGCGGAAGTGACCACAGTGGTGGGTTCTCCGACCAGTGCTGCCTCTGTTTCACCGACATCGGGTCGGCCAACAGCGCCCTCCCCGGCACCGTGGCGAGGTCCTGACATACGACGCACCCTGCTCCCCCTCGCCACTGCGGCGGTCCTGACCGGCTGCTCGGTCTTCGGCCAGGACGCCTCCTGCACCCAGGCGGGCATGGACTCGGAGGTCTCCGTGGTGTGGCGGCCCGCCGACTTCGGCGGCACGGACGCGGCGGTGGTCCGCGTGTGCGTGGAGGACAGGTGCGAGGAGCAGAGGTCCGGCGACGCGGACCACCCGATCGCAGGGGTGTCGGTCCGGCTTCCGGACGACATCGGCGCCGTCACCGTCCCGGTGCGGCTGAAGGTGACGGCGGCGCGGGACGACCGGGTCGTCGTGGACGACAGCCGCCGCGCACGGCTGACGGAGCAACACCCCAACGGTGCTTCGTGTTCGCCCGAGGCGTGGACGGCGACCTTCCGCGCCGACCCCGCCAAGGGGCTCACCTCACCCGAGGGCCTGTCCCTGCAGTGAGATGACCGAGCCCTGATCCGGGCGAGCCGGTCGGGCCCTCATGCGCCCAAGGCGGGGGACGGCTCCTCCCGATCACCTCGATGGGCAGCGGCGGCGGCACGGCCACCGTCGGCTTCCACGGCGCGGGCAAGGCCGCGCTGGACTCGGTCAGCGAGGCAGTGGCGATGGAGCTCGAGGGGTTCGGCATCAAGGTCACCATCGTGCAGATGGGCGGCTACCGGGTTTCATTCGCAGTGCTCCGGCCTTCAGACCGGGGTGAAGCGAATCGTGTGGCTGCGGCGCGGAGCGTCGCGGTGGTGTTCCGGCGGAGCCGGACAGTGCGGCCACCGAGGGTGAGGCGGGGAACGGATGTTCCCGGCGACATCCGGTGTGGATCGTTCGTACGCTCCTCGCATGCAGCTTCGGTACGCCTTCAGGTTGTACCCGCAGCCCGGTCAGCGCGCCGCGTTGGCGAAGGCGTTCGGGTGCGCCCGCGTCGTGTTCAACGATGCGGTCCGCGCCCGTGAGGACGCCCGTGGGGCCGGGCAGCCGTTCCCGAAGGCGGCCGAGCTGTCCCGGAAGCTGATCACCGAGGCCAAGCGGACAGCCGGGCGGTCCTGGCTGGGTGAGGTCTCCGCGGTGGTGCTCCAGCAGTCCCTGCGGGACGCCGAGAGCGCGTACCGCAACTTCTTCGCCTCCCTCAACGGCACCCGCAAGGGCCCCAGGATCGGCCCGCCCCGCTTCAAGTCCCGCAGGGATGTCCGGCAGTCGATCCGGTTCACCGCCAACGCCCGCTGGAAGATCACCGATGGCGGCCGGCTGAACCTGCCGAAGATCGGTGCGGTGAAGGTGAAGTGGTCCCGCACGCTGCCCACCACCCCCACCTCCGTCACCGTCATCAAGGACGCGGCCGGAAGGTACTTCGCCTCCTTCGTCATCGACACCGACCCCGCCGCCGATGCGGCCCGGATGCCCGACACCGACCGCACCATCGGCATCGATCTCGGCCTGACCCACTTCGCCGTCCTGTCCGACGGCACAAAGATCGACTCCCCGCGCTTCCTGCGCCGCGCGGAGAAGAAGCTGAAGAAGACCCAGCGGGAACTGTCCCGCAAACAGAAGGGAAGCAAGAACCGCGCCAAGGCCTGCCTGAAGGTCGCCCGCGCCCACGCCGAGGTCACCGACGCGCGCCGCGAGTTCCACCACCAACTCTCCACCCAGCTGATCGCCGAGAACCAAGGGATCGCCGTGGAGGACCTGTCGGTGGCGGGACTGGCCCGCACCAGGCTGGCCAAGTCCGTGCACGACAGCGGATGGTCCTCGTTCGTGCACATGCTGGAATACAAAGCGCAACGGTACGGCCGGACCCTGGTGAAGATCGGCCGGTTCGAGCCGACCTCCCAGACCTGCTCCACCTGCGGCGTCAAGGACGGACCCAAACCCCTTGATGTCCGGGAGTGGACCTGTACCGCCTGCGGCACGCTCCACGACCGGGACCACAACGCCGCGATCAACGTGAAGACGGCCGCCGGACTGGCGGCATCGGCCTGCGGAGCGCCGGTAAGACCAGAACCCGTTCTGGCACGGCGCGAAGAAACAGGAAGCCATGGAAGCCCGCCCGACGCCCGTGCCGCGTAGCGGCACGGCACCGGGCGAGCAGGCCAGAATCTCCCTCCTTCGGGAGGGAGAGCAAGTCAAGACACCGGCCTGTTCACCACCGGCACCACGATCATTGAATCCCTAGGGCAGTATCAGTCCCTGCGCACCGAGACGGAGGCGATGTGGGGCGACGCCGTCGCCCCGGAGCCGGGCACCGTCGATCCCGTCATCATGGAGCTGGCCGCACTGCCGGACCCGCCCCGACGGCTGATCGTCGGCAGCCGGTCCTTCGACCACGTCCTGGAGATGGACCGGGCCCAAACGGATCTGTACCGGTTCTGGGAGCACCTCAGCCGCATCGCCCCGGGCTGACCGGGGCCGCCGCCACGACATTCTCCCGCCCGTACCCACTGCGTAGTCGCGGGTACGGGCGTGTGCCGAGGCCGCTGTTCGGCCGCGTGGAATTCGAACCCCCATGCAAACAGGTCCTGTTGGCCTGGCCGAGCGTCGCCGGCCAAGTCCCGGGTTGCGCCGACTAATGCGTCGCGGGCGTCCGGTGCCGCGATCTATGGTGCTCGGATGCTGACGTTCACCGATGTCATCCTCGACTGCCCCGACCCCTGGAAGCTGGCCGAGTTCTACGCCGAGCTGCTGAGCTGGGAGATCAACACCGACATCAGCACCGAGGACTGGGTCAACCTGCGTAACGACGGCGTCGAGCTGTCGTTCCAGCGGGTGGAGGACTACCAGCGGCCCAGCTGGCCGGGCCGGGAGCATCCGCAGCAGTTCCACCTCGACTTCGAGGTGGACGAGTTCGAGCCCGAGCACCGCCGGGTGATCGAGCTGGGCGCCACCTTCCAGAAGAGCTTCGTCGGCGAGTCCGGGTACGGCTGGCAGGTCTACACCGACCCGGCCGGACATCCGTTCTGCCTCTGCCGCAACCGTCCCAGGTCCTGACCGCACGCGACGAGGAACCACCCGGCTCCGAACGGAGCCGAGTGGTGAGCAGCAGGTTCGGCGCCCCCGCACCCGGGTCGGTGCTCAGGTACAGCACCGCTACACCTGCGACGTCGCAGGTGTGGTGGTTGGCCGGAGCGTTGTGGACCGGGGCGTGGGACGCGGCTCCGGAGCCGCCCGAGCCGCCGGGGTGTCGTGAGGGGCTCGGTGCGGCAGAGGCAGAACTGATGGCCGGATCGGCGCAGGTGAGGCCTGATGCGGATGGCGTTCCGTCGGACGGTGTGGGAGGCCCTCATGGTCCCGGGACTGCGGGGGCGGAGGCGGGTGCCTTGTGGGAAGCCGTGAGCAGTCGGCGGGTATGTGTCACTCAAGCGCTCGAATGAGCGGCATCGGGACAATAGTGGCCGAAGTGCTCACGGCTTCGGGACGGTGTGCCCCCCCGGGACGTGGGCGCATGCCCGGCATCACACACGTCGAGGCCACCGTCCTGCCGGGCGGTCAACGGATCGACGAGCAGCCGGCCTCCAGGGCCTTCGGTACTCGTTCTGGTGAACCGTGATCGTTCACCGATTCCCTCGCGTTCCGCGTTCCACGGTGGTGCTGGGTGAGGCCGACTGGGGGCGTTGTAGGCGTTCCGGTGGCGCTTGTGGGCGGGGCGGGCCGTGTCCCTCGGTGAGACGGGGGAGTTGGGCGAACCGGCCGGTAGGCGACGGAGGTGAACGGCGATGAGCGAACTGGTGCGGGAGCCGGGGGAGACGGCGGCCGAGCAGGGGGAGCCGGGGGCGGCTCCCCCGGAGCCGGGGACGGGGACGGAGATCCTGCGGGTGTTCGGGCGGCAGATGAAGCTGTGCCGGTTGCGGGCGGGGCTGGAACGACCAGAGGTCGGTGCGCGGACGGGATACTCGCCGTCCACCATCGCGGCCTACGAGCAGGGACGGCGGATTCCTCCTCCGAAGTTCATCGACGTGGTGGATGAACTACTGGATTCGGGCGGTCTGTTGAAGGCGATGAAGGAGGAGGTTGCGCGGGCGCAGTATCCAGCGTTCTTCCGGGATGCGGCTAGGTTGGAGGCGGAGGCGGTTGAGCTGTGGGTCTACGGAACCCACGCGGTGCCTGGACTGCTGCAGACCGAGGAATACATGCGGGCTGTGTTCGAGATGTGGCGCCCTCTGCTGGATGAGGAGACCGTCCAGCAGCGCGTTGCTGGACGGCTGGCCCGGCAGGACATCTTCGCCCGCAAGCGTGCTCCGCTCGTGAGCTTCGTCATCGACGAGTCGGTCCTGCGGCGGCCGTTGGGCGGTCGTGCTGTCATGCGCGGGCAGATGGAACAACTGCTGCTCGTCGGTGCCTACCGCAACGTGGAGATCCAGGTCATGCCGTTGGACCGAGAGGACAACGCCGGAGTGGATGGCCCGTTCACCGTGCTGCACCGAGACGGTGATGATCAGGTGGCCTATCTGGAGGCGCAGGGACGGAGCACAATCGTGTCGGAGCGAACGGAGGTCCGTGGCATCGTGTCGCGTTATGGGATCCTCCGAGCGCAAGCTCTCACTCCGCGTGAGTCCTTGGCCTACATCGAGAAGTCGCTGGGGGAACTATGAGTGTCGAAGAGACCGTCCAGCTCGACTGGTTCAAGAGCAGTCACAGCGGCGGAGCCGGTGGTGAGTGCGTGGAGGTGGCCACCTGCCCGCACACCGTGCACGTGCGGGACTCGAAGGACACGCACCGTGCGGGTCTGGCGGTCGGTTCGGTGGCGTGGGCCGTGTTCGTCGGGTTCGCCGCCGACCGGATCGGCTGAGTCGCTGCCTTACCGCTGTGCCCTGTGGCTCCGAGGGGAGTCACAGGGCACAGGCATGTCCGGGGCGGTTCGACGGTCAGGTGCTCAGGGCGGCGACGAGGAAGATCGGGTAGAGCACGCTCAGGGATCCGGTGGCCAGGCCGAGGGCGCACTGGCCCCGGTTGAGCCCGCGGCCCAGGCCGAGGAGCGCGAAGGTGACGGCGAGGCTGCCGAACAGGAGCGGAATCGCGATGCCGACGAAGCCGGCGAACACCGCGGCGAGCAGAGCCGCGCTGCCGAGGACGACCGAGACGGGTCCGTAGAGCGTCGCGGGGCTGTCTGCGGATCCGGTGGACATGTCGGACTCCTTGCCATGGGGTGCCGGACTGTTCGGCCCACAGGTGGGCGATCCCTGAACTCTCATCATGGCTCTCTCGGGTCTGTTCCCGGGCCCGTACCTCATGGAGGGGCGCCCCGTGAGAGCAAGTTCACGCGCGGGCGCGATGCCGCCGAGGTGGGGGCCACGGTCGACGGCTCGGGTGGTGGTCGGCGGCCTGCGGTGGCCTCACCTGCCCGTATGTCGTCTCCGCCGTGACTGGGGCGGTGCTCCGAGGCCTGTCGGTCACTTTCTGTCAACTCCCTTTCGGGTAAGTGGACTTGACGGTTCCAGGTTCCTCGCTATGGTCTAGACCTACGAACGCCGGTCTGGACCGGTGTTCGTCCCCGCCCCGGTTCCTTCGTGGGCCGGGGCGAAAGGTGGTGTCCGCCACGGCGGCGCGACCGCGCGCTGCGCCCTCGTCGGCGCAGGCGCGCGTGACATGCGCGGTGCACCTCGGGTGCGGTCGGCGATGTCGTGCTCCGTGGCCGGTTCTCATGTACGCCGAAGAAAGAGTCATTTCATGGACATGAAAAGGCGAGCGTCCCTGGCTGTCGGAGCCCTGGTCGCCCCCCTCCTCGCCGTCAGTCTTCCGGCGGGTACGGCCAGTGCCCACGGATGGGTGACCGACCCCGGCAGCCGCCAGGACCAGTGCGCCAAGGGCGTCGTCGACTGCGGTCAGATCAAGTACGAGCCGCAGAGCGTCGAGGGCCCCAAGGGCCTGCGCAGCTGCAGCGGCGGCAACGCCCAGTTCTCCGACCTCGACGACGACAGCAAGCCCTGGCGCGTCACGTCGGTCGGCGGGTCGCACACCTTCAACTGGCGCATCACGGCGCGGCACGCCACCGATACCTGGCAGTACTTCATCGGTGACCGGAAGATCGCCGAGTTCAACGACCGGGGCGCGCAGCCTCCCGCCGAGGTCAACCACCGGGTCGACTTCGGTGACCTGACGGGCCGCCAGAAGGTCCTGGCCGTCTGGAACGTGGCCGACACCTCCAACGCCTTCTACGCCTGCATCGACGTCAACATCACCGGCAACGGTAATGGTGGCGGCAACGGCGGTGGCAACGGTGGCGGCAACGGCGGCGGTGGCGGCAACGAGCCCGGCTCCTGCGCCGCGCCGACCTGGAACGCCGGTGCCGTCTACAACAACGGCGACACCGTCACCCACAACGGCCGCACCTACCGCGCCAAGTGGTGGACGACGAACGAGCAGCCCGGCGCGGCCGGTGACTGGGGCGTCTGGGAAGACCTGGGCGCCTGCTAGATCCGCTGAGTGAGACCGGTGCGGCACGCCAGCCCCACGCGGCGCCCGCCGCACCGGTTCTGCGGGTCGTAGGGACCTCGGCCCCGTCGGCTCCCTACGACCCGCCGCGAGATCGATCCTCGGACGGACCCTGGCGGGGAGTTCCGAGGGAGCGTCGCGTGAGCCGGTCCAGGTGGCGGGTGAAGACCTCGCGGGCGTCGGGGGTGAGACCGCGCAGCGCCACCAGGGCCGTGAGCGCCACATCGCACAGCTCCGCCTGGACGTCGTCCCATCCGTGCGTGACGCCCTTGCGCGGGTTCTGGCCGGTGGCGCCGATCACCGCCTCGGCGACCTCGCCGACCTCCTCGGACAGTTTCAGGATCCGCAGCAGCAGACCCTCCCGGCCGTCGACCGCGCGGTCGGCGTCCAGCCAGGCGTGCAAGGCGTCGACGGAGTCCCAGAGACCGGCCGACGGCACGGCGGGGGAGAGGGCGGGGGCGGGGGACGCGGAGAGGTTCGTGCTCGGATCGCTCATGCCGCAGACCCTGGCACAGGCCACGGACAGCGCCCGGCGGTCCTTCGCGCAGGGCAGGCGGGGCAGCGGGGTTTCCTCAGACGCGCCGGCTGTCGTCCGCGCGGCGGGGCAGGCCGATGGCGAGGAGCGCGACGTCGTCGTCGAGGTGCTCGGCGGTGTACCGGTACAGGTCGGTGAGCAGGGCGTCCAGCACGTGGTCAGGGTCCGGCGGGAGCGGGCGGGACAGCCGCGGGACGGGATCGTAGAAGACCCCGCGGTGGTCGCGGGCCTCGACGACGCCGTCGGTGAACAGGACGAGAACCGCCCCGTCGGGCAGGGTGTACTGGTCGACGGGGACGTCCGGGAGGACGTTCGGGGCGTCGAGGCCGGCCAGGCCCAGCGGCAGTGAAGGCGTGCCCGGCTCCAGTGGGCGGGCCCGGCCGCGGTGGACCAGCAACGGCGGCGGGTGCCCCCGGTTGACCATGCGCAGGGTGGAGCCGTCGGCGGACAACTCGGCGATGACGGCGGTGACGAACATCTCGAGTCCTGCCCCGCCCTCGGCGGGGTTGGCCTCCTGCATGCGCTCCTCCAGCCAGCGGACCACGCCGGGCAGGTCCGGAGCGCGCCGGGTGGCCTCGTGGAAGGTGCCCAGCAGCGCGTTGACGGTCCGGATCGCGCCCAGGCCCTTGCCCCGGACGTCGGCGATCATCAGCCGGATGCCGTGGGGAGTGGGGTGGATCGCGTACAGGTCGCCCCCGATGGCGGCTTCCCGCGCGGCGGCCTCGTACCGGACGGCCACGGCCAGCGGCCCGATCCGTCCGGGCGGGGAGGGGAGCACGGCGCGCTGGACGGTCTCGGCGACCTCGCGGGTGTTCTTCAACTGCCGCCGCTCGCGGACCAGCAGCCGGTTCACGACCGCTGCCAGGAAGGTCAGGATGACGAAGGTGGAGAACGGGACGATGTCGTCGACGCCGAACGGCAGCCGGCCTCTCACCAGGGGCAGGAGGACCGCGGCGAGGAGCGCCGCCCCGCCGGTGGCGATCGTCCCGGTCAGGGTGAGCCAGGGCGCGACCAGTACGGGGGCGGCCGCCAGCAGGGGGAAGATCCGCATGCCGCGCGGGGTGAGGAGGTCGAGGGCGAACACGCCGAGGATCAGCGCGGCGGGCAGCCATCGGAACCACCGCCTCTCGCGGGGCGATAACGCGCGGCTGGGGCCCATTCTCCTGCGCTCCGGGGTGTTCCTGGACGGAATCCGGGTTCCAGTCTCTGCCGCATCCCCGGCCACGGCGACCGGAGCACCACGTGCGAGGTACCGGGTCCGTGCCAGTGGAGTGGCCGGCCGCCGCCGGCGGCTGCTTCCCTGCGGGGCGGGAGAGGAAGGAGGAGCACCGACCGGTCCCGCCCTCTGCCGGACCCAGGTGGGGCCGACGTACAGCCAGATGCCGCCGCCCTTGTCGGCACCGAGAGGACGGGTCCGGTGCAGGGGCGAGACGCCGGTAAGGGGAGGAGACTCAGGGAGCCGGGCGGGGTGGGAGGTGGTCGGCGGAGGCGACGCCATCGGCTTGTGCGGCGTCGGCCAGGGCCTCGGCAGCGGCTTCCTCCGCCCGGGCCTTGTCGCTGGCGGCCAGGTCGTCGAGAGGCGGCTTCTCACGGGTGGCCGACGACGGGGGCAGTACCTCGGTGAAGGCACGGGAGACGCCCTGCAGCGCAGAGGTGATCTCGCTGGGGATCACCCAGAAGTTGTTGCCCTGGCCCTGTGCGAGTTGGGGCAGTGCCTGGAGGTACTGGTAGGCGAGGAGCTTGGGGTCGGGGTCGTTGCGGTGAACGGCCTGGAACACCTCGTCGATCGCCCGGGACTGGCCCTCGGCCTGGAGGATCGCGGCGGTACGGTTGCCCTCCGCACGCAGGACGGCGGCCTGCTTGTCCCCCTCGGCGGTGAGGATCTGCGACTGGCGCTGCCCCTCGGCGCCCAGGATCGCGGCCCGTTTGTCCCGCTCGGCTCGCATCTGCTTCTGCATCGCGTCCTTGATGGACTGCGGGGGGTCGATGGCCTTGATCTCCACTCGGTTGACCCGGAGCCCCCATTTGCCGGTGGCCTCGTCCAGCACGCCGCGGAGTTGGCTGTTGATGGTGTCCCGTGAGGTGAGCGTCTTCTCCAGGTCCATGGAGCCCACGACGTTGCGCAAGGTGGTGACGGTGAGCTGCTCGACGGCCTGGAGGAAGTTGGCGATCTCGTAGAAAGCCGCTCGTGGGTCGGTGACCTGGAAGTACAGGACGGTGTCGATCTCGACGACCAGATTGTCCTCGGTGATGACCGGCTGCGGTTTGAAGGAGACGACTTGCTCCCTCAGGTCGATCAACGGGTGCACGCGGTCGATGTAAGGGATGACGAGGCTGAGTCCGGGACTGAGTGTCCGGTGGTAGCGACCGAGTCTTTCGACGTTGCGCGCGCGTGCCTGGGGAACGATACGGACGGCCCGCACCACAGTGAAGATCGCGATGGCTGCGACGATCAGTCCGACGACGAGAGGTGCTGAAAAGTCCATGGTTTCATTCCCGGGGGTAGACGAATGCGGTGGCGCCACTGATCTCTATGACGTCGACGGTCGCTCCGGACGGGATCACCAGCGTTTCGTCGTAGGCGCGGGCCGTCCACTCCTCGCCGTCGATGCGGACTCTGCCACCGGATCCCGTCACTTCCGAGACGACATAGGCGGCCTTGCCGACCAGTGCGTCGATACCGAAACGTGCCGTCGGTGGCTTCAGCACGTGACGCACCGCGAGGGGGCGCACGAACAGCACGGTGATGCTGGCGACGACGGCGTACACCACCAGTTGGAGGGCCGGCGGCAACCCGATCGCGGCGGAGCCCGCAGTGACCAGGGCCGCCGCGCTCAGCATTCCGAGTGCGGCGGTGAGCGTGAAGATCTCTGCTACGGCCAGAACAGCTGCAACGATCAACCAGATCAACCATGGGTCCATGACGCGCTTCTTCTCGCAGATGAGGGCGTTGACTGCCGGTGTTCTTCTCCATTCTGCCCAGATCGCGGATTACGACTCCTTTGCCCGGAGTTTCCCGGCTCGGTGAGTGCTCCGATTCCGTCGCGCGTCCTCGTGCCGGACCCCTGTTGGCCCGTGCGCAGTCATGGGTGGGCAAGGAACGCCGCGGGGTCGTCAACGCGTACGGGGAAGTTCCACGACCGCGGTGACCGGCCCTCCCGGGGGCTCGTCACCACGGCCGTGCCGTCCAGTGCGGTCACCCGGCGGCGGACGCCGAGCAGTCCGGTACCGCCGGCCTCGTCCGTGCCGACCCGGCCCTGGTCCCGACGGTTCGCGTCCGGCCCCGCGCACAGGCCGTCGACGGAGTCCGCGGGCCGACCGGACCGACGGTTCGCGTCCGGAACCAGGACCGGATCCGAAGCCGTGACCCGATGAGGGGACGGGCGGTCGCCCATGGGGCAGAGCCCGGCCCGGGGCGGCCGGTAGCCCCGATGCTCGGTACTACTCGAACAACGCCTCCTGTTCGCCCTCCCGCGCCTTCCGCAGTCGCCGGCTGCGCGCCCCCACCGTCACCGCCGTGGCCGCCGCGGTCGCCGCGAAGGCCACCGGGACCATCCAGCCCCGGTCGGCCGTGTGGCCGAGGGCGTGGTCCACCGAGAGGCGGCCGGGCCCCGCGACGGCGATGCCGGCCGCCGTCAGGCCCAGGAGCGCGGCGTGCTCGTAGCCGCCCTCCTGGTTGAAGAAGCCGTTGGGTGCGTGCACGGCGGCCGCGCCCGCCATCGCACCGGCCGCCGCCGCGCCCGCCGCCGGGGTGGCCAGGCCGAGCGCGAGCAGCACGCCGCCGCCCGTCTCCGCGAGGCCCGCCGCCGTCGCGCTGGCCTTGCCGGGCGCGTAGCCGATGGTCTCCATGAACTGGCCGGTGCCCTCGATCCCGCCACCGCCGAACCAGCCGAACAGCTTCTGCGCGCCGTGCGCCGCCAGTGCCCCGCCGGTCCCCAGCCGGAGCAGCAGCAGGCCCAGATCGCGTCGGTCGTAACAGGTCACGTCGTCTCCCGGGGCAGTCGATTCGCGTGACCACCGTCGCATCCCGGCGTCCGGTCCGACCCGCCGCCGCCCGCCGTTCGGGTGACGAGGGGCGACGAGGGGCGGCCGGTGGGTGACGACGACCGACGGCCGGCAGGGCGACGGCGAGATCAGCCGCCGCGGGACCGGCGAGGCCTGATCGCGGCAGCCGTTCCACCCACCGGCACGTGACCCGCGGTCCCACGCGGGGCCACCCCCCTGCCGGTGCGGTGGAACGGCCGCCCTCCCCCTGGAAGTGGCCTGCGGAAGCCTGCTGCCTAAAGTGTGAAGCTTTGGTGCAGGAGAGTTGAGCATATGTCCGCTGTGGGCCGCAATGCTGCGGATGTTCGCATTCCGCTTGTGTGGATCAGAGAGGGCCGGGCGACGCCTGACGGGCCGTCGGCGGGGCGGGGCTCACACGGTGTCCCCCGGGTAGCGGACGCCGATGCGGTCGCGGATCGCGTCGAGCGTCCGCATCACGGCGAGCGTGCCGTCCAGCGGGACGAGCGGGGACTCCGTCTCACCGGCCCGCAGGGCGCGCATCACCTCGGCGGCCTCGTGGGCGAGCGTGTCGCGGCGCCCGTCCGCCGGGTCGGCCGTGAACTTCTCGGCCTCCCGGCCCTCCCGATGCAGCACGAACCCGTCGGGGAAGAAGAAGCCGTACGGGATGTCGATGCGGCCCTCGGACCCGGTGATCGACGCCGAGGTCTCCGTGCCGCCGACGACGGAGCAGTGCACCGACGCGAGGGCGCCGTCGTCCCAGGAGAGCAGCGCGCCCGTCTGGAGGTCGACCTTCTCCTCGGAGAGCGTCGCCCTCGCCACGACGTCCGACGGCTCCCCGAGCAGCAGCTGCGCGAACGACACCGGGTACACGCCGAGGTCCAGCAGCGCGCCCCCGCCCAGCGCGGGGTCCCGCAGCCGGTGCGTGGCCGGGAAGTTCCCCGCCAGGCCGAAGTCGGCCCGCACGGTGCGGACTTCGCCGATCGCGCCGTCGTCGACCAGCGCCTTCAGTCGCCGTACCATGGGATGGCAGTACATCCACATGGCCTCCATCAGGAAACGCCCCCGGTCGCGCGCCAGGGCGACCAACTCCCCGGCCTCGCGCGCGTTGAGCGTGAACGGCTTCTCGCACAGCACGTTCCGCCCGGCCTCCAGGCACAGCCCGGCCGCCGCCCGGTGCGCCGAGTGCGGAGTGGCGACGTAGACCACGTCGACCTCCTCGTCCCGCGCGAGCGACTCCCAGTCGCCGTACGCCCGCTCGGCCCCGAACCGGTCGGCGAACGCCCGCGCCGACTCCGCCGACCGGGAGGCCACCGCCACGATCTCCGCGTCCGGCAGCTCCGCCAGATCCGCCGCGAACCTCGCGGCGATCCCGCCGGTCGCCAGGATTCCCCAGCGCACGTTCCGCCCTGTCATCCGCCCCACCCCTGCTCGTGTCGTCGGCACATCGGCCGCGGAAACCCGTGGAAGCGCTCCCATGGCATCGTCGTCGACGCCGAGCACTCCGTACGAGCTGAGAGCATAGGGAGCCGATGACGCGGAAAGGGAGGGGCCACATGCCCGAGGGCGGGGCGTCCATATCGAATCCGACGGCGAACTCGACGGCGAAAACGGACTCAGCGGAAGAATCGACGACGAACCCGGCGGCGAACCCGGCGGCACGTCCGACCGCGAGCGCGGCGCCGCCGCTCCGCGCGACCGCCGGCCGCACCGGCCTGCTGCTGACCTTCCTCCTGGGCGGTCTGACCGCCGTACCCCCGCTGGCGATGGACATGTACCTCCCCGCCCTTCCGGAGGTCACCCGGTCCCTGCACGCGCCCGCCGCCACCGTCCAGCTCACGCTCACCACCTGTCTGGCCGGAATGGCGCTCGGGCAGCTGGTGGTCGGCCCGATGAGCGACCGGTGGGGACGCCGCCGCCCACTGCTCATCGGCCTCGCGGTCTACGTCGTCGCCACCGTGCTGTGCGCGTTCGCGCCGAGCGTCGGACTCCTCGTCGCCTTCCGGCTGCTGCAGGGCCTCGCGGGCGCGGCCGCCATCGTCATCGCGCGGGCGGTGGTCCGCGACCTGTACGACGGCGTGGCCATGGCCCGCTTCTTCTCGAACCTCATGCTGATCTCCGGCCTGGCGCCGATCATGGCACCGCTCATCGGAGGGCAGATCCTGCGGGTGACGGACTGGCGGGGCGTGTTCGTCGTCCTCGCCGTCCTCGGGGTGCTGCTGGCGGCCCTGGTCTGGGTGAAGCTGCCGGAGACGCTGGCCCCCGCCGACCGCCACGGCGGCGGCTTCGGCGCGGCCCTCGGCTCGATGCGCCGGCTGCTCGCCGACCGGGTCTTCACCGGCTACATGCTCACCGGGGGATTCGCCTTCGCCTCCCTCTTCGCCTATGTCGCGGCCTCCCCGTTCGTCGTCCAGGAGATCTACGGGGCGTCCCCGCAGACGTTCAGCCTGCTGTTCGGGCTCAACTCGATCGGCCTGATGATCATGGGGCAGATCAACGGCAAGGTGCTGGTCGGCCGGGTCCGGCTGGACCGGGTGCTCGGTTTCGGGCTCTGCGTCGTGGTCGTCGCCGCGGTCGCGCTGCTGCTGATGTCGCTGGGCGTGTTCGGCGAGGTCGGGCTGGTACCCGTGGCCGCCGCGCTGTTCGTGCTGATGTCCGCGATGGGCATCACCATGCCCAACACCCAGACCCTCGCCCTGGTGCGCACCCGGCAGGCCGCCGGTGCCGCCTCGGCCCTGCTCGGCACGGCGTCCTTCCTCGTCGGCGCGATCGCCTCCCCGCTGGTCGGGATCGCCGGGGAGGACACCGCCGTCCCGATGGCCGTCGTCCAGCTGACCGCCGCCCTGGTGGCGCTGGCCTGCTTCACGGGCCTGTGCCGCCCCTGGCAGGCGCGGGCGAGTGCGGAGGGTGAAGGCTTCTGAGCACCCCGAGGCTGCGCCACGGCACCCCCGAACGGGCCGGGCTCGACCCCCGCGAACTCCGGGCCCTCGTCGGCGAGGTGCACGCCGGCACCGCCGGGGAACGCCCCTGGGCGGCCGGCGCCGTCGTGGCCGTAGGCCGCGGCCCGGTGCTCGCCGTGCAGGAGGCGGCGGGCTGGGCCGTGCGCTACGCGGCGTACGACGAACGCACGGATACCGCGGTGGAACTGCCACCGGACGACCGGGTCCCGATGGCCGTGGACACCCCCTTCGACCTGGCGTCCCTGACCAAACTGTTCACCTCGGTGGCCGCCGTGCAGCAGATCGAGCGGGGCACCCTGGGCATCGACGCCCGCGTGGGCGCGTATCTGCCGGACTTCCCCGCGGCCGTCCGGCACGGCATCACCGTCCGGCAGCTGCTCACCCACACCTCCGGGCTGCGCCCCGAACTCCCCCTGTACGACTGCGCCGACGACGCGGAACGGCTCGCCCTGCTGCGCGCCGAACGGCCGGTCGCGGCGCCCGGCGCGTACCGCTACTCCGACCTGAACATGCTGCTGCTCCAGCACGTCCTGGAACGTCTCACCGGCCGCACCCTCGACACGCTCGTCCACGACGGCATCACCCGGCCGCTCGGCATGACCGCCACGGACTTCGGCCCGTGTCCGGGCGCGGCGGCCACCGAGGACCAGCGGCGGCCGTGGGCCAAGGCGGACCGCGGGATGCTGCGCGGCGAGGTGCACGACGAGAACGCCTGGGCGCTCGGCGGGGTCGCGGGCCACGCCGGTCTCTTCTCCACCGGCCGCGACCTGGCGGTCTTCTGCCGCGCCCTGCTGGCGGGCGGCGCCCACGGCCCCGCCCGCATCCTCGGCCCCGACTTCGTGGACCTGCTCCTCGCCCCGCCGGGCCTGGGCTTCGCCGTGGACCAGCCGTGGTTCATGGGGGAGCTCGCGGGCCGCGGAGCGGCGGGCCACACCGGCTTCACGGGCACGTCCCTGGTCCTCGACCGGGCCACGGACACCTACCTCGTCCTCCTCGCCAACACGGTCCACCCCCGCCGACCCACGGCCCCGGCCAACGGCCCCCGCGCACGTGCGGCCACGCGGGTGGCCCGCGCGGTCCGGGGGAGGTGAGTCCGGCCGCCGGCCCGCGCCATAGAATTTCCAGGTGAACGACCCCGCTCCCGCCCCCGCCTCCGCTGCTTCTCCCGCCTCTCCCGCCGACGTCCTGCGCGGCGCGCTCGCCGGACTGCTCGACGGACTCCCGCCGCGGCGGGCCGCGCAGGCCGTCGAGCGGCTGATCGCCACCTACCGGGGCGCCACCCCGACCGGGGCGCCCATCCTGCGGGACCGGGCGGACGTCGCCGCCTACGCCGCGTACCGCATGCCGGCCACCTTCGAGGCCGTACGCTCGGCGCTGGCGGCGGTCGCGGACGCCGTGCCCGGGTGGACGCCCGGCGACCACGTCGACGTCGGCGGCGGCACCGGCGCCGCCGCCTGGGCGGTGAGCGCCACCTGGGACGGGGAGCGGCCGGTGACCGTCCTCGACTGGGCCGAACCCGCACTCGCCCTCGGCCGGGAACTCGCCATCGCGAACCCCGCCCTCAAGGACGCCCGCTGGGACCGCGCCCGGATCGGCACGGAGCTCACCCTCGAGCGCACCGACCTCGTCACCGTCTCCTACGTCCTCAACGAACTGACCGCCGCCGACCGCGCCGCCCTCGTCGACACCGCCGCCGGCGCCGCGCAGACCGTCGTGATCGTCGAACCCGGCACCCCCGACGGCTACACCCGCGTCATCGAGGCCCGCGACCGGCTGGTGTCGGCCGGCTTCCGGGTCGCCGCCCCCTGCCCGCACAGCCTCGCCTGCCCCATCATCCCCGGCACGGACTGGTGCCACTTCGCGGCCCGGGTCAGCCGTTCCTCACTGCACCGCCAGGTCAAGGGCGGCTCCCTGCCCTACGAGGACGAGAAGTTCAGCTACGTCGCCGCCACCCGCCTGCCCGCCGTCCCGGCCGCCGCCCGCGTCGTCCGCAAGCCGCAGATCCGCAAGGGCCAGGTCCTCCTCGACCTCTGCGAGAGGGACCCGGCCCTGAGCCGCACCACCGTGACCAAGCGTCACGGCGACCTGTACCGGGCGGCGAGGGACACCTCCTGGGGCGCCCCCTGGCCACCGGCGGCCGACGACAGCGGGGACTGACGAGAGGGCCGGCGACAGGTCTGACGAGAGGTCTGACGAGCGGACTAGGGCCGGCTTTCCTGCCCGGAGTCCTCTCCCTCCCGGCCCTCCCCTCCCTCCCCTCCCTCCCGGCCCTGCCGTCCCTCCCGGCCCTCCCGGCTCTCCTGCTGTTCTTGCTGCTTCTGCTGTTCCTTCCGCTGCTCCTGGAGCTTGCGCAGGAGTTCGCGTTTCTGGGCCTGGGGGTCGAGGCCGCCCCCGACGCGGCCGTCGCGTCCCCCGCCGCGCAGGGCCTTGCGGCCGAGGTGCTTCCGGGTGCCGCCGACGCCCAGCATGTTTCCGGTTCCGCCTCGGGACATGGTGATCTCCTTCCGGTGAGCGCCCTCCGCGGACGCACTTGACGAGACGTATCGTCTCGATCCGACCCCCCTCACTGTCAGGCGAGACGCGTCGTCTTGTCAACCTGATAAATTCGACCCATGGCCACGAACAACCCCGCACCCCCCGACTCCACCCGCCGCAGTGAGCGCTCCCGTCGCGCCATCTACGACGCGGCCATCGCCCTGGTCGTGGAGGTCGGCTACCCGAAGACCACCATCGAGGGCATCGCCGCCCGCGCCGGCGTCGGCAAGCAGACGATCTACCGGTGGTGGCCGTCGAAGGCGGACGTCCTTCTGGAGGCGTTCCTCGACCTGAGCGAGCAGGCCGCCCGCGCCGCCGGACAGGAACCGGAAAGCGGCGGGGCGTACGGGATCCCGGACACCGGGGACCTCGCCGCCGACCTCAAGCTCGTCCTGCGGGCCACGGTCGACGAACTGCGCGACCCGGCGTTCGAGGCGCCGTCCCGCGCGCTGGCCGCCGAGGGCGTCGTCAACGAGGAGCTCGGCCGGAGGTTCGTCGCCCAACTGCTGGAACCGTCGCTCCAGCTGTACGTCGACCGGCTGCGCTCCGCGCAGGAGGCCGGAGGGGTCCGCCCCGACGTCGACCCGCGCATCGCCCTGGAGCTCTTCGTCTCCCCGCTCGCCCAGCGCTGGCTGCAGTACACGGGGCCGATCAGCTACGAGTACACCGACACCCTCGTCGACTACGCCCTGAACGGCCTCGCCCCCCGCTGACCGGGAGCGCCCGCGCTGCCTCCTCGGTCACGCCGGCGTACCCCGGGGTGCACCTTTCGCCCCCTGGGGCACCCCTCGTCCGGTCCGTGCACCGCTTGTCCCAGGTGCGCCTATTGTGGGCTCCGGCCCCCCGATGCACACGAGGGGGGGACCATAGGGCATGCTGAAAGGCACGAGGGCGAGGCGAGGAGTTAGATGAGCGCGGAGTTCGGCGGCAGGACCGGCAGGCAGGGCAAACTCTCCCGGTGGCTGCGTGGCCGCCGCCCGGAACCGGTCGCCGACGAAGGCGGCCGTGAGGAACTGCTGCTCGCCGCCGCCGACGCGGGACTGCCGCTCGCGCCCGCCGCCCACCCCGCCGCCGGATACCGATGTTCGTGCGACCGCGTCGGCTGTCCCACCCCCGCCCGGCATCCGGTCTCGTTCGCCTGGCAGACGCAGTCCACCACCGACCGCGCCCAGATCGAGCGCTGGGCCCGCCATCAGCCGCAGGCCAACTTCATCACCGCGACCGGCATGGTGCACGACGTACTCGACGTGCCCCTGAACGCCGGTCGCGAGGCGTTGGAACGCCTGCTGGCGGCAGGGGTCGAGGTCGGGCCCGTCGCGGAGAGCGACGACGGCCGCATACTGTTCTTCACCCTCACCCGGGGCACCCCCGAGGAGGAGGACGAGTGGTGGCCGTGCGAGCTGGACTGCCACCCCGAGACCATGGACGAGCACCCCGGCCTGCGCTGGCACTGCCGCGGCTCCTACGTCCTGGTACCCCCCGCGCGGCTGCCCGGTGACGACGGCCGCTCGGTGCACTGGGCACGCGGTCCGGAGCATCCGCTGCCCGACCCGCTGAGCCTGCTGGAGTACCTCACCGACGCCTGCGCCCGCCACGCGGTCGAGCACCCCGACCAGGCGACCACGGCCTGGCCCCTGCGCCGATAAGGTCCGGCAAGGACCCGCTGTCCGGACCGCGCGGTCCCGGCCCTACTCGCCCTTCGCCGAGGTCAGCCCCTGGATCCGGCCCAGGATCTCCACCTGGCCGTCGCCCGGGTCCAGCGCCACCTCGTTGGAGACGAACTCCATCGTCAGGGTCTGCCGGATCTCCCCCGTGGTCAGCGCCAGCACATCCTTGTTCGGGGCCGGCACGGACGCCCCGTCCGCGGCGGTCTGCTTCTCGAAGTGGCGCGTGGTGAAGAACACCAGCGCCCCGCCGTCCTCGGTGCGCAGCGCCAGGGGCGCGTAGTCGCCGTTCGTCATCGGCTCGTCGATGTACTGCGTGGCCAGCCCCGGCCGCGCCGACTGCTTCGTGCGCAGCGCCCGCCACGCGCTGGTGTGCGGGCCCTCGGCGAAGGTGGCGCCGCCGCCCTTCCCGTCCTCGCCGTTTTTCAGGTACGTCGCGTAGGTCGCGCTCAACTCGCCGGGCGGCACGGTGAGATCGGTGGCGTTCGCGGGGACGGCCTCGGCCCAGCCGTCCTTGTCCAGCGGGAACCCGGGTATGTCGTCCGGGGCCACCAGCGTCAGATACGCCGCCTCCCAGGTCTCCTCGAGACCGCTGCGGGTGAACACCAGCAGCCAGCGCACGTCGCCGCCCTTGTTGCCCGCCGCGTCCGCGAGGAACCAGCGGGGCCAGCCGGCCTTCTTGGGAATGGTGAACTTCGCGTCCGTCAGCTTCAGCGGCGAGTGCCCGGAGTTGCCGTCCGGGTTGTTGGCCTTCCCGGCCGTCAGCCGCGCCTTGTCGATGTCGCCGAGCGCGCCGGTGGTGTACTCGGCGTCCAGGGAACTGTCGTACGCCTCATCGGCCTTGTTGTAGGCGGCCGTGAACTCCTGGAGTGCCTGCGCGGCTTCGGCGCGGGTGGTGGCCGGAAGCACCTCGCGCTCGCCGTGCACCACCACGCAGCCGCTCGCCGTCAACGACAGAGCGGTCACCGAAGCCGCGAGCAGCACGCCCCGGTCGAACCCGCGGAGCCTTCGCAAGCCGAGATCCCTGCTCATCCGCTTCCTTCACCTTCCCCTTCCCGGAGGCGAACCCTACCGGGACGGGGGACAGCGCGAACATGCGGACGGGACACAGCGGCCACACCGTGACCGAGCCGGAGCGGGAAGCAGCCGGGCCGGGGCCCGCCGGCGTCAGCCGTCCCTGGTGGGGATGACCGGTACCGCGGACGCGCGGTGCTTGAATGCTCTCGTGTCTGATTACGACGTGGTGCGCGTCTTCTGCGGCCCCCGGGGCGGGTACGGCAACGAGCTCGGCGTCGTCCGCGACGGTTCCGTGATGCCCGAGCGGAGCGACCGGCAGGAGTTCGCCGCGAAACTCGGCTTCAGCGAGACCGTGTTCGTCGACGACCCCGAGCGCGGGGTGATCGACATCTACACCCCGACCCTGCGCCTGCCCTTCGCCGGCCACCCGTGCGTCGGCGCGGCCTGGCTGCTCGACGTACCCGAACTCGTCACCCCGGCAGGGGTGGTGGGCGCACGGCAGGACGGGGAGTTCTGCTGGATCGAGGCGCGCGCGGAGTGGGTGCCGCCGCGCACCCTGCGCCGGTACGCCACCGCCGCCGAGGTCGACGACCTGGCGGTGCCCCCGAAGGGGGTGGGGGCACCTCCCACGCCTTTCGGGCAGTGGGGGAGGGTCTACGCCTGGGCCTGGGAGGACGAGGCGGCGGGCCGCATCCGCGCCCGCGCCTTCCCCGGCCGGGACGACTGCGTCGACGAGGACGAGGCGACCGGCGCCGCCGCCCTCCTGCTCACCGACCGGCTGGGCCGCGCCCTGAACATCACTCAGGGCGCGGGCTCCCAGATCCTGACCGCACCGCAGCCGCACGGCTGGACCGAGATCGGCGGCCGGGTGCTCCTGGAGCGCTGAGCCTGTGCTCAGCCCATCTCCTCCAGCGTCCTGCCCTTGGTCTCCGGCACCCACGTGAGGATGAACGGGACCGCCAGCGTGGCGAAGATCGCGTAGATCACGTACGACCCGGACAGGTTCCACTCCGACATGCTCGGGAACGTCGCGGTGACCAGCCAGTTGGCGATCCACTGCGCGCAGGCGGCGACGCCGAGCGCGGCCGCGCGGATGCGGCTGGGGAACATCTCGCCGAGCAGCACCCAGACCGCCACGCCCAGCGACATGGCGAAGAAGAGGACGAAGGTGTGGGCGGCGACCAACGCGACGGCGGCCTGCGTGTCGGGCAGCGAGATGCTGTCGCCCGTTCCGGTCTTGTGGGAGAACGCCCAGGCGACGGCCGCGAGCGAGACCGCCATACCGGCGGAACCGATCGAGGCCAGCGGCTTGCGGCCGATCCGGTCGATGAGCACCATCGCGATCACCGTGCCCACGATGTTGATGACCGAGGTGGTGAACGAGTAGAAGAACGAGCTCGACGGGTCGATGCCCACCGACTGCCACAGCGAGGAGCTGTAGTAGAAGATCACGTTGATGCCGACGAACTGCTGGAAGACCGACAGCCCGACGCCGACCCAGACGATCGGCAGCAGGCCGAAGCGGCCGCGGAGGTCCTTGAACCGCGGTGCCTTGTCGCTGCGCACGGCCAGTTCGATCTCGGCCACCCGGGCGTCGAGGTCGATCTGCGCGCCTTCGAGGGCGCGCAGCACGTCCTTGGCCTCGCCGGTCCTGCCGACCGAGATCAGGTAGCGCGGCGACTCCGGGATGCGCAGCGCCAGCACGCCGTAGACCACGGCGGGAACGGCCGCGATGCCGAGCATGACCTGCCACGCCTCCAGGCCCAGCAGGCTGCCGCGCTGGTCCCCGTCCGCGAGGGTGAGCACCATCCAGTTGACCAGCTGGGAGACGGCGATGCCCAGCACGACGGCGGCCTGCTGGAAGGAGACGAGCCGGCCGCGGTACGCGGTGGGCGCGACCTCGGCGATGTACGTCGGGCCGATCACGGAGGCCATGCCGATGGCCACGCCGCCCACGATGCGCCAGAAGGACAGGTCCCACGCCGTGAACGGCAGCATCGAGCCGATACTGCTGGCCAGGAAGAGCAGGGCGGCCAGCCGCATCACCCGGAGGCGGCCGACGCGGTCGGCGAGCCGTCCCGCGAGCATGGCGCCGGCGGCCGCGCCGAGCAGGGCGATGGCGATGACGGCGCCGAGCGTGGCGGCGCCGACGTCGAACCGTCCCCGGATGCCCTCGACGGCGCCGTTGATCACGGCGCTGTCGTAGCCGAAGAGGAAGCCGCCCATGGCGGCGGACGCCGCGACGAAGACGACGTGACGCAGCCGGTCCGGCCGGGCCGCGAGACCCCCGGCGGCAGGGTGTTGTGCTGTGCTCGTCACCTACGGACTCCTGTGGTGATGTGTGTCGTTGCCGTCCGCCTCGGGCGAGGAGCGAGGAGCGAGAAGCAAGGACAGGGAGCGCCGCGGCAGGTGCACACACTGCGGAGGGCGGCGCTCGGTTCGGAAGAGGAAGAAAGAGGAAGAAGGGGAAGAAGGGGAAGAGAAGGAGGCCCGGCTTCCGGACGCGGGAAGCCGGGGGAGTGCTTGATCGGCCGCTCGGGGCGCATGAGTACGCCTGGGGCGTTTGCCCACGCCCGAGTCCGGACGGGGCCCGGCCCGTCCGCCGCCCGGGAAGGACCGTGCTGCGGAGGACCGGGTGCCGTGCCGAGTCGTGCCGTGCCGAGTCGTGCCGGCCGAGAGGCTTCGGCGCCGACCCGGTGCACGGGGGGCGGGCCTGTCAGTCGTCGAGGCCCAGGCCGCGGCGGCCCGTCTCGTTGAGCCGGTCGACGTCGAAACGGTCGGGCCAGGCGCGCTCGTAGTGCTCCTCGGGGAAGTCACTGGGGCTGGAGCCGGTCAGGAACGCCTCGCGGACCTTCGCCGAGTACGCCTCGTTGCGCGGGCACCAGGGGGCGGCGGGGATGTACATGACGTTGCCCCAGCCCTTCTGGTCGGTGATCGGCGCGACGCTGTGGATCATGTCGCAGTGCCACCAGACGGAGTCGCCCGCCTTGACGTCGGGGATGCCGGTGAGAGCCTCCAGGAGGAGCGGGTGCCACTTCTCGTCGGCGGGGAAGACCTGGTTGGTGGTCACCCCGCACATGTCGTCGTCCGGGACGTCCGGGAGCAGCGGCCGCAGCATGAGGTACGCCATGGCCTCGGGGATCGGGACGGTGTGCAGGACGCCCTGGTCGTGGTCCATGTCCGACAGGGCGGTCCAGCCCTGGAAGGTGCGGAACGCCGAGCACATGGTGGAGCCGGGGTACTGGGGTCCGGCCGTGCGGTGGGCGGCGTCCCAGGGGTCGTACTCCTCGACGCTGCCGTCGAACAGGTGGCGGAACGCCTGCTGGTAGGCCCGCGTCATCCACAGGTCGAGGGTGCCGGGGTCGAGGTGGGTGCCGAGCCCGCCCGAGTCGGCGCCCGGGGGACGGCGGCGGATGCGGTCGGGGTAGAGCGCGTCACGGTCCGGGTCGAACCACTGCACGCCCTCGGACTCGTGCTTCCACAGGGAGTTGAGGAAGGACTGGACGTTGGCCATCCGGTCGCTCTGGCGGGCCTCCATCTGGGCCTGCGACCAGTAGACGGGGTAGATCTCCGGCTTGGAGCCGACGCTGCCGAAGAAGTCGTCGCCGGGGCCCCGGTAGTTCTCGAAGAACTCGTTGCGCTCCACGTAGTCCACGATCGAGGCGTCCCAGGCGAGGGCCTGGTCGCGCTCGAAGTGGCCGCGGACGACGAGGCAGCCGCGGCGGCGGAGCTTGTCGAGCTGCTCCGGGGTGACGGTGCCGTTCGCGATGTCCGCGTAGTCGATGACCGGCCACACACTCTCGCCGCGTTCCTCGTCGGCCCGGATCTCCGCCAGACGGGCGCGGACGCGCTCCTCGACGACGGCGAAGACCTCCTCGACGGTGCGTCCGGAGGCCTCGATGCGGGCGCGCAGCGCGGGCTTGATCTCGCGGATGGCGGCGGCCAGGTCCTCGGGGGTGTTCTCCCAGTGCGGCAGGGCGGGGAGGCCGGCCTGCCGCGTCTCGGTTGCCAGCGTCATTGCTCGGCTCCTTTGGTCAGGACTCCTTACTAGACGGCAACCTAGCCGCCCGCCCGCATTTGGGCAAGAGTCCTGACTAAAATCCTCGGCATGTCACTGGCCAAGCCGTCACTCGAAATGCTGCGCGCGCTGACCGACGAGAACGTGCTGCGCGCGCTGATGGAGGAAGGGCGCCTGACCCGCGCGGAGATCGCCGCCCGCACCGGGATCTCCAAGCCGACGGTCTCCGACAGCGTGCGGCGGCTGAGCGAGGCCGGTCTGCTCGCCGACACGGGCGAGCGCACCACCGGCCGCGGCCGGGTCGGCACCTACTACTCACTGGCCGCGGACACCGGGGCGGCCCTGGTGGCGAGCATCAGCCCCGAAGGCGTCGTCGCGGAGACCGTCGACGCCTTCGGCACGGTCACCGCCCGCGCCGAGGTCGGCCTGGGCCGCGCCCCGGGCCCGCACGCGACCGCACGGGCCCTGACCGAGGCGGTCGCGCTGGTCCGGCCCCGGGTGCACGGCCCCCTGCGTACGGCCGTGGTCAGCGCGGCCGATCCGGTCGACCGCGTCACCGGACGCCTGGTGCACCTGCCGGACGCCCCGTTCCTGGTCGGTGACCTGGACCCGGCGGCGGTACTGGCCGACACGGTGGACGGGACGGTCCTGGTCGACAACGACATCAACTGGGCCGCCCGCGCCGAACGCGCCACCGGATGCGCCCTCGGCGTCGACGACTTCGTCTACGTCCACCTCGGCGAAGGACTGGGCTGCGCGGTGGTCACCGACACGGAAGTCCGCCGCGGACACCACGGGTTGGCCGGCGAGATCGCCCACCTCTACACCGCCGGGCCCCGGGGCACGGCGCTGCCCCTCATCGAGGTCTTCGCCGAACTCGGCCTGCGCCGCGCCGAGTCCACCGCCATCGACGTCGACGCCCTGCGCACCGCCACCCTCGGCGACTCCGCGACCGCGCGGTGGATCCGCGGCGCGCTGGCCCGCGCGGTGGGCGGCGTGCTGGCGGCGGCGGTCGCCCTGGCCGACCCCCGGCTGATCGTCCTGGGAGGCACCTGGGGCGCCGAACCGCACATCGCCGAGGCGATCCGCGAACGCTTCGCCGAACTGCCCCGCAGCGTCCCGGTCACCACGGCCCGGGTCCCCGAACCCGAACTCGCCGGCGCCCGCACCCGCGCCGTGGAGGCCCTGCGCACCGCCATCATCGCCACCCCCCGCCCGCAACCGTCCACCTGACCCGAAGCATCGGTGACGTGCCGGGGCGGGGGAGACGGCGACTTGACCCGCCTCCTCAGCCGGGTTCCACTGGAAGGAGAACTGTCACGACAGGAGTCCGCCATGGCCGAGTCGAGTTCACCTCCTTCCCCCGTGGACGCGGCCTACGTCGAACCGTCCGCCGAGGAGGTACTGCGACCCGGACTGAAGATCGGCGACCTGTTCCGGCGCAACATGACTCAGCCGTACGTCCTGCAGCGGCTCTCGGAGCGGGCAGGGCGGGTGCAGTACTTCCACTACGACACCGTCTTCCACGTCGGGGACCAGGGTGTGCCGGTCATGGACGCCCTGGAGGGCATCCACCACGACATCACCCGGGCGAGCGCGCACACCGGCTTCCTGGCGAACTTCTTCGGGGCCGTCTCCCGCGAGGCCACGGACGCGCTGCGGCCCAAGTACGGTCGCCTGTACGGCTTCGAGGAAGCGACCGTGCCCAACGCCGAGATGGTGGCGTGGGCGATGTACGAGTACCGGGGAGGAAGGTTGCCATGACCGAATCAGCGACTGCCCGGGAGATCACCGCCGCCGTGGTGCGGAAGAAGGGTTCCTTCGAACTCGAGCCCGTCCTGCTGGACGCCCCGCGCGACGACGAGGTGCTGGTGCGGATCGTGGCCACCGGTCTGTGCCACACCGACCTGGTGGTGCGCGACCAGGTGTACCCGGTGCCGCTCCCCGTCGTCCTCGGCCACGAGGGCGCCGGCGTCGTCGAATCGGTGGGCGCGGCCGTGGAGAAGGTGGCGCCCGGGGACCACGTCGCCGTCAGCTTCCTGCCCTGCGGCCGGTGCCGGCCCTGCTTCGACGGCTCACCCGCGAGCTGCGCGAACTTCAACGCCATCAACTTCTCCGGCCGACGCCCCGACGGCTCCCACGCGCTCCGGCCCGCCCAAGGGGGCGGCACCCTCCACGACCGGTTCTTCGGGCAGTCGTCCTTCGCCACCCACGCGATCACCGACGAACGCAACACCGTCAAGGTCCGCGCCGACGCGCCGCTGGAACTGCTCGGCCCCCTCGGCTGCGGCATCCAGACCGGCGCCGGCACGGTCCTGCGCGCGCTGAAGGTGGGGGCCGGCGCGACCTTCGCGGTGATGGGCGCGGGAGCGGTCGGCCTGAGCGCGGTGATGGCCGCCCGGGTGGCCGGCGCGACCACGGTCATCGCGGTCGACGTGCTGCCCGCCCGGCTGGAACTCGCCATGGAACTCGGCGCCACGCACGTGGTCAACGGACGGGAGAAGGACGCCGTCGACGAGATCCGGCGGATCACCGGCGGCGGCGTCGACTTCGCCCTCGACACCACCGGACTGCCCGCGCTCATCGGACAGATGGTGGAAGCACTGCGGCAGCGCGGAACCGCGGCGATCCTCGGAGCCTCCAGCGCTGACGCGGTGATCGGGCTGCCGGCCAACGCGTTCATGCAGGGCTGCAAGACCCTGATGGGCGTCGTGGAGGGCGACAGCGTCCCGGACGTCTTCGTCCCCCAACTCCTCGACCTGCACATGCAGGGCCGCTTCCCCTTCGACCGGCTGGTCCGCTTCTACGACTTCGACCAGATCAACGAGGCCGCGGCGGACGCCGCGTCCGGCGCCGCGGTCAAGCCGATCCTCCGCATCGGCTGAGACGACCGCGACGCCGCCGGTGCTCCGACCGGCCGAGACGCCTGGAACTCGCGGTGTTCGGCATGGACAGGCCATATCACCCCCCGTAGTCTGATGATCATCTACGAAGGGGGCGGAGTGAACGGCAACCCGCTGTACCACTGGATAGCCTTGGCGGTGTTCACGGCGCTCATACTGCCATTGTCGGTAGCGATACTGGCCGGGTGGACGCCGCCGTGGATACGGAAGCGACAGGCCGGGATACGGCTTCGCGCCTACGGGTTTCTGTGCGTCTACGGCCTCGCGCTCGTCAATGGCATCCCCCGGATCGCAGACGCCTCCTACGAGGTGGTCATGGCCTGCACGACCGGGGGTTTCGGCTTCATCGCCGCCACCGCAGTCCTGTTGCTGCTCGCGGCCCGCAAGGATGCAGCCGCCCGGAGAGCCCTCCCGGCCGAACCCCGGGAAGGCTGAGAGACACCTCGCCGCGCTTGCGCCGGGCGACCCCCTAGCGGTTGAAGGCGGGCAGGGCGAACCGTGCGATGAGCGGGAAGCCGTCCTCCCGGGCGCTCTTGGCGTTCACCGAGTACACCACCGTCCGGGACAGGTCGCGGGTGGCGGCCAGCACCGTGTGGTAACCGGGCCGGGAGCCCGTCTTGCCCCAGATCTCCGTCCCGTTGTAGACGTAGCGCTCCAACGCCATGCCGTAGGCCGCGCCGTTGTCGTCCTCGGCGACCTTGGGGACGGTGAGCATCTGGTCCAGCAGCGGCTGCGGCACCACCCGACCCCGGAACAGGGCCACCAGGAACCGCTCCAGATCGGCGGTGGTGGAGATCATGTTCCCGACCGCCCAGCGGTCGGACATGTTCCACTCCGTCACGTCGGTGGTCCGGCCCCCGATGTCCGTGTAGGCCCGGTGGTGCGGGCCGTGGATCCGCGGGTCCGGCCCGACCGGGAAGCTCGTGTGCCGCATGCCCAGCGGACGGAAGATCCTCGCTTCTGCCCGGTGCTCGTAACGGCCGCCCGTCACCTTCTCGATCAGCAGACCGAGCACCGTGTAGTCGATGTTCTGGTACACCTGCCGCTTCCCGGGGGCGAACGCCGGCCCCTTCGCGACCGCGGTGGCCACCACCCGCTCGGGGCTGAGGGTGCGGAACCGGTGGGGGTACATCTCCTCGGTGGTCGAGCCGAGGTTCGCGCCGGGCTGCAGGCCGCTGGTGTACGTGAGCAGGTGCCGTACGGTCGGCGGTTCGGTGAAGGAGTCCGGCAGCAGACCGGGCAGATACCGGGTGAGGGGCGCGTCGAGCTCCACCCGCCCCTCCGCGACGAGTTGCAGCACGAGCGCCGCGGTGACCACCTTGGTCGTCGACCCGGCTCGGAACCGCGCGTTCTCCAGAGTCGGCGCCCCGGTCCGCAGGTCCCGCACCCCGGCGGTCCCCTTCCAACTGCCCTTGCCGCCCACGCGGACAAGGGCGGCGGAGACGTCCCCGTCGGGGATCCCGGTGAGGGCCTTCTCCAGAGCGGCGACGTCGGGCCCTTCGGAGTCCGGCACCGCCACCGCGGGAGCCGTTCCGGCGGGCTGGGCGGCGGCCGCTCCGGCAGCGGGACCGAGAGCCAGACCGGCTAACAACACGGAGGCGACGGCGATACGGACGTGGCCATGAGCATTCATGAAGGGGTTCTCCTGCTTCCCAGGGGGCGTGCTGCCGACGAACCCCATCCTGGTGATCACGTACGCCGCCGAGATCCTGCACGGAGAGGAGACCAGCCCCTCATCTTCCGGGCCCGGTTCTCGGGGTCATCCCTGAGGTCGGGAGCCTCGTCCCCACCAGGGGGCGGTACGGAGGGAAGGGGGCGGCGCCCCGAAGAGGCCGTCGGTCCGGCGGGCGGTGCAGTGGCCTTTGGCCAGCTCAGGAGCGTATTTCGGCCTTTCCCGGCGAGGCTGCCCGAAGCGTGCTCCCTGCCTGCCGAGACGACTTTATGCTTCTACGCGTTTGTAGAAACAGGCCCGGGTGAGATCCGGGCCGCGCACCCCTGGAGACGACACATGGCTTCGATCGATCTGGACAAGGTGCTGGACAAGGCGTGGGCGGACAAGGACCTGACGGAGATACTCGCCGCCCCGGTGGCGGTGCTGAAGGGGGTGTCCGACCGCGACGGCGAGCTGCTCCAGGAGGCGTTCGGAGTCAAGACCGTCGCGGATCTGGCCGAACTGAAGTACGTCCGCTGGGCGCAGGCACTCGCCGCCCTCGAGGCGGCCAAGTAGCCGGTCGGCGGAGAACCGTGGTGCCGTTCGCCCGCTTGCCGGCCGGATGGCACCACCCTCGCGGAACGCACGCACACACATACGTACGTGCCAGGAGTGGACGACGTGAGATGGTCGAGGCATGAGCGCCCTCCAGGCCCAGGCCATCGGCACCGGGCGGCTGGACCTGCTGCCGCTGGACGTCGAGCACGCCGAGGAGATGGCCGCCGTACTGTCCGACCCGGCCCTGCACACCTTCATCGGCGGCGCTCCGGACACCCCGCACGCCCTGCGCTCGCGCTACCGGCGCCTGGCCGCAGGCTCCCCCGATCCGGCTGTGTCCTGGCTGAACTGGGTGATCAGGCTCCGTGACGCGTCCTGCCTGACGGGCACCGTCCAGGCGACGGTCAGTCCTTCCGGCCACGGCCCCGTCGCCGAGATCGCCTGGGTGGTGGGCACCTCGTGGCAGGGAAGAGGCATCGCCGGCGAAGCAGCCCGAGGACTCGTCGCCTGGCTCACCCGGCAGCCGGTGCACACCGTCATCGCCCACATCCACCCCGACCACCGGGCATCCGCCGCCGTCGCCACCGCCGCCGGGCTCACCCCCACCGGCGAACGGCACGAGGGTGAGATCCGATGGCGCCGAAGCCTCGGACGATGACTTCGACGATCGACACATCTCACTACAACTCAGCTCCGTCTGCGGGGAGGGTTCTTGCTTCAGGACCCGGCCAAAAGCCCTTCTGCGAGCAGTAGTTCCTGCACCTCGGCCAAAGAAGCGGCGCACAGATGCGCCTGCCGAAGGGACGCTTCCGCATGCGTGGTGGTCAAGCCGATCACCGTGCAGCCCGCCGCCACTGCCGCGCTCACTCCGGCCGGCGCGTCCTCGACGACCAGGCACGCGGCGGGCGCCATGCCGAGCCGAGCGGCAGCAAGGGAGAAACAGTCCGGTGCGGGTTTCGCGTGTTCCACGTCGCTGCCGTAGACCTGCACCGCGGGGAGGGGGAGACCGGCCGCCGCGAAACGCTCCGTGACGGAGTCCCGATCGCCGGAAGTCACGATCGCCCAAGGGCTGTCGGACAACGCCTCCAACAGATCGGCAGCTCCGTCGACCGGCGGGAAACCGCCCCTTTCCCGGGCCAACAGCTCATCGAGCGCCTTTCGCTCGGTGGTCGGGTCCAGATGCGGAGCCGCGTCCCTGACGGTGTCCTCGGGGCGCCGTCCGAAGGTGAGCGTCCAGACCTTCTCAGGATCCAGTCCCCGTGCTTGCGACCAGGAGGTCCAGACTCTCCGGTGAGCGGCTGCGGAGTCCAACAGGACTCCGTCCACGTCGAAGAGCACGGCGGCGATCGTCATATCGGCATGATCCCAGGCGAGACCAGGCACGGGACCCGGAACTACAGGTACGAGAGGTCGCCCCTCCACATGGCCGGACTTCGGGCTCTGCGGTGCGCGCTCCGAGGGTTCGATCAGGCGGCCGGAGGCGTCTCCCGTGCCCGCAGCATGCGTGCGAGCCGGCCGAGCAGTACGGCGTTGAACAGCCCGGACAGGGCCGCCTCGGCAGAGAAGACCAACGGGCTCAGCCAGGCGAGGGAGGAGGTCCACTCGACGGGGGAGGGCACCAGAAGGGCGACGACGCCGAGCGGCGCCGTGGTCATGGTCGGCCAGATCGCGGCGAACCCCGGGTCCGGCAGCAGGTAGACGGCCACCAGGAAGAACCCCAGTGACGCCGCGACCACGGCGAGATACCCCCGCGCGAGCCAGTTGTCCACCGCGGGTGCCAGCAGGGCCCGCGTCCTGCGCAGACGAGGGGACGCGGGGTGCGCCGTGCCCGTTTCCTCCCGTTCCGGGAGGTCCGAGACAGGAGGGGAGGGCTTGCGGAAGCCGGTTGATGCGGAGGTCGCGGATCTCTGGAGGAGGGCGCCGAGCACGGCGGCGTTCACGAAGGCGCACAGAAGGAGCCATGCGGCCCAGAAGCCGATGGCCAGTACCTCGACCGCCCCGCCGCCCTCGGTGCCCGGGCCGAAGGGCAGGACCATGGTCAGGAGGGAGAGGGGTGCCGTGAGCAGCAGAAAGCTCATGGCGAAGCCGCTCTCCGGCAGGAGGAACATGACCAGGAGGGAGAGGGCGAAGACAGCCAGATAGCCCCGGGCGAGCCAGTTGCCCGTGGCGAGCACAAGGAGCCGGTGCGGAAGGCTGCGGGGACGGGAGTCATTCGGCATCGCGGGTTCCTTCAGGTCGGTCCAGGCTCGGTGTTCTCCACGGTGGGCCAGGGGGCCAATGCAGGGATGAGTACAAGTACTCATCCCTGCAGGGGATTTCGGGGAGCCGCCCCTCCCCTCGTCGACGGTGGTTTCCGGGTGGCATTCTGGGGCCATGCGACCCTGGACCCTCTCCACCGAGAGCGACCTTCGGCATCTGCTCAACGAGTGGGATCCGATCGGCGTCGCCGACCTCGTGCAGGACGAGTACGACTGCATGCTGGTCCCTTTGCTCCAGCGGCTCCGTGGTGGTGCGAGCCAGACGGAGGTCGGTGAGTTCCTGCGGCGTGAACTGGAGGACCACTTCGGGCTCGACCCTCTGGTGCTGCGGCCCGAAGCGATGGCCGCCCGAGTGACCGCCTGGTGGACAGTCACCGGCCAAGCGCTTTGACCGCATGGACACCCCAGGGCTTTAACTTGTCGAGCTTCGGTGCTCAGGCCGCTATGTAGCCTGTCGATCTGTTCGAACGGGAGGGCGGGACGTGGAGAAGCTGGTAGAGGGGGCCGTCGCGGAGGCGCTTCGTGACGGGGACGACGAGGCGATCTACCTGTACGTCGCCGCCTGCACCGAACGCATGGCGCCACTGTTCATTGGCCTGCGAGCGAACGTGTCAGGGCGGGAATCCGACCTGGACTTCTATGCGGAGTCCGTGCGCGACCTCTGGCATGCCGACCGGCCGCTCGCCGACGCCGCCGAGCGCGTACGCCTGCTGGAGCGGTTCCCGGAGCTCCAGCCGGACGAGGAGGGGATCACCGATGTCGCCGACACCTACGCCTTCTTCGCTGTCCTCAGCCTGCGGTATGCCCTGCTGGCCCACGGCTCGGGAAACGCTGATGACGCGGTCTCCTGCGGCCATGCGGCGCTCACCGCGATGGGGATGCTGGACCAGAACGTGGCGGGTGCCGGTCTTCTTGCTGAAGAACAACGGCTCCAGTCCCTCTCCCTGAGCAGTGACGCCGCAGGTCTGTGGGACGCGAGCGTCACGGCAGGACGGGAGAGGTTCCGTGCCGTACTGGGCCGCCTGCCGCGCTGGGCATGCTCCTGATCGCCGCCCGTGAGATACGCCCTCTGGTCATGCAGCCGCTGCGCCCACCTCATCGGGCGGAGCTGGGAAGGCCAGTGCCTCGTCATATCGATGACTCTGCTGGAGGCAGTGGTAGAGCTGGCCGAGCATGCGGTTGAAGAAGGTTCCTCTGGGCGGCTGCGTGCCAGTCTCCGTGGCCGTCGCGGCGCTTGCGGTAGTGGGCCTTGGAGCCTGGTGAGGCGGTGATGGCGGAGAAGGCCCAGAGGCAGCCGGCGTGGTTGAGGCGGTCGTTCTTCACCCACCGGCGGGTGATGGTTGCGTCCTGGGAAGTGGTGTAGGGGATCAAGGTGCTAATTCGCAGGTCACCGTTGACGTCAGGGCTCTTTGGGCGCGAGGCGGAGTGACGGTGTGTCAGTTCACCGTCGGGGACGCTTGTCCGTGACCGCGCGGGCCGGATGCGGTCTCGTACGGGTGCGACGCCGGGACAGGCGCCCGCGCCCCGGGGGGTGACACACCGTTCCAAAACCGTGAGCACTTCGGCCTTCACTGTCCTGATGCCGCTCATCTGAGCACTTATGTGACACTTTCCCGCCGGCTGCTCACGGTTTTCGGCACGGCACCCGCCCCCGGCCCGGCGGAGTCGGCACCGGGGAGGTCCCCTGCACCACCCGGCGGGACACCATCCCCGTCCTGTCCCGGTCAACAGGGCTTCGTCTCGCCTTGGAGTCCCCTTCGACGCCTGGAGGTAGGAACCCCCGCCCACAGCACGTCCTCGACATCCCACGGCTTCGGCAGAACCACTTCGTACCGCCCCAGATCCTCAACCCCCGAACTCGAGTCCTACCCTCCTGCCGGGGTGCTTGATCACTGGTGGGCCGTCGCGGTGAGGCGTCGCAGTGCGGCCTGGGCGGGTGGGCCCCAGGTGGGCTTGCCTCCGGGGCGGCCGTGGACACCGGCGTCCCCGATGTGGATGCCGGCGAGGGCGCGCAGCACCGCCCAGCCGCGGGCGCGGCGCAGGGTCGCGGCGTCCGGGCTTGGCCGATAGGTCGCGTGGAAGAGGTCGGCGGCGCCGTCCGGCAGCAGGATCCAGGCAGCGGCGAGGTCGCAGGCCGGGTCGCCGGCGAAGAGGTCGCCGAAGTCGATCACGCCGCAGAAGGTGCCGTTCATGGTCAGGATGTTGGCCGGGTGCAGGTCGCCGTGGAGCCAGAGAGGCGGGCCTGCCCACTCGGGCGCGGCGGCGGCGTCTTCCCAGACCGCGCGGACGGCGCCCGGGTCGGGGATCAGCCCCAGCTCGGTGGCCGAGGCGAGCCCTTGGGTGAAGTGTTCGGCGGTGTCGGCCAGCGGGCCACCGCGGTCCCGGCCTGCGGGTGCCCCGGCGGGGGCGGGGCGGTGGAGGGCGGTCAGGAAGGAGGCCAGGGCGACGGCCGCCTCCGCGGGGCGCGCGGCGGGGGCGCGGTCGGCGGGCTCGCCCGGCACCCAGGTGGTGACGAGCCAGGGCCGCGGGAACCGTTCGGAGGGCTCACCGAGGCGCTGCGGGACGGGGATCTGCAGCGGAAGGTGCGGGGCGAGGAGGGGCAGCCAGGTGTGTTCCTTGCGCAGCAGTGCGTCCGCGGACCGCGTCGCCCAGGGCAACCGGACGGCGAGGTCGTCGCCGAGCCGCCACACCTGGTTGTCCCAGCCGAGCGCGCCGAGCTTCAGGGGGCGGTCCGCCAGGTCGGGGTGCTGCTCGCGCAGCAGATCCCGGATCAGGTCCTCGGTGATGTCCGTCGCGGTGGCCGTCATGTGGGGCAACGGTAGTCGGGGAGCGGCCTGCCCGGGTTCCGGTTCCGGTGTGAAGGCGGCCTCGCCGTGATCCTGTGTTCCTTGCCCGGCCGACGTCAGCCCAGATGCGCGACGAAAGCGCCCCAGGCGGCACGACCGAAGGGGATGACCGGTCCGCTGGGGTTCTTGCTGTCGCGTATGGGGGCGAAGGCGGGGACTTCGTGAGCGAGTTCAAGGCATTCGTTGTTGCCGCCGCTGTGGCTGCTGCTACGCCACTTCGCGCCTGACAGATCCGGCGTGCCGTGGCGTGCGGTGTTCATGCCCTGTGCTCCTTGGCTCTGCGTCGGATGACCATGCGAGATTCCACGGGGGAGAGCGCAGAAGTACGGGCTGCGTCGAACAACTCCTGATAGCGGCCGACTTCGGCCTCTCGCTCCAGCCACATCGAGCCGGTGGGATTGTCCGCCAGCACCACGTCCAGCGCAGCTTCCTCGGGGAAGCCCAGTACTACGTACGGCCCGAACATACTCGCATGCGCTCCGCGGGAGAACGGCAGGATCTGGACGGTCACGTTGGGCTGCTCGGATGCGATCAGGAGCTGATTCAACTGCGCGGACATCACCTTCGGTCCCCCGACCTGCTGAAGGAGTACGGCTTCGGACAGTACCGCCCAGAGCTGGAGTGGTGAGTCGCTGACGAGGCGCTCCTGACGGGCGAGGCGCACTTGGACGAACTGTTCGATCTCGTCCGCCGTCTGCCACTGATGCGAGGCGACGGTCACGGCTCGGATGTATTCAGGGGTCTGCAGCAGGCCCGGTACCAGTTGCGCCTGGAAGGTGCGGATGGTTCCGGCCATGGTTTCCAGCGCGATGTAGTCGCGGTAGGTGTCGGCCAGCACCGGTCCGTACTGATTCCACCACCCCTGCCTGCGGCGGCGATTGGCCTTGCGGGCGAGCAAGCTGAGTCTGTCGCGCAGTTCGGTGCTCGTGGCCCCGTACGCGAGCAGCATTGCGGTCAGGTCGGGGAGGCGAACCGTCACGCGGCCGTTCTCGATACGGCTGATCTTCCCCTTGGTGCAGTCGAGTGCCTCGGCCGCTTGCGCGGTGGTGAGTGCGGCGGCCTCACGCAGTCGACGTAGTTCATCGCCGAGTTGGCGTCCGAGGACGGTTGACGGGCTGGAGGCAGTGGCGTTTGCGGACATGGCAACAGCTCTAGCAGCGGGGTGGCTGGGATGTGCGGGACTTAACTCGAAAGACGGAAAATTAGGCACATCCCTACTGGAAACGTTGCTAGTTCACATGGTGCGCCTTCAGGCTGTCGATGTGCGCAATCCCAGCGGAACTTGCGCCGTGTGGATTTCGCCGCTGAAGCCGAGTCCTGAGGAGCCTCATGACCTCATCGAACGACATCACCTTTCGCCTCTCCCGCAGCCGCGGCAGCGTGCCCCGGGCGCGGGCGCTGCTTCATGCGGCACTCGGTGGCTGGGGGATCGCCCAAGAGGTGCTGGAAGATGCCGAGTTGGTTCTCTCCGAACTGGTGACCGACGCGCTGCGCGTGCCGGTGCCGAGTGATCGGCAGATCGGGGTGCGCATCGCACGCTCCACGGCGGACGGGCTGCTGCGGCTGGAGGTCAGTGACGCCGGCGGTGGCCGGCCCGAGGCCCGGGAGCCCGGTGAGGACGAGACCGGTGGGCGGGGGCTGCTGCTCGTGGCGGCGCTCGCCCATCGCTGGGGGTGTGAGGAGCGCGCGGCCGGGATCGGGAAGACGGTGTTCGCGGAGTTGAAGGCCCCGGACTTCGTGGCCGATCCCGCGATGCGAGAGGTGGCAGCGGTCATGGTCCGGACCGGGCAGGCGGTGCGGGTCAGAGGGGAGTGGCGGACCGTCCTCGGTGTGCGGGGTGATCAGTACGCGGCGGGTGGACCCGCTGTGATTCTGGAGTTCGCTGCGGGCCCGTCCTTGCGGGTCCATGCCGCCGAATCGTTGACCGTACGGATGGGCGAGTGCTCCGGATAATGTGGCGCCATGCGTATGCGGCCGTGCCGAGAGGAGGTGGCAGGGTGATCACGCGGATCGAGATCGACGGGTACAAGTCGTTCGACGACTTCGCCCTCGACCTGCCGCCGTTCACCGTCCTGGTGGGAGCCAACGCCTCGGGCAAGTCCAATCTGCTGGAGGCGGTGGACCTGCTGGGCCAGTTGATCCGGGAGCCGACGAGTCAGACGCTCGTCGACCACGCTCGTCGGGGAGGCCCGAAGGAACTGTTCCGGCGCGGTCCGGACGGTGTACCGGTCGGGGTCATGCGGATCGCGGCGCATGTTCTGGTGTACGGCTACGCCGGGTACTGCCACATCAGGGTCGAGGCGCGGGTGACATACGCGGATCCGCCGGACCCTCTGCGCGTCGACACCGAGATTCTCAACGTCCACGACCACTGTGGGGGGGATCCGGACTGGGTCCCGCCCGCGCTTCCGTACCTCAACAACGACGAAACCGGTCAGTTGCACTGCACGGAAGTCCCCGTGCAGGACGCCGCGTACCGCAGGGAGCTGGCTCGAGCCACCGGGAGTTGGCGGATCCTCGACCCCTCACCCAGGGCGATGCGCGTCGTCTCCTCCACCTACGACACCGCGCCTCTCTCGGAGGACGGAAAGAACCTCGGAGCCGTCCTGGGGCGGATCGCCCAGGACCCTGAGACCTGGTACGACTTCCGTGCCGACGCCGTGGCGCTGCTCCCCGACCTCGTGGACATCACGGTGGCGGCCAATGCAGAGTGGGGCCAGTGGGACGTCTGGCTACAGCACAGGCACGAGCACCGCGTGCCTCCCGGCGCGGCGTCCGCAGGCACCCTGCGCATCCTGGCCCTGCTGGCCGCAGCTCACGACCCCGCTCACGAAGGGCTCCTCCTGATCGAGGAGCCCGAGAACGGCCTCCACCCCACTCGGGTTCCGCAACTACTGGCCCGGCTGAAGGCCAGGACCAGTGATCCCGCGACGCTCACCTCCGGTGACGGAAGGCAGATCCTGATCACCACGCACTCACCGGTCGCCCTCGCCGCCGCACTGGAGGACGCCCCGGATTCGGTGGTGTTCCTGGACACGGTGACCCGGTTCGGCGACGGACTCCCGCCGCGTCGGCTGACCCGGGCGCGGAAGGTGGCCGACAGTGGCGAGCGCGGAACGTTCGTCACCCCGCTTGAGGTGCGGAAGTACCTCGATCCCACAGGGCGGTACGCGCGTGGGGCGTAGGTATCTCAGTCTTGCTCTCCTGACCGAGGGGGCCAGCGACCAGTGGTTCCTCGTGCCGCTCATCGACCGGCAGATCACTGAGCTTGCCCATGGGGCACCGGTCGGCTTCGACTACTCGGGGGTGGTCCCCGGAGAGTGCTTCACCGTGGCGCACAGGGACCTTGTGGTACGTGAAGTGGCCGATTTGCTCAGCTACTTCGACCTCGTGATGATCCACCACGACCACAACGAGCGGAGCAAGGTCGACGCGATCCGCGAACGCTTCCCCGGCGACGCCCACCGGATCGTGGCACTGGTCCCTGTACGGGAGACCGAGGCGTGGATGCTGGCGGACCCCGCAGCACTGAAAGAAGCGGCACCCGCGCGTGATGCCGCATGGGAGGTGCCGCACGATGTGGAGAAGGTCGCCGACCCCAAGGTCGTGCTGAAGGTGGCACTCGGTGGGCGGCGTGACGCGGAACGGGACTTTGGCCGGCTTGGGCAGACGGTCGCGCTCGATGCCCTGCGCAAGGTCCCCGCGTACCGGGTTTGGACCGACGAGTTGCGCAGGGCGATGGAGCGGCTGCGGTTTCTGTGACCCCCGGAGGGGAGAGTCACGCCGAGAGGGGGAACTCCTCGCCCAGGGCGTGGAAGACGGCGGTGTTCAGGGCGAAGGCGCGCTTGCATTCGGTGATGACGCGCTGCTTCTCCAGGTCGTCCGCGCGGACTCCGTCCAGCAGTTCGCGGTACTCGCGCTTGAAGGCGGCGGGGTTCGGGATGCCCTCGAAGACGTAGAAGCGGACGCCGTCACCCTTTTTCGGGAAGCCCCAGGTGCGCTCCGCCTTGGCGCGGATGATCTGGCCGCCGGAGAGGTCGCCGAGGTAGCGGGTGTAGTGGTGGGCGATGTAACCGGCCGGCCAGTCCCGGGCGCACTCGGCGACCCGGTCGGCGTAGGCCCGGGTGGTGGGCAGGGCGGTCAGGGTCGAGCGCCAGTCCGGGCCGCGCAGGTGGGCCAGGTCCTGCTCCAGGGAGGGCAGGCGCAGCAGTTCGGGGCGGATGAAGGGGCCCGCCACCGGGTCCGACGCCAGGTGCCGCGCGCCCGACTCCAGGGCCTCGTACACGAACCACAGCTGTTCGGTGTAGCGGGCGTACGCGTCCACGCCCAGCCGGCCGCCGAGCAGGTCGCCCATGAAGGTCGAGGTCTCGGCCTCCATGTGCTGCTCGTGGGAAGCGGTGCGGATGAGGGTCGAGAAGGCGGAGGAGGCCGAGGGGGCCGAGGAGGGGTCCATGGGTCCAGATCTTCTATGGTTAGGGTTACCTAAGTCAATAGCTTGCCGACAGTTTGTCGGTATCTCTCTACCCCGTTGTGGAACGACGGAAGCCCGCCCTCGGGGGAGGGCGGGCTTCGAGGTGGAGGGGCTGGTGGGCGAGGTCAGGGCAGGGTCAGGATGTCCGCGCCCGTGTCCGTGACCACCAGGGTGTGCTCGAACTGGGCCGTTCGCCTGCGGTCCTTCGTCACGACCGTCCAGCCGTCGTCCCACATGTCGTACTCGTGGGTCCCCAGGGTCAGCATCGGCTCGATCGTGAAGGTCATCCCGGGCTGGATGACCGTCGTCGCGTGCGGGCTGTCGTAGTGCGGGACGATCAGACCGGAGTGGAACGAGGTGTTGATGCCGTGGCCGGTGAAGTCCCGCACCACGCCGTAGCCGAAACGCTTGGCGTACGACTCGATGACCCGGCCGATGATGTTGATCTGCCGGCCCGGCTTGACCGCCTTGATCGCCCGGTTCAGCGCCTCACGGGTGCGCTCCACCAGCAGCCGGCTCTCCTCGTCCACGTCGCCGACCAGGTACGTCGCGTTGTTGTCGCCGTGCACCCCGCCGATGTACGCCGTCACGTCCAGGTTGACGATGTCGCCGTCGCGCAGCACCGTCGAGTCCGGGATGCCGTGGCAGATCACCTCGTTGACCGAGGAGCACAGCGACTTGGGGAAACCCCGGTAACCGAGCGTCGACGGGTAGGCGCCGTGGTCGCACATGTACTCGTGCGCCACCCGGTCCAGCTCGTCGGTGGTCACACCGGGCGCGATGTGCTTGGCGGCCTCGGCCATCGCCCGCGCCGCGATGCGCCCGGCGGTCCGCATCGCCTCGACGGTCTCGGGGGTCTGCACCTCCGGACCGGCGTACGGCGTGGGAGCGGGCTTTCCGACGTACTCGGGGCGACGGATGTTTCCGGGTACGGAACGGGTGGGAGACAGCTCCCCTGGGATGAGCAGCGACTGGCCAGACATGCCGGCGAGTCTAATTGAGTGGCTGCGGGGGACCATCCTCCGTGACGAGAGGAGCCGGTCATGCCCCTGTTCAAGAAGCGGACGGTCGGGAAGCCGGGCGAGTGGTTCTACTGCCTGGAACACCAGAAGGTCGAGGAGGGCCCGGAGTGTCCCGCCAAGGACCGCTTCGGCCCCTACACGAGCCGCACCGAGGCCGAGCACGCCATGGCGACGGCGCGTGAGCGCAACCTCCAGTGGGAGAACGACCCCAAGTGGCACGACGCCCCCGAGGGTGGATCCGAGGACGGCCCCGAGGGCGGTCGCGAGGGCTGAGCACGGGCGGGGCGGGCCCGCACCGGCTCACCAGCGGGCCGGGGGCGGGGCCGTCAGGAGGTCCGCCAGCCGGGACAGCCGGTCCCGGAAGCCGCGGCGGCCCCGGGGCGGCAGCGCGTTCTCCCCGGCCGCCGCGCTGACCAGGTGCTGCACGGTGTCCAGGTCCAGCTCGGCGCCCTCGGGGACGGCCAGCGTCTCGTGGGCCAGCGACGGAAGCTCACCGTCGCCGGCGCCGAGGGACAGCAGCGTCGCACCGGCCCGGCGGGCGTCGGACACCCGCTCCAGCAGCGGGGCCGTGGGCTCCCCGGGCGCCACCACCAGCAGCGTCTCGCCCCGCCGCGCCGCCTCCAGTCGCCCCAGGCCCACCGCGAGATGCGCGGGATCCGAGGCGCGCGCGCCGTGCCGTACCAGCGTCGGCGCCAGCTCCGGCGTGCCCGACCAGGCGGCCTCGTCCACCAGATGCGCCGCCAGGTGCCACGGCTCGTACTCCGGTGTGCCCACGATCAGCAGCCCGCCCCCGTGCGACACCACCGATCCCCGCAGCGTCCCCGCGAACCGCCGGGTGGCCCCCAGCCACTCGGTCCCGGCGAGCACTTCGCGCAGCAGCGCGACCCGTACGGCGTCCATGGCGCCGCATCCTGCCCCCGGCCGGGCCGCCGCGTCCCGGGGTTCGCCGCGGATTCACCGGCCCGGGGGACACGGAGAACGGTGGGGTGACGGAGCTCACTCCACCGGAAACGGCGCCGCCGCGCACATAGAGTCAGGCCATGACTTCCAGTATCCCCAGCGACAGCGCACAGCAGCCCGGAACCGCCCCCGCGAAGGCCCCCGCCAAGGACCCCTGGGACCTGCCCGACGTCTCCGGGCTCGTGGTCGGTGTGCTCGGCGGCACCGGACCGCAGGGCAAGGGCCTCGCGTACCGGCTCGCCCAGGCCGGCCAGAAGGTGATCATCGGCTCGCGCGCCGCCGAGCGCGCGCGGGCGGCCGCCGAGGAACTCGGGTACGGCGTCGAGGGCGCCGACAACGCCGAGACCGCCCGCCGCAGCGACATCGTGATCGTCGCCGTGCCGTGGGACGGCCACGGCACGACCCTGGAGTCCCTGCGCGGGGAACTGGCCGGCAAGCTCGTCGTCGACTGCGTCAACCCGCTCGGCTTCGACAAGCAGGGCGCCTACGCGCTCAAGCCCGAGGAGGGCAGCGCCGCCGAGCAGGCCGCGGCCCTGCTGCCGGACTCCCGGGTCACCGCGGCCTTCCACCACCTGTCCGCGGTACTGCTCCAGGACCCGGAGATCGACCGGATCGACACCGATGTGATGGTGCTCGGCGAGGTCCGCGCCGATGTGGAGATCGTGCAGGCGCTGGCCGGGCGGATCCCGGGCATGCGGGGCGTCTTCGCCGGGCGGCTGCGAGGCGCCCACCAGGTGGAGGCGCTGGTCGCCAACCTGATCTCCGTCAACCGCCGCTACAAGGCACACGCCGGGCTCCGCGTCACGGACGTATGACCCTATGGGGGACACTGGTCGACGAAGCAGTGTCCCCCGACAGGAGCCCAGCCGCCATGCCCCGTCTCGCTCTCTACGCCTTCATCGTCTGCTTGCTCACCGTCGCCGCGGCCGTCGTCTCCTTCGCCCGGGGCAGCTGGGGACTGGGCATCGTCTGGATCCTGCTCGTGGGTCTGTCGTCCAACATGACCTGGTACTACGTGCGGCGCGCCCGGGCGCAGAAGGAGCTGCGGGCGGCACTGGCCGCCCAGGCGGACCACTCCGCCACGGGCTGACGGGCGGCTCCGGCACCGGCTGCTGACGGCCGGTTCCGTCACGCGGCGACCGAGCAGAGTCCGCTCGTGTCCTGCCAGAAGCGGAACAGTTCCAGACCGCAGTACGTCTCGATCTTGTGGATGCCCAGGGCCGACAGGATCGAGTCGACCACGCCGAAGAACACGCCGTTCACCGCGGGCAGCCACAGCAGCGCGAACACGAGCAGCAGACCGAACGGCGCGATCGGCTCCACCTGCCGCCGGAACCCGTGTGACAGCCAGGGCTCGAACACGCCGTAGCCGTCCAGCCCCGGCACCGGCAGGAAGTTCAGAATCGCGGCCGTCACCTGGAGCAGCGCGAGGAACGCCAGCGCGAACCGGAAGGGGACCGGTACGCCGTCCAGCGCGCCCAGCCAGAACGGCGCCGTGCACACCGCCGCGAACAGGACGTTCGTCAGCGGGCCCGCCGCCGAGATCAGACTGTGCCGCCAGCGCCCCCGGATCCGGCCCCGCTCGATGAACACCGCCCCGCCCGGCAGACCGATGCCCCCCATGATCACGAACAGCACGGGGAGGACGATGCTCAGCAGGGGGTGGGTGTACTTCAGCGGGTCCAGCGTGAGGTAGCCCTTCGCGCCGATCGAGATGTCGCCGCTGTGCAGCGCGGTGCGCGCGTGCGCGTACTCGTGCAGGCACAGCGAGACGATCCAGGCGGCGGTCACGAACAGGAACACGGCGAAGCCGGTCCGGTCCGCGAACCCGGTCCAGGTGGCCCATCCCGCCACCGCCGTGACGGCCAGGATGCCCAGGAAGACGGGGCTGATCCTCCGGTCGCTGCGGCGGCTGGCGGCGGTGGTCATGGGGCTCCCTGGACTGCTCGTCGGGCGCACGGCGGCACGCGGGGCGGACTGCCCGACGGTACCGGGTGCACCCGGAAAACGTCTCGCGTCGGCCACCGGTTCCGGAGAGGGTGGGACGAGGGCGCCCGGCCCGCTCCCCGGCCCGACCCGCCACCGCCCGACCCGCCACCGCCCGACCCGCTACCACCCGGCCCCGATCGGGCCACCGGGCCCGACCTGTGATCGCCCCCGCACCACCGGAGACAATGGACCCCGTGCGCTATCGCATCCTCGGCACCACCCAGGCACTCCGCCCCGACGGCACCGCCGTCCCGGTCGGCGGGGCGCGGCTGCGCGCGCTGCTGACCGTGCTCGCGCTGCGGGCCGGCCGTACGGTGCCGGTGCGGCTGCTCGTCGACGAGGTGTGGGACGGCGATCCGCCGGCCGACGCGACGGGGGCGCTGCAGGCGCTGGTGGGGCGGCTGCGCCGGGCGCTCGGCGCGGACGCGGTGGCCTCCGAGGACGGCGGCTACCGGCTCACGGCCGTGCCCGACGACATCGACCTGCACCGGTTCGAGCGGCTGGCCACAGATGGCCTGCGCGCGCTGTCCGACGGGGACCCGGCCAAGGCGGGCGCCGTGCTCGACGACGCCCTCGCCCTGTGGCACGGGCCCGCCCTCGCCGACCTGCCCGACCGCACCGCGGAGGCGGCCCGGCTCGACACCCGGCGCCTGGACGCCCTGCGTGCCCGGCACGGCGCGGCCCTCGCCCTCGGCCGGGCCGGGCAGGCGCTGCCCGAGCTGACCGCCCTGTGCGACAGCCATCCGCTCGACGAACCCCTACAGGCGCTGCGGCTGCGCGCCCTGCGCGACGCGGGCCGCGGCGCGGAGGCGCTGGCCGCGTACGAGGAGGTACGACGGCTGCTCGCGGACCGCCTCGGCTCCGACCCCGGCAGCGAACTGCGCGCCCTGCACACCGAGTTGCTGAGCCCGGGCGCACCCGCACCGGACGCACCCGCACCGGAGCCGCCGTCCAGGGCCCCCCGCCCGCCCGGCAACCTGCGGGCCCGGCTGACCTCCTTCGTCGGCCGGGAGGCCGACATCGAGGCGATCCGCCGTGATCTCGCCGCCGCCCGGCTGGTCACCCTGCTCGGGCCGGGCGGGGCCGGCAAGACCAGGCTGTCGCAGGAGGCCGCCGAGGCCGTCCGGCAGCACAGCCCGGACGGCGTGTGGCTGGCCGAACTCGCCCCGGTCGACGACCCCGCCGACGTCCCCGAGGCGGTGGTCACCGCCGTCGGCGCCCGTGAGACCGTGCTGTACGGCGCCGGCGCCGAGAGCATGCGGGCGGCAGGGGCCGACCGCGGTGACGACCCCCTGGACCGGCTTGCCGAACACTGCGGCAGGCGCCGCATGCTGCTCGTCCTGGACAACTGCGAGCACGTCGTGGACGCCGCCGCCCGGCTGGCCCAGGCCTTGCTGGAGCGCTGCCCCGGCCTCACCGTGCTCGCCACCAGCCGCGAACCCCTGGGCATACCGGGGGAGTTGCTGCGCCCGGTGGAGCCGCTGCCGGAACCGGTCGCGCTGCGGCTGCTCGCCGACCGCGGGGCCGCCGCCCGCCCCGGCTTCCGCGTCGACGACGATCCGGAAGCCTGCGCGGAGATCTGCCGCCGGCTCGACGGGCTGCCCCTCGCCATCGAACTCGCCGCCGCCCGGCTGCGGATGCTGACCCCGCGCCAGATCGCCGACCGCCTCGACGACCGCTTCCGGCTGCTCACCTCCGGCAGCCGCACCGCGCGGCACCGCCAGCAGACCCTGCGGGCCGTCGTCGACTGGTCCTGGGACCTGCTCGACGCGGACGAACGGGACGTGCTGCGGCGGCTGTCGGTCTTCGCCGGCGGCTGCGACCTCGCCGCCGCCGAGGCCGTCTGCGGACCGGTGGCGCTGGACGCGCTCGGTTCGCTCGTGGACAAGTCCCTGGTGGTGGCGGCCCCTTCGGGGGACGCCGGGATGCGCTACCGGCTGCTGGAGACGGTCGCCGAGTACGCGGCCGAACGTCTCGACGAGTCCGGACGGCGGACCGACGCCGAACGCGCACATCTGACGTACTACCGCGAACTCGCCCGGACCACCGACCCGTTGCTGCGCGGACCGGAGCAACTCGGGGCCATTCAGCGGCTGGAGCGCGAGTACGAGAACCTGCGCACCGCGCTGCGGCACGCCGTCGCCGCGCGCGACGAGCACGAGGCGCTGTGCCTGACGCTGTCGCTGGTCTGGTACTGGCAGATGCGCGACCAGCGGATCGAGGCCCGCAACTGGTGCCGTGAGGTCATGACGCTCGGACCGGACCCGTTCACCGAACCGGTGCGCCCCGCCGCCGCGTTGTGGCAGCGCTGCACCGACACCCCGCCGCCGCTGGCCGACGAGGTGCTCGCCGAGGCCCGGCGTGGCGTGCACCTGGCCCACATGGCGTGCATGGACACGGAGCTGGACGACTGGCAGACCCCGCGGTCACAGCACAGACTGCGCCTGATCGCCGCGGCCTACGAGCCCGGCCTGCCGCAGACCTGCCGTCCGCCCGGCACGTTCTGGGCGTTCTCCCTGATGCTGACCGGCAACATGAGCACACTGCGCACCGTCCTCGACGACAACGTCCGCACCTGCCGGCGGACGCCCGGCTTCGAGTGGGAGCTGGCCTCCACCCTGCAGATGCGGGCCAACCTCCTCGCCAACCGCAGCGACTGGGCGGGTGACGCGCGGCGCGACGCCGACGAGGCCCTGGAGATCTACCGGCGCCTCGGGGACGCCTGGGGCACCGCCGAGGCGCTCTCCGCGCGCGGAGAGGCACGCGAACGCGGCGGCGAGTACCGGCTCGCCGCCGCGGACTACGAGGCGGCGATCGAGTACGCCGAACACCTCGGGGCCCGCACCCAGGTGGCGGTGCTCACCGCCCGGCTGGGCAGCGCGCTGCTGGAGGCAGGTGACGAAGAGGAGGTGGAGCGCGGCGAGCGGCTGTTGCGCGAGGTCATCGACCTGCCGGGCGACGGGCACAACGAGGCGCTGCCCGCCGCCCGGCTCTTCCTGACCGGCTGGCTCGGCATGACCGGCCGGACCGCCGAGGCGCGGGTCCAGCTGCGGGCGCTGCGCGAGGAGTTCCGTCTCGCGCACTACGTCGTCTTCGACGCGTTCATCCTCGGGGCGGAGGGCTGGCTGGACATCGTGGAGGGGCACGACGAACAGGCGCTGGTCACCATCCGCGCGGCGCTCGCGCGTTCCGGCGATCCGCTGACCGTGGCCATCGCCTCCCACATGCGCGCGGCGTATCTGACCATGGGCGCCACGGCACTGGCCGTGGTGGACGGCGGACGGCGCGCCCGGGACGCGGCCCGCTGCCTCGGCGCCGCCGACGCCCTGCTGCCGCCCGGCCATGTCACCGCCCGCATGGAGCGCGAGGTGCGCGCCCTGGCCGAACGGCGGACCCGGGCCGCCCTCGGCGACCCGGCCTACGAGGCCGCGTACGCCGAGGGCACCGCCCTCTCCCCGGAGAAGGCCGCCACCCTGGTCTGAGCCGGTGAGGTTCCCGGTACGGCGGGGTGCACGGCCCGGTACGGCGGGTCGCGCGGTCCCGGGCGGGTACGGCACCCGGTCCGCCGGGTCGCCCGGCGGACCGGTGCGTTTCCCGGCACGGCACATCACCCGACCCGGTGGGCCGCTCGGCATGGTGAGCGGTCCGGCCCGGTGGAGCGCCCGCAGGGCCGGACGGCCGGACGGTGCGGGCCCGGGCGGTCAGCTCTTGTCAGCTCTTGGTGCGGAACTTGTGGATCGCGATGGGTGCCATCACCGCGGTGATCCCCACCGACCAGGCCAGCGTCATCCACAGGTCGTGCGCGACCGGGCCGCCCACCATCAGCCCGCGGGCGGCGTCCGCCAGCGAGGACAGCGGGTTGTACTCGGTGAAGCTCTGCAGCCAGCCCGGCATCGACTGGGTCGGCGCGAAGATCGACGAACCGAACTGCAGCGGCATCAGCACCAGGAAGCCCATCGCCTGCACCGACTGCGCGTTCTTCATCGCCACGCCCAGCGTGATGAAGATCCACATGAGGGCGGAGCCGAACACCACGGACAGCCCCACGGCGGCGAACAGCCCCGGCCAGTCGGTGATGTCGAAGCCGACCAGGACACCGACGACCAGGAGGATCGTGGTGGCGATCAGCATCCGCAGGATCTCGACCGCGATCTTGGCGAAGAGCACCGAGCCGCGGCCGATGGGCAGCGACCGGAAACGGTCCATGACCCCCGTGTTGAAGTCCTGGTTGAAGCCGGTACCCACCCCCATGGCCATGTTCATGCCCATCATGGCCATCAGGCCGGGCACGATGTACTGGACGTACGCCTCCTGCCCACCGCCCAGCGCCTGCCCGATCGAGCCGCCGAAGACGTACACGAACAGCAGCGTGAAGACGATCGGGAACAGCACGGCGTCGAACATGGACTCCGGGTCCTGCCGGATCCACAGCAGGTTGCGGCGGACCAGCGCGCCGGTGTGGCGCAGATGGGAACGGAGCGGGATACGGCCGTCCGCGCCGGTCACGGGGGCCGGGCCGGCCACATCGGCCGATCCGGGCGCGGCGGGCGCGTCGCCGGAAGGGGTCACGGTCGTCGCGGAACTCATGCGGCGGCCTCCTCGTGGGTCTCGGCGGACAGGGCGTCCTGCGGGGCACCGGCACGGTGGCCGGTGAGGGACAGGAACACTTCGTCCAGGCTGGGCAGTTCGGTGGTGATGGAGGCGAGGGTGAGACCGCGCGCGGTGACGGCTCCGACCACCGCGGTCAGCTGCTCGTCACTGAGGATCGGGACCAGCACGGCACCCCGCTCGGTGTCCACGGCCGCGCTTGCGAGCCCGGTGATGCCCAGGCCGTCGAGAGCGTCGGCGAGCGGGCGCAACTGGAGCGGATCGGCCGGACGGACACGCAGGGTACGGCCGCCGACCCTGGCCTTCAGCTCCTCGATGCCGCCGCTCGCGATGACCTTGCCGCGGTCCACGACGGTCAGCTCGGAGGCGAGCTGCTCGGCCTCCTCCATGTACTGGGTGGTCAGCAGCACCGTCACCCCGTCCCCGACCAGCCGCCTGACCTCGACCCACACCTCGTTGCGGGTGCGCGGGTCCAGTCCGGTGGTCGGCTCGTCCAGGAACAGCACGGTCGGCCGGCCGATCATCGAGGCGGCCAGGTCCAGCCGGCGCCGCATACCGCCGGAGTAGGTGGCCGCCGGGCGCCGGGCCGCCTCGGTGAGCGAGAACCGCTCCAGCATCCCGTCGGCGCGGGTGCGGGCCTCCTTGCGGGGCAGGTCGAGCAGCCGGCCGATCATGTAGAGGTTCTCCCAGCCGGAGAGCTTCTCGTCCACGGAGGCGTACTGCCCGGTCAGCCCGATCACCCGGCGCAGCTGCCGGGGCTGGCGGAGCACGTCGTAACCGGCGACGGTGGCCCGGCCGGCGGTCGGGGCGAGCAGGGTGGACAGGATCCGTACGAGGGTCGTCTTGCCGGCCCCGTTCGGTCCGAGCACCCCCATCACGGTGCCCTCGCGGACCTCCAGGTCGACACCGTCCAGCGCCTTGGTCTCGCCGTAGTGCTTGACCAGCCCCCGCACGCTGACGGCACTGCCCGCGCCCCCGGAGTCGTTGTCGTTTCGCGTCATGCCCCCGAGACTGTCACCCCCCACTGACAAACCCCCGACAGACCTCCGACAGGAACGGAAAACCTTGTCGGCGAGGGGCCGGCTTTCAGCCCGTCCGGCGTTTGAGGACGAGGCCGTCCAGGCCGAAGGGGGTCTGGGGGCGCAGCCCCCAGAAGGGGGGGGCGACGGCCCGCCGATTGGGGGAAGACCGGCGGGCCGTCGTGGTGCGGCGTTGGCTCAGCGGCAGCACTCAGTGGACGGAGTGCTCCTCCTGCGGGAACGTTCCGCCGACGACGTCCTCGGCGAAGGCCTTCGCCGCGCCGCCCATGACCTCCCGCAGGTTCGCGTACTGCTTGACGAACTTCGGCACCCGGCCGCCGGTCAGCCCGAGCATGTCGGTCCACACCAGTACCTGCGCGTCGGTCCCGGCCCCCGCGCCGATCCCGACGGTGGGGATGTGCAGGGTCCGGGTCACCTCGGCGGCCAGCTCGGCCGGCACCAGTTCCAGTACGACGGCGAAGGCGCCCGCGTCCTGCACGGACTTGGCGTCCCGCAGCAGCTGCTGCGCGGCCTCCTCGCCACGCCCCTGGACGCGGTAGCCCATGGCGTTCACGGACTGCGGGGTCAGGCCGATGTGCGCCATCACCGGGATGCCGGACTCGACCAGCAGCTCGATCTGCCGGTGCGAGCGCTCACCGCCCTCCAGCTTGACGGCGCCGACACCGGCCTCCTTCACCAGCCGGGTCGCCGAGCGCAGTGCCTGCACCGGCCCCTCCTGGTACGAGCCGAAGGGCAGGTCGGCGACGATCAGGGCGCGCTGGGTGCCGCGGACCACGGCGGCGGACAGCATGGTCATCTCGTCGAGGGTGACGGGCACGGTGGTCTCGTACCCGAGGTGGCAGTTTCCCGCGGAGTCGCCGACGAGCATGACCGGGATGCCGGCCTCGTCGAAGACGGACGCGGTCGCCGCGTCGTAGGCGGTGAGCATGGGCCACTTCTCGCCGCGTTCCTTGGCGAGGGCGATGTCGCGGACGGTGATACGGCGGGTGCCCTTGCCTCCGTACAGCGCCTTGCTGCCGTCGGAGGGGACTGCCTTGCCAGTCTGGGCAGCCGAAAGCTGCGTCATTGCAACGGCTCCTAACACGTCATCTCGAGGCGCCCTGACGGCGTCCCCGGATCCCCTCCATGGTGGCATTCCGAGCGGGCCGGTGCCTAGAGCAGGGTCGGGGCCCGGGACGGGCGCCGTCGGTTCCGCGTGACCGGCGGGGTGGGCAAAGCCCCGCGAAAGGCGGCGCAATGCCCCGGCAAGGTCTCGGCAAAAGGGTTTCGATACGAGACGGTCTCGTATCGGAACGGTCCTACGGTGGCCGTATGACTTCTCCCGCCGCCCCGGCCCGCCGGATACCGGAACACGTGCACCGGCGCCGCTGGGTGATCCTCGGCGTGCTCATCCTGAGCCTGCTGATCGTCGTCCTGGACAACTCGATCCTGAACGTCGCCATCAAGACGATCTCCACGCCCGCTCCCACCGGCCTGGGCGCCACGCAGAGCGAGCTGGAGTGGGCGATCAACGCCTACACGCTCGTCTTCGCGGGCCTGCTGTTCACGGCGGGCCTGCTCGGCGACCGGATCGGCCGCAAGAAAGTGCTGCTCGGGGGCCTCGCGGTGTTCGGCCTCGGCTCGGCGCTCGCCGCGTTCTCCGGCACCCCGGCGGAGCTGATCGGCTTCCGCGCGGTGATGGGACTGGGCGCCGCGTTCGTGATGCCGGCGACACTGGCCGTGCTGATGAACGTCTTCGAACGCGAGGAACAGCCGAAGGCCATCGGCATCTGGGCGGGCGGGGTGGGCCTCGCCATCGCGATCGGCCCGGTCACCGGCGGACTGCTCCTGGAGCACTTCTGGTGGGGCTCGGTCTTCCTCGTCAACGTGCCGATCGTGCTGACCGCCCTCGCCCTGATGCTGTGGCTGGTGCCGGACTCCCGCGACCCGGACCCCGGCCGGATCGACCCCGTCGGCGTCTCCCTGTCCGTGGTCGGTCTGGTCCTGCTGGTCTACGGCATCATCAAGGGCGGCCAGCTCGCCGACTTCACCGACGCCACCGTGCTGGCGACCATCGGCGCCGGCTTCGCCGTGCTCACCGCGTTCGTGGTGTTCGAGAAGCGCAGCACGCACCCGTCCATCGACATGGCGTACTTCAGGAACAAGGTCTTCTCGGCCTCGATCGTCGCGATCGCGCTGGTCTTCTTCGCGCTGCTGGGCGTGATGTTCTTCGCGGTGTTCTACACGCAGAGCGTGCGCGGGTACACGCCGCTGGAGACCGGTCTGCTGATGCTGCCGCTGGCCGCCGCGCAGATGATCTTCGCGCCGCGGGCCCGGCTGCTGGTGGACCGCTTCGGCAACCGGGCGACCACCACCGGCGGCATGCTGCTCCTCGCGGCGATGCTCGCCGGGTTCGGCCTGTTGGACGGGGACACGCCGATCTGGATCCTCGAGGTGATCTTCTTCCTGATGGGTGCCGCCATGGCGAACATCATGACGCCGGTCAGCGTCGTGATCATGCAGACACTGCCGCGGGAGAAGGCGGGTTCGGCCTCCGCGCTCAGCAACACCTTCCGCCAGCTCGGCGGCGCCCTGGGCATCGCCGTCCTCGGTTCGGTGCTGTCCACCGCGTACCGCTCGCACATCGAGGACAAACTGGTCCTGCTGCCGCCGGGCCTGCGCGAGTCCGCCGGTGAGTCCATCGAGGCCACCCTGGGCGTCGCCGCCCGGCTCGGCCCGCGCGGTGACGCCCTGGTCGGACCGGCGAACGACGCGTTCCTGCACGCCATGCACGTCACGGCACTGGGGGGAGCGGGCGTCGCGCTGATCGGCGCGATCGTCGTCGGGCTGTTCCTGCCGGGCCGGACACCGGTGCCCGAAGGGGACGAGAAGAAGGAGGAGTTGGTGTCGACGCGGGAGTGACGGCCGAAGGGGTGGTGGGCCGGCCGCCGGACACCGGGGAGAATCGTCCCGGCCGGTCGTTCCGGCCGATCGTCCCCGGCCCACGGAAAGGACGCAGCGACGTGAGCCTCGCCGACACCGACACCGGTACCGGTGCAGACGCCGATCCCCGGCCGTGCGGGCCCGCACGGGGCCGCCCCCGCAGTGAGGCGGTGGAACGCGCCATCATCGAGGGCGCGATGAAGCTCCTGGAGGACGGGGTGCCCCTGGCGGAGCTGTCCATCGAGCGGATCGCCCGCACCGCCGGCGTCGGCAAGGCCACCATCTACCGCCGCTGGAGCGGCAAGGAGGAACTCTTCGTCGACGTCCTGCGGGCCGCCGAACCGGTCGACCCCGAACTCCCCGGCACCTCCATGCGCGACGACCTCGTCGTCCTGCTGGAGTCCCTGCGCCGGCGCGGCCTCGCCAGCAGGGCCTCGGTGATCCTGCACAACGTGCACACCCAGATGAAGAGCAGCCCGAAGATCTGGGCCGCCTACCACAACACCGTCATCCTGCCGCGCCGCCGGCTCGGCCTGGAGGTGCTGCGCCGCGGCCGGGAGAACGGCGAACTCCGCGCCGACGTCGACCTCGAACTGCTGAACGACATCGTCGTCGGCCCCCTGCTGGTCCGCACCCTCCTGCGCCCCGACGCCGGACTGCCGGACGGCCTCGCCGAACAGGTCGTCGACACCCTGCTCCAGGGCCTGCGCCCCGTCGGCACGGCCTGACCGCCCGCCCGACCCGCTCCCGGCCTGGCACGGTCGCCACGCCCTGCCACGACCGTTTCGATGTGCGCGTTCCGTCACCTGATCTCCTTCGAGGATGTCCCGGCCTTCAGGCCGAGGCGGGGGGTACGTGATCGGGTAAAGTGCCTGCCGTGCGTTGCGAGAACCAAGCGCGCACACCGTGCCGATCGAGAGCCAAGACGGCACGTCAGGGCTTTGCTTGACAAACCGGGCAGGTTCCGTCCCGGCTGGTGCTGAGGGAGTAGGACCTCTCCGGTCGTTGACCTGTGGGGCGTCCTGAGCCAGGAATCCCCTGCTTCAGATGGGGGAGGGTTCAAAGAAGGCGCTTTCCGTGATCCCGCCCGGAACTCCCGGAGCGGTCCCGCTCGTCCTCGCCTCTGTACGGCCGTCGGCGGACGGCGGGAAAGGCGCCGAACATCCCCTAGGGTCTTGCACGCGGGGGGCGACGGTGTGCACGGCAAGGTGTGAGGCGACGGTATGGCGCAGCAGGCGTACGCGACGGAGACGGACAACGGCGGCTCGGGGCCCGAGCGTCGGACCCCCGGGCTCCGGCGCCTGTGGGACCGTCTGACCCGGGGCTGGCGCGGGGACCGCCGCATCTGGCGCCGGGGCGTGGTGCTGGCCGTGTTCGCGCTCCTGCTCGCGCTGGTCATGATGGCCCGCTCCCACATCCCCAACGTGGTCGGCAACCTGGGCAGTCTGATCGAGACGTTCCTGCCCTGGCTGGGGCTGGCCGTCCCGGTCCTGCTGCTGCTGGCCCTGGTCCGCAGGTCCGCCACCGCCCTGGTCGCGGTGCTGCTGCCCGCGGTCGTCTGGCTGAACCTCTTCGGCGGTCTGCTCTTCGACCGGACCGGCCCCGGCGGCGATCTCACGGTGGCCACGCACAACGTCAACGCCGGGAACCCGGACCCGTCCGGCACCGCCCGCGACGTCGCGGCCTCGGGGGCGGACGTGCTGGCCCTGGAGGAGCTGAAGGCGTCCGCGGTCCCGACGTACGAGAGGGCGCTGGCGCCGACGTACAAGTACCACGCGGTGGTCGGCACGGTCGGGCTGTGGAGCAAGTACCCGCTGAGCGACGTGGCGGCCGTCGACATCCGCCTGGGCTGGGAGCGCGCGATGCGGGCCACGGTGACGGCGCCCGGGGCGCAGGTCGCGGTGTACGTCGCCCATCTCCCCTCGGTGCGCGTGAAGCTGGAGGCCGGCTTCACCGCACGTCAGCGTGACAGGAGCGCCGACGCCCTGGGTTCCGCCATCGCCCGGGAGCCGCTGGAGAACGTCGTCCTGCTCGGCGACCTGAACGGCACGATGAACGACCGGGCCCTGAACGCCGTCACCTCCCAGATGCGTTCCACCCAGGGGGCCGCGGGCAGCGGGTTCGGCTTCAGCTGGCCGGCGGCGTTCCCGATGGCGCGGATCGACCAGATCATGGTCAAGGGCGCGGAGCCGGAGAGCTCGTGGTCGCTCCCGAGGACGGCGAGCGACCACCTGCCGATCGCGGCCCGCGTGAAGCTCGCCACACCGGGCGACTGAAACCCCAGGTCAACCCCGTCTGTACGATCGTCGGCAACCTGTGCGTCGATCACCGGAACACCGGACCTGAGAGGCTTTGTTCCGCACTTGAACATATGGACGTGCGGAACGGCGCGAAACAGCGCGGAACAGCGCGGAACCCCAGCCTCGAAAGGTCCCCCTCATGCCCCTGGCCCTGCTCGCCCTCGCCGTGGGCGCCTTCGGCATCGGTACCACCGAGTTCGTGATCATGGGGTTGCTCCCGGACGTCGCGGACGACCTGGGCATCTCCATCCCGAGCGCCGGCCACCTGGTCTCCGCCTATGCCCTCGGTGTGGTCGTCGGCGCCCCGCTGCTCGCCGCCGCGACGGCGAGGATCTCCCGGCGCACGGTGCTGATCGCCCTGATGGTCCTCTTCGTCGTGGGCAACGCGCTCTCGGCGTTCGCCCCCGACCACACCTGGCTGCTGGCCGCGCGTTTCCTCAGCGGTCTCCCGCACGGAGCCTTCTTCGGCGTGGGGGCGGTGGTCGCCGCCGACCTGGTGACCCCCGACCGCAAGGCCCGCTCGGTCTCCCTGATGTTCCTGGGCCTGACGACGGCCAACGTGGTCGGTGTCCCCGCGGCCACCTTCATGGGCCAGCACCTCGGCTGGCGGGTGACCTTCCTCGGCGTCAGCGCGATCGGCCTGGCCGCCATAGCCGCCCTGGCCCTGCTGATCCCGGCGGACCACACCCCGGCCGCCCCCACGGCCGGGCTCCGCGGCGAACTGGCCACCCTGCGCTCCCTGCCCGTCTGGCTGGCCCTCGGCACCACGGTGGCGGGCTTCGGCGGGCTCTTCGCGGCGTACAGCTACATCACGCCGATGCTGACGGACTCCGCCGGCTACGCCGAAACGAGCGTGACGCTGCTGCTCGCCCTGTTCGGCGTCGGAGCCACGGCCGGCAACCTGCTGGGCGGCCGGCTGGCCGACCACTCCCTGCGCGCCACCCTCTTCGGCGGCCTGGCCGCACTGACGGCGGTCCTGGCGCTCTTCCCCCTCCTGATGCGCACCGAGGCCGGCGCGGCCGTGGCCGTGACCCTCCTCGGCACGGCCGCCTTCGCCACCGGCTCCCCGCTCCAGCTGATGGTCATGGAGAAGGCGGCGGCGGCCCCCTCCCTGGCCTCGTCCGCCAACCAGGCGGCCTTCAACCTGGGCAACGCCGGAGGCGCCTGGGTGGGCGGCCTGACGCTCGCGGCCGGCTTCGGGACCACGTCCCCGGCCCTCGCGGGCGCCCTGCTGGCCGCCCTCGGCATCGGCGTGGCCGCGGTGGCCCACACGGTGGACCGCAGGACGCCGCCCACCGCGGCCCCGTCCCCGAACCGGGACCGCGTCGTCACCGGCCACGTGCCCCGGCAGGCGCAGTCCCCGGCTGCTACTCCCGCCAGCCGCTCGTGATCGGCAGCCGGCGGTCCTTGCCGAAGCCCTTCGGGGAGATCTTCGTCCCCGGCGGGTACTGCCGCCGCTTGTACTCGGCCCGGTCGACCATCCGCAGCGTCTTGTGCACCAGCTCCGCGTCGAACCCGCCCGCGACGATCTCGTCCGCCCCGCGGTCCCGGTCGACGTACAGCTCGAGGATCGCGTCGAGCACCGGGTAGTCCGGCAGCGAGTCCGTGTCGACCTGGTCCGGCCGCAGCTCGGCACTGGGCGGCTTCGTGATCGAGTTCTCCGGGATCGGAGGCGTCTGCCCCCGCTCCCGCGCCGCCCGGTTCCGCCACTCGGCGAGCCGGAACACCGACGTCTTGTACACGTCCTTGATGGGCCCGTACGCCCCCACCGAGTCCCCGTACAGCGTCGAGTAACCGACGGCCAGCTCCGACTTGTTGCCCGGCGCCAGCACGATCTGGCCCTCCTGGTTGGAGATCGCCATGAGCGTCGTCCCGCGCAGCCTGGACTGCAGGTTCTCCTCCGCCAGCCCGGACAGCCCCAGCGCCCCCATGTACGCGTCGAACATCGGCTCGATGGCGACCGTCCGGTAGTGCAGCCCGGTCCGCCGCGCCAGCTCCGCCGCGTCGTCCCTGGAGTGGTCCGAGGAGTACCTGGACGGCATCGAGACGCCGTACACGTGCTCCGCGCCCACCGCGTCGCAGGCGATCGCGGCGACGAGCGCCGAGTCGATGCCCCCGGACAGCCCGATCAGCACGGACTCGAACCCGTTCTTCCCGACGTACGCGCGAAGACCCGTGACCAGCGCGGAGTACACCTCCTCGTCGTCGTCGAGCGGCTCGGCCCGCGTCCCCTTCCGCTCCGCCGGGTAGGCGGGCAGCGGCGCCTCGGACAGGACGACGCGGTCGATCCGCAGCCCGTCGTCGACGACCTCGCCGGACGCGGGCGCGTCGGCGGCGGCCGCCGGCAGGTCGAGGTCCAGCACCACGCACTCCTCGGCGAACTGCGGTGCGCGCGCCACGACCTCACCGCCCTGGTCGACGACGATCGAGTCCCCGTCGAAGACGAGGTCGTCCTGCCCGCCGGTCATCGCGAGGTAGGCCGTCGTGCACCCCGCCTCCTGGGCCCGCTTGCGCACGAGCTCGAGCCGGGTGTCGTCCTTGTTCCGCTCGTACGGCGAGGCGTTGACCGACAGGAGCAGCCCGGCCCGCGCCGACCGGGCGGCCGGCACCCGCCCGCCGTCCTGCCACAGGTCCTCACAGATGGCGAAGGCGACGTCCACGCCGTGCAGCCGCAGCACGGGCAGGGTCTCGCCGGGCACGAAGTACCGGAACTCGTCGAAGACGCCGTAGTTGGGCAGGTGGTGCTTGGCGAAGCCCAGCACCACGTCACCGCCGTACAGCACGGCCGCCGCGTTGCGCGGCGCACCGGCGGGCCGGCCGTACTTCGGCCGGTCGGTGTCGCTGCGGTCGAGGTAGCCGACGAGGACGGGCAGTTCCCCGAACCCCTCGTCGGCGAGCCGCGCGGCCAGGGAGCGCAGGGCCGCGCGGGAAGCCGCCACGAAGGACGACCTCAGGGCGAGGTCCTCGACGGGATACCCGGTCAGCGCCATCTCCGGGAACGCCACGAGGTGGGCTCCCTGTTCGGCGGAGTGCCGGGTCCAGCGGACGATCGCCTCGGCGTTGCCGGTGAGGTCGCCGACGCGCGAGTCGATCTGATTCAGGGCGAGACGTAGTTGAGGCACGCGGCCCAGTGTAATCGTCAAACCGACGCGATGGGGTGGGAGGTCACGCCGGGGCGGCCACGGACCCCGCCCGAAAACTCCACAAGAAATCCCGTCGGATAATTTGAATGCCGAATGTGCATTACCTACCCTGCCCGGTATGAGGCTGCTGCGCTCCACCGACCTCGCCCTGCGGGTCCTGATGCGCCTCGTGGTGGCAGGCGACTCCAACCCGACGACGCGCGATGTCGCGGCGGCCGTCGACGTGCCCTACACCCACGCCGCCAAGGTCGTCGCCGAGCTCCAGCACATGGGACTGCTCACGGCCCGGCGCGGCCGGGGCGGCGGCCTCGCCCTCACGGAGCGGGGCCGCACCGCCTCGGTGGGCGCCGTGGTCCGCGCCTTCGAGGGGGAGGACGACGTCGTCGACTGCGAGGGCACCTCGGCCCTCGCGGCCTGCCCGCTCCGTTCCGACTGCCGCCTGCGGGGCGCGCTGCGGCGGGCCCAGGAGGCGTTCTTCGCCTCACTGGACCCGCTCACGGTGGCGGACCTCGCCACGGGCCCGACGGGCCCGCTCCTGCTGCAGATCTCCCGGGCGCTTTAGGCCTGCCTGCCCGGTGGACGCCCGTCAGCTTCCCTCGGACATGCTCAGCCCTGCTTGGCCAGCCACAGGTCCGGGCCGAACACCTCGTAGTGGATGTCGGCCGGGGCGACGCCCTTGCCGATCAGCTGCTCCCGCACCGTCCGCATGAAGGGCAGCGGACCGCACAGGTACGCGCGCGTGCCCGGTGCCACCGGTACGTCCGTGAGGTCGACGTAGCCGGTGGCGGCGCCGGCCGGGGCGTCCTGCTCGTACCAGAAGCGCACGGTGGAGTCCGCCAGCTTGGCCGCGTACCCCTCGTGGTCGGCGCGCAGGGCGTGGTCGGCGGGGGAGCGGTCGCCGTGCACGACGGTGACCGGAGCCTGGTGCCCGCCGTCGGCGAGGTGCGCCAGCATCGCGGTCATCGGGGTGACCCCGATCCCCGCCGAGGCCAGCAGGAGGGGGGTGCCGGGCTCGGCGTCGAGGACTAGGTCGCCGTGCGCCTCGGACAGCTCCAGGACGTCACCGACCCGCACCCGCGCGTGGAGGTGGCCGGAGACCTCACCCTCGGGCGTACCGTCCTCGTCGTGCACGCGCTTGACGCTGAACTGCCGCTCGTCCGGACCGGGCGCCCCCGACAGGCTGTACTGGCGGATCTGCCGGGCGCCGTCCTCGAGGGCGACGCGGACGGAGACGTACTGGCCCGGGCGGAAGTCCCGCACCGGGCCCCCGTCGACCGGACGCAGCCGGAAGGAGGCGACGTCGGCGGTCTCGGTGACCCGCTCGACGACCTCCCAGGCGCGCCAGCTCGGGCCGCCCTGCTCCTCGTAGAGCCGCTTCTCGACGGCGACGAGGGCGTTCGCCATCAGCCAGTAGACCTCCTCCCAGGCGGCCGCGACCTCGGGGGTGACGGCCTCGCCCAGGACCTCCACGATGGCGGCGAACAGGTGCTCGTGGACGATGGCGTACTGGTCCGGGGTGATGCCGAGGGAGGCGTGCTTGTGCGCGATGCGCTGCAGCATGGCGTCGGGCCGGTCGTCGGGGTGGTCCAGCAGATGCGTGGCGAAGGCCGCGATGGAACCGGCGAGGGCCTCGCGCTGGGTGCCCGCGGCCTGGTTGCCGCGGTTGAACAGGTCGCGCAGCAGTTCGGGGCGGGCGGCGAACATCCCGGCGTAGAAGCGCTCGGTTATCTCGCTGAGGGCCCCTCCGACGGCGGGAAGCGTGGCACGGACGGTGACGGCGGACTGCTCGGACAGCATCAGGTCTCCTCGTTCTCGACTGCCTGCGCCACCCATTAAAACTTGCATCTGAAATACCAATTAAGGGGGGTGGGGTTGAGCCGTCCGTGGGGACCCTGCTAAAAGGCGACGCGCCGACCGTGACGCGTCGCCGGGTACTGGGGCGGCGCCCGCCGTTACGCGCACCGGCCCGAACGGGCAAGATGGACAACGGGCGCGAGAAACCACGGGCGCGAGGAACCGCGGAGCCGTCGGGCGATCATGGTCGGCAACATGCGTGAAACCCGGATGTGGTGGGATGGCCCGACTGCCCGACCGCAGCCCGAGGAGGCCATCCGTCGAGGCACAGAAAAGGCGGTCCGACCGGCGATGATGGGGAAGCGGAAGATGGACAAGCAGCAGGAGTTCGTGCTCCGGACGTTGGAGGAGCGCGACATCCGGTTCGTACGGCTGTGGTTCACGGACGTGCTGGGCTTCCTGAAGTCCGTGGCCGTGGCCCCGGCCGAACTGGAGCAGGCCTTCGACGAGGGCATCGGCTTCGACGGCTCGGCGATCGAGGGCTTCGCCCGGGTGTACGAGTCCGACATGATCGCCAAGCCGGACCCGTCGACGTTCCAGATCCTGCCCTGGCGTGCCGAGGCCCCCGGCACGGCCCGCATGTTCTGCGACATCCTCATGCCGGACGGCTCCCCGTCCTTCGCCGACCCGCGCTACGTCCTCAAGCGCGCCCTGGCCCGCACCTCCGACATGGGCTTCACCTTCTACACCCACCCCGAGATCGAGTTCTTCCTGCTGAAGGACAAGCCCCTCGACGGCAGCCGCCCGACCCCCGCCGACAACTCCGGCTACTTCGACCACACGCCGCAGAACGTCGGCCAGGACTTCCGCCGCCAGGCCATCACGATGCTGGAGTCGATGGGCATCTCGGTGGAGTTCTCCCACCACGAGGGCGCCCCCGGCCAGCAGGAGATCGACCTGCGCTACGCGGACGCGCTCTCCACGGCCGACAACATCATGACGTTCCGCCTGGTCATGAAGCAGGTGGCGCTGGAACAGGGCGTGCAGGCCACGTTCATGCCGAAGCCGTTCTCGGAGCACCCGGGCAGCGGCATGCACACCCACCTCTCCCTCTTCGAGGGCGACCGCAACGCCTTCTACGAGTCGGGCGCGGAGTACCAGCTCTCCAAGATCGGCCGCTCCTTCATCGCGGGCCTGCTGAAGCACGCGGCGGAGGTCTCCGCGGTCACCAACCAGTGGGTCAACTCCTACAAGCGCATCTGGGGCGGCTCCGAGCGCACCGCCGGCGCCGGCGGCGAGGCCCCCTCGTACATCTGCTGGGGCCACAACAACCGCTCGGCCCTGGTGCGCGTTCCCATGTACAAGCCGGGCAAGACCGGCTCGGCCCGCGTCGAGGTCCGCTCGATCGACTCCGGCGCCAACCCGTACCTGACCTACGCGCTCCTCCTGGCCGCCGGCCTGAAGGGCGTGGAGGAGAGCTACGAACTCCCGCCCGGCGCCGAGGACGACGTCTGGGCCCTCTCCGACGCCGAACGCCGCGCCCTCGGCATCGAACCCCTCCCGCAGAACCTCGGCGAGTCCCTCACCCTGATGGAACGCAGCGACCTGGTCGCCGAGACCCTCGGCGAACACGTCTTCGATTTCTTCCTGCGCAACAAGAAGCAGGAGTGGGAGGAGTACCGCTCCGAGGTCACCGCGTTCGAACTGCGCAAGAACCTGCCGGTGTTGTAAGCGCAGTTCAGAGCGGTCTTCCCGCTGATTCGGCGGATGGGGCCGACGGTCGCGGACCGTCGGCCCCATCGCGTCTCACTGGCCCAGGGCCGCCTCTGGGCCGTCCAGCGCAGGAGCGGCGCCCTCGTAGAGGCCGTCCACGGCCTTCCGGCCCGAGCGTCGCTACTCGGCATGAGGTGCGGGCAGACCCGGAGCGTGAACCCCGGATCGTTGTGTCCGAGACAGTGACTCAGTGCTTTGACGTTCTCGCCGACGTCCGGCAGGACCGAGGCGTAGAAGTGCCTGAGGGCGTGCATGCCGTGTTCGCGGGCGGCCCGGTGACGGGCTCTCACCCGACTGCGGCGCGGGGATCACCCCAGCCGTGACGAGAGCGGGCTTCCCCGTGCGGTCGTTGAAGTCGGTGCGCCGAACCGCACCCGCTCCATCGAGACGGGTGAACAGCAGCCGCTCGGTCACGAGCGGGCCGTCTGCGCTGCGCCGACGCGCGCCCCCCCTGTGGACAAGGCCGGAGGCCATGAGGCGAGCACCGCAGAGAGCGACCCGCGGTCAAAGACGATGCCTCCGGCGGAGGATCGGCCGGCACCGGGATGGGAGGGGGCGCCGTCGCCGAGTGCGGGCTCGTAGCGGCGTGCGCGGGATGGGAGCCGGGGTGAGTGGTGGGCGGAGGCGGGTGGGGAGATTCCGAAGGTTTCGCGCGGGGGTACGAACGCGAACGTTAGGCTCCGGTCTCCGGCAAGAGACGGACCGCCCCCGGAGGAGACGTGAAGCGCGAGCTCACCAAGGTCGGTATCGGCTATCTGGGCGTCACGGCGTGGGTGGGCCTTCGCGACACGACATCGGTATCTTCGTTGGTGATCGGCGGCGTGTGCCTCGCCATACTGGTCGCAATACTCACTCGCTACTTCGCTCTCCGTGTCCGGCAAGAGATCCAGGCCATCAAGGAAGACAACAGACAGGCCCGGGAACGCCGGGAGGCACGCAAGCGTGAGCGACGGGTGGGTGACTAGCCGACCGGCTCGTCGTCCAGAGGGGCCCTGACGCCTGACATCAGCGGCTGACCCTTCCTCAGGGGAAGACGGATCGGACTCCTGCGGCGCTCGATGCTGCGAAGCGTCCTGGCCGCTTTCTACGGTCGGGGCCCTGGGCGCTGCTCATCACCACGTGACGAAGCCCGGTAAATCAGGTAGAGGGTGGAGCCGACGAGGACGAAGAGGCCCAGGCCCGCCAGGGGAATCAGGGGTGCGAGCGCGCTCCTGTCCACCCCTAGTGTCGGCAACACCCACACAACGAGCATCCCGCAGCCGACAGGGAGAAGCACCGTTCCCACCCTGCGGGCGATGTAAAGGTCACTGACCGTGACACGTGGGCCACCCAGGCGTTTTGTGATACGTGGACCACTCAGGGGTTTTGTGAACTTGATGTACTTCTCCGCCAAACTCAGGGGGTTGAAGGTGAATATCAGGCCACCGAGGAGAAACCAGGCACCCCCGATGGCCAGCACTGAGTCTTGCTGCACGTGTGCTCCCTTCTCTCCGTCGTCCGATTCGGCTCAAGGTGCCGTCGGCAGCACGAGCGTTGTGCAGCAGCGAAGTGCCGTAAGGGACGCGACCGGCGTCGGCGTTCAGCCAGCAGTTGCATCCTGTCTCTGTGTCCGGCACAGGCGCTGTTCCAACCCATGGGCGGCGCCCCGCGGCTCGACCCAGTCATTGTCCGCCACCCGGAGGGTGCGGGGATCGGCTGCCGACTACGCGGGAGGTGCGTAAGGGTTCCTGTCGGACGCCGGTGGGCCACCCCACTGTGCCCCTGGCGGCGGAACAGGAGCCCAGTACGGGCCGCGGTGGTGCATCCACCATCTACCGATGGTGTGGAACTTCTCCTCGAACCTGCGATCCCAGCTGAGGAACCCGGTGTTCGGCGCCCGCAGCCGGGTACGGCGGCCGCCCGCTTCGTAGATCACGACGGTCCGGGTTCCGAAGAATGACTCCATCCGGATGGCTTGGACGTTCGACCACGGGATGGTCCGGTGGCGGAGGTTGTGCACGATGGCCGCCGACTGAGTGAGAGTGACCCCGAAGGGCCGCAAGATGATCAGCATCCCGAGCGGCAGGGTGAGTACTGAGACCAGTACAGGATCAAACGGGTCCCCGTCCAACCAGAACAGGACCTGGAGGACCATGGGGCTGACGATGCCGGGCAGCGCAGGCAGCACACGTTGGAGGCGCGTCAACCGGTAGCGGATGCGCTCGGGCGGTACAGCCCCGGCCTGCGATTGCTCCATCAGTTCCCACCCCTCACCCGATGCAGCCGGCACTGGCGCATCATCGCCCGGGCAGCATGGCGGACCAGGGGCGCGCTGTCCATCTGCCTACTCCTGGGAGCCGAGCAAGCGTTCTGGAGAGCTCATCTCGCCACTTGCCGTGGCCGTAGATCTTGAGACCGAAGAAATCGAGGCTTGCGCCAAGCCGGACGGAGGAAGAGAAGCCATGAACCACTCCGAGTGGAAGACCCGCCGGACCAGGAAGCTTCTGGGGGAGACGGTCGAGGAATCCGCCGCCTACGTCGAAGCCGGGTGTGCCTTCGCCCTCGGCCAGGCTGTTGATGACCGGCGTACCGCGCTCGTCC